>JANRMB010000282.1:0-19539 GCA_033761985.1 Candidatus Sumerlaeia bacterium | reverse complement strand
CCGAAGCAGGCTGGTGGAATCAGCAGTTGGGTGGGAGACCACTGTTTGATTGGAGCCTTCAAGCATTTCTGGATGCCGATTTGGATTGCCTGCGAGAGATCGTGGTACCCCAGGAGGAATTGGCTTCTCTGATTCAGCATTCCATCGAGGGACACAGCAACAATTGCCTCGTTCTCGTGGCGGATTCTCTCCGGTATTCAGAACCAACGCTCGTGGTGAATGGCGCATACCCGTTGCTCTCGCCACGTGTGATTCAGTTGGTTGCAAAAGCTTACAATCGAGAAGTAGGGCGAAAACTTGTTTCAGGTTTTCGGAAGTATGACATAAGCATCACTGTGGGAGCGATCGGAATGGAGGGGCTTCCGGGAGATGGTGAATTGGTGGATGTGGGAGAAGTTGTTCATGCTTCACCGCTGCATCAAATACCCAAGTGGCATCTCGAACAACTTGTCCGCCGAGAAGGATACACTCCTGAGCGAAGTGTGCCAAAAATCAAGCTTTTGGTGGTGGATGCGGATGGTGTATTGAATGATGCAGGCTTTTACTATGATCAGGAAGGCGAGGCGCTGAAGAAGTATAATACTCGCGATGGTGCCGGGATCAAAATGATTCAGGCGCTGGGGGTTGAAGTGGGGATCATCACGGGTGAGAAGTCTGGGTTTACTCCAGCTCGTGCCAATAAGTTGGGTATTGAATTAGTAGCCAAGGGTATAAGTAATAAACTTCCTGTATTGAAAGAATGGAAGAAGGAACGCGGTCTAAATTGGGAGGAGATTGCCTACATGGGGGATGATCTCCCGGATTTGCCGTGCATCCGTGCGGTGGGTTATGGAGCGTGCCCGGCCAACGCCGAGCCTGAGTTGCTGATGGAAGCCCGATTTGTAGCGCCCTCTGATGGGGGACACGGGTGCGTTCGCGATCTGATTCGGCATTTGATGGCCACGGGCAGAATTTGATTTGGGGGACATGGAAATGCCGATGATTGCCACACAATTGACTTCAGTGCCTTTCGCCGCCCTACGGGAAACCCGCGCGGTGGTGGATTGCGCGGCTTTTCGGCGTAATCTGGATTATGCGTTGCGGCTGGCAAAAAAGGGTTCCTCCGCGAGTGGGATTATTCCCGTCATCAAAGCGGACGCCTACGGGCACGGCATGGTTCCGTTGTCGCATGAAGTGGTTGCGTGGGGAAGCAGCTGGGCTGCCGTTGCCACGGCTGATGAAGCGTTGCTGCTGCGTTCGATTCATCGTGAAGAGCGGCTCCGCCTTCTCGTGATGGGACCCGTTTCTCCTGCAGCGCTGCAACCCCTCGCTGAAGCACATGTATCAGTGGCGATTGGGAATCATCGATTATTAAAGGCACTGGCCGGTTTGGAGCATCGCCCCGCGGTTCACCTGAAGGTGGATACCGGAATGGGCCGTTATGGATTTCTGCCGGAAGAAATCCCCGGCGTCCTGGATGCTTTGGGGACACTGAAGATTGTTCCGGAGGGTTTGATGACGCACTTTTCCGTGGCGGATGAGGTTGATGAGGATTCCCTGAATTACACAGCCGAGCAGCTTCGCCGTTTTGCGGAAGTTGCTCGCGAATTCCGCTCACGCTTTCCCGGTCTGATCCTTCATACCGGAAATAGCGGCGCGGCGATGTTTCACCCCGAGGCGGCGTTCGATTACTATCGGCCCGGAATGATGCTGTACGGCGCTCACCCGAACCCAGCATTGCGGGATGCGGAATTGTCACCGGTCATGAGCCTGCGTTCGGCAATTACCAGTGTGCATCATCACCCGGCGGGCTCAGCGATCAGTTACGGGCGCACGTTTGTGTTTCAAGAACCGGGAACGACGGGCATTCTCCCGATTGGTTACGGGGACGGACTTCCACGCCGCTTGAGTAATCGGGGACAGGTGATTTTGCGGGGACGGCGTATACCGATGATCGGTCGTGTCTGCATGGATCAAACGATGGTGAATATCACCGGCGTCTCTCCCCTGCCGGAGGGGGAGGAAGTGGTGTTATTTGGGATTCAGGGCGAGGAGCGAATTTTGTTGGAAGAGTTTGCCACATGGGCGGGAACGATTCCCTATGAGATTACTTGCCAGATTGGGCGCCGCATCCCCCGGGAATACGTGAACGCCACTGGATCGGGAAACTAAGAAAATGACAGATGCCACGCCTGACGATCAACAAGGGGGACGGACTACCGGATGGCATGAGTGGTGTGCCGCTCTGAGCTTGACCCTTGCCGAGTTGCTGATGACGGGTTGTGTGCTGTGCTTGGTGCTGGCAAGTTATGCGTGGTGGGGAAATCCAGAGTCTCCCTTGGGAGAGTTGTGGAAGGCCTCTATAGTGTGCTGGGTGTTGGAGTGGTTTGCGCGTGCGTTGCATCAGTATTCGCTCAAACGGATCATTCACCTGAATCCCGAGTTGAAAGCAGAAGTTCAAACGTGGAATACACTCTCGCAGGTGAGAGTACCCAAACTCACCGATTCCAAAGAAAAGCAGGAGAAATAGAATGGTGACACTGTTGTTGGAATCAAATTTGGCTGAGTATCTGTTTCTTGCCGGGGCGATTGTAACGCCGATCGTGGCGTGGTTTCTGGCGAGTCGTTTCAGGGAGTACAAACGGAGCGCGGTGCTTTTGGGGTTACTTGGTCCGGTGGTGCTGGGTTTGGCGGCGTTACAATCGTTGTTGGTTTCGGTGTATGGTCTTGCATCCTTGAAAACACTGCTTACGGTGTTGGTGGTGAGCCTTTTTCTAGGATTGATGGGTGGGTTCTATGTGCGTCCGGAATGGGGGACAGAGAAGTAAGCGTTGAATTGTTAGGACTTCCAAATGACTTTGCGTTTGGTGAGTTCGGCAATCACGATGGAGAGCAGCAGGGTTTTGACAAACGCCCATCCTGCAAGACCCCAGGCGGCTTGTTCCGGTATTTCCCACATTGAGTTGATCAAATCCACCACCATCTGGTTGATACTCATCATTTGAACGATTCCCGTTTTGCTATCGCTAATGGGAATGAAGGCAAGCATGGTGAGTGGAGCGAGAAGGTTTCGAATTCCAAAGTAGGCAAGCAACGGATTTTGACCGTTGAGAACCAGCATCCGGAAGGGCGCTTCCCAGCGGAGCAAATCCCCAAGAATGAAAAAGAAGAGCAGCAGATAAATCGAAAGACCACTGGAGACGAAGTAGTAGGTAACATCGGAGGGATCCTTTTTGATTCCTCCTTTGAGGGGCTCGAAGATCAATCCAAGGAACAGCAGATACGTCCCCGCCAGGATGAGTTGGCGAAGGATGGTTCCGCCACGTTCTGTTTTCGCCGGGAGAAGATACGTGATGGTACCGATCATCAACGCTGCCATGTAGGGTGTGGCGTTGAGGCAGCTGATTTGAAACATTCCGATTTTCAGGAAGGGGAGTTCGCGTGCGTGCAGGAGAGTCATACAGAGCACCACAAGACCAAGGCTCAACACCGCGCAAATCATCAGGCGCGCTCTGGAGTTGGAGGAATACGGGGTCGCCTCTTTCTCCCCCGCCAACCATTGCACAAAATAATCACCCACCATGGTTCCGGGAAGCACCACGAGGAGGTACTTGAGGTAGTTGAAATTGTAGAACCAACCGAGATCGATGGTTGTGGGTTCGAGATTAGCTTTTGTGAAAAACCAGACTTCTTGCCAAACAATCGTAAACTTGTTGTTCAGCCACTGTTCCTGCCAAACGCCTTCGAAGCCCTCGGTACGCCACAGGGCATAGGCGAGGACCATGGCCCCGATGCGGTGCACATGACTTCGGCGGGTGATGATCCAAAGCACGGCGGCAAAGAGAGCCATGTTGGCGAGCACCAAAATGATAATATCGGACTTGAAGGCGAGCTGCTTCAACACCGTCCAGTAATTGCCTTGCAGATAAATCCAACGTCCCACCTCGCCGATGGTGGCCTCGGGGGTTCGAAGAAGAACGGCATACACCATTAACGCAAAAGTGACCACGTAACCGCCCACCCTGACGGCAAATTGGGTGGGGTTGTTCCAGTGTTTCGGTAGGACCCCAAAGACAGGATACAAGGAAACAAATGCCGCAAGGGCGAGAAACCAGGTGTGCGCATCAGGAGAAGAATTGATAACATAGGGCTGGAGGTTTTGGACGTAGAGTGCGAAATAAACGAGCATCGCCATGCGCACCACCGCCCCCCAGATGGTGGGAAAGAGTCCCGCGCCTTTATCCAATCGGCGACCCAGGGCAAAAGGCATCGCGCAACCCATGGAAAACAAGAAGGCGGGGAAAACCAAATCCACCCAAGTGTAGCCAGGAAGGTTGCCATCGAACTTGAAGGTTGGAGGTGCAATTTGCGCGTGGAACATCCAACTGGGGAGTGCCTTGAGTCCATAAAGCAGCCCGGAATAACACATCGCCACGATGGCGATTCCCCGGAGAGCATCGAGCGAGGTAAGGCGGGGGGCAGCGGGAGCAGGGAGAATGTTGGGAGAAGGGGACATGGTGCGAGGAGCCTCCGCTTTTTGGTACCGGGTGATGCAAAATCAGTTGTGCAGGTGTGCTTTGGTTTAGATAAGTACTTCCGGATTTCAGCGGAAACCCAGTCCCCAAAGACATAACCGAGGTACATTAATGAACCCCAGCCACTTGATGATTCTAGCTTTAGTTGTTTTATTTTCAACGGGATGTGTAGGAGGTCAAGGGGTACGGAAGCCCATGAGAATGAATCCGGGGGACACGATTGCGTTTGTTGCACCGGCAAGGTCCCAGAGCACGGATCGAATTGAAGGGGGCGCCGCAGGGCTGAAAACCAAGGGATATGAAATTTTGTATCAGCCCAATCTGGAGACTCAATACCGCGGATTCCTGAATGCCCCGGACGAGGAGCGCGCCCGACTTATTAATGTAGCCTTCGCCAACCCCGAGGTGGATGCAGTTTTCCCCGTGGCCGGCGGCTATACCAGCGCACGCATTCTGGATTTTCTGGATTATGACCTGATCCGCAAGAATCCCAAACCGGTGATTGGCTACAGCGATATCACGGCTCTCCATCTGGGCCTTTACGCCAAAGCGGGAATTGTCTCGTTTCACTCCCCCTTCCCCACCTACTTCTATGTGGGGGAAGGTGATAAGAGTTTTGCGATTGATCACTTCTGGGCGGTGCTGGAAAGCCCCGAATCCGCCTACCCGATGACGCTCCCCCTGCGGCCGGCAAGCGTCCCCGTGGAGACATTCGTCCCCGGCAAGGCTCGCGGCAAACTGGTGGGGGGGAATCTCTCCCTCATTCATGCCTTGCACGGGACCCCTTATGGCATTCCGGAGAACGGGAAAGGGCACCTGCTCTTTCTGGAAGAGATTGGAGAAGAACCCTACCGCGTGGATCGTATGCTCTGGCAATTACAACATGCCGGTATCTTGGACAACGTGGAAGGGGTGATTATTGGGCGATTCCACAAATGCGAAACCGATGACCCCACCCGCAGCCATACGCTTCGGCAAGTGTTTGAAGATCACTTCAAGAATCGCCCTTATCCTGTGGTGCTGGATTTCCCCGTGGGCCATGTGACGGACAACCTCAGCCTCCCCATCGGTGTGATGGCGGAATTGGATGCCGACAAAGGAACAGTGACGCTCCTGGAATCACCCGTGGCGGAGCGTCGATAGGGAGTTTTTGAAGCAAAGCTCCCCTTACATGGGGAGCTTCATGGGGTCTTTCCGTTCGGAAGCAAGGCGGTTATAGAGGGTTTTCAGGCTGATCCCGAGCGACTTGGCGGCGCGGGTTTTGTCGCCGTTGAAGTTGGCCAAAGTGGTGCGGATCATCACGCGTTCCACCGTGGCGAGGGATGTTCCGACGTGGAAGCTTACCTTTTGGCTGCCGTTGGATTGTTCCTGTGGTTTGAGTGTGGCGAGTGCCTCACTCTCCAACACCGATTCAATCACAGAATCATGCATCAGGAATCCGCGGTGGATGGAATTGCGCAACTCGCGGATGTTCCCGGGCCAATCGTATTGGCGCATCGCCTCCATACAATCAGAGGAGAAGCTTTTGGTGTCCTTGTAAAGAGCGTTGAACTCTTTGAGGAACAGGAGGGCGAACTCATGGATGTAGTGGGGAGTATCACGCAACGGGGGAAGCCGAAGCGGAAACACGTTGAGGCGATAATAGAGATCCTCGCGGAGTTTCCCCATCTGGATGGCTTTTTTGGGGTCGCGGTTGGTGGCGGCGATCAAACGCACGTTGACTTGAATCTCGGTGCGGCCGCCCACGCGGCGGAATCGCCCGGTTTCCAGAACGCGGAGAAGCTTCACCTGAAGCTCACTGGGCATTTCGGTGATTTCATCGAAGAAAAGAGTTCCACCCTGGGCCTGTTCAAAGCAGCCGAAGTGACGCTGAACGGCTCCGGTGAAACTTCCGGCCTCGTGGCCGAAGAGTTCCGACTCGATGAGCGTGCTGGAAATGGCGCCGCTATTGACGGGGACGAAGGGCATTTGGGCACGGTTGGAATGTTCGTGGATTTTGCGGGCCACGATTTCCTTGCCGGTGCCGCTTTCCCCCTGCAACAGCACGGTGGCGTGACTGGGAGCCACCCGCATGATTTGCTGATGGACGATGTTGGTGGATTTATCAGGGAAGAGGACTTTGCTGGAGGCCATACGTGAGGTTTGCTGGCGGGGGCGCGCCTTGGCGTTCGGCTGCGAGCGCTCCACTTGCCATTTCTTGAGTAATTCGGTGATTTGGTTGAAGCTAACGGGTTTGGTGAGGCATTCATCGGCGCCCATCTTCATGGCTTCCGCAGCGGAACGGTGGCTGTTCTCGTTGGAAATCACGATGAGCTTTTCAATGGAGTAACGGTCCTTGTCCTCAATCAACTGCACGCCATCCCCATCGGGAAGGGTAAGATCGAGGAAGAGGTAATCCACGGGATATTGGGCCAAGTGGTCGAGCGCCTCCTGCATGGAGCAGGCGACGGAAATTTCAAAGTTGAGTTGAGTGATCACTTCCACCAAGGACTGGCGGAAGACTTCGTCATCCTCGATAATAAGTACCGATGGAGTGCTGGTTGAAACGGCTGATTCCATAAAAATGACCGCCCTTTCGAGTAAGTTCCAAACGGCAAGGTTTTGAAGGGGGAAATTCGTCTAGAAAAATTTAGACAAAAGAATTCAAAACTTTTTCAATTTGTACAGGTTTTATTTCTTACAAAGCTCGGGGGGTTTCAAGCAGACTTTTGGATTAAAACCAGATTTATTGGGCTGCTTGTCTAGAATTACCCCTGATTATACCAGCAACCGGTTGATTCAGGAAATTCCTGAGAGGCTTGGCAGTCGATTGAGTGAACAGGAAACCGGTAGTTGATGAGAATCAGGAGGCGGATTGACCAGAGTTTTGGCTCAGGAGCGCCACGATAAGGGCATGAAACAACCCAGGAATGTAGAAGCAGATGGTGAGGACCAGGTTGAGATAGAAGGCCATACCGAAGCCTTTTGCCATGAAGACAGCAAGGGGCGGGACGAGAAGAAGTAGGAGGAGGCGGGCGGGTTCCATCGTGGGGAAAAGCCTTTCCGATTCAGATTGCAGGACTCACAAGAAAGGAGCACTTGCCATTCCTCCCAAGGCAATCGGAATAATGCCTAAGGTTTGTGCAAGAGTTTCAGTTTGTATGCCAAGGAAGTGTTTACGATGCGTTTGTTGTTTATGGGGACTCCGGAATTCGCCGATGTCTGTTTACGGCGGTTGCTGGAGAGTGAGCACGAGGTGTTGGCAGTGATTTGCCAACCGGATCGCCCCGTGGGACGGGGTCAGGTGATTCAACCGCCCCCCACAAAAGTAACGGCGCTGGCCCACGGAATCCCCGTGCTGCAACCCGAACGCATCCGCCGCCCCGAGGCTCTGCAACCGATTCTCGAGCAATACCCCTGCGACGCCGCTATCGTGGTGGCCTACGGTCAGTTGCTCCCCAAGGCAATCTTGGATCACCCCCGGTTTGGCTGCTTGAACATCCACGCCTCGCTTCTCCCCAAATACCGGGGAGCCGCCCCGATTCAATGGGCGTTGGCCGAGGGGGAGAAAACCACCGGCGTCACCATCATGCAGCTCGACGAAGGGATGGACACCGGACCCATCGTCCGCATGCAGGAGGTCGATATTCTGGAGGATGACGACGCCCGGAGCTTGATGGACATGCTGGCCGTGGTGGGAGCGGATTTGCTGCTTCAGGTGCTCCAGGAGGTGGAGGAATCCGGCGAGATGATTGTGACCGAGCAAGACCACAGCAAAGCCACTCACGCCCCGTTGATTCAAAAAAGCGATGCCGTGGTGGATTGGAAGTCCCCCGCGGAACGGATTATCTGTCGAGCGCGGGGGTTTGCCTTGTGGCCGGGGGCGAGTACCACGCTCGGCGACCGCGAAGTAAAGATCACGGGAATTGAGGCCGCCTCACGCGAGTGGGTGGATGAGGAGTTGTTTGAGGATGAACAGAACCTTCCGGCTCCGGGAACGATTTTGGGGACGTTTGCCAATCGCGGCGTGGTGGTTCAAACCGGGCAAGGGCTGGTACTCATCACGCGGATAAAGTTTGCCGGCAAACAAGAAGTGGAGGCACTGGCGGCATTGAACGGGAAGTTGATCACCGTGGGCCAACGGTTTGGGGGTTGAGTGGAAACTAGAAAAGGAAATTGAGCGCGCAGAGACGGAGAGAAACAAGAAAATAATAATGCCTGAAAGGCATATACTTCATCTAGCCCGGGGTCAGCGAAGCGCCACCCCGGGTACATAACAAAACAAATGAAATGAACCCTGTAAGTGGTTCAACAAAGGGATTTATCGGAGATTCCTGCCATTTAGAAAATCATAAGTGTTGAATGCTCTGCGCTCTCTGCGGCTCTGCGCTCATTATATACCAATACTCGATTGTGATGTCGCGAAAAAATCTTTGATTCACAAAACTGTAGATTAGTTTATTTCACGCAAAGCCGCAAAGAACCGCAAAGTGACGCAAAGTTTTCAATAGTAAGTAATCCATTTTAGTAACGTAAAATGAATAGAATAAACAGGCCATCAGATTACTTCATACCGTAAATGTTCAAGAAAAATAGATTCCTTGGCGTCCCTTTGCGGTTCTTTGCGCCTTTGCGTTAATTTGATTTATTCGAATTCAGGTAAATAATAGACAATTTTATGCAACCTGATGACCGAGCACTCGTATACATATTAAATTCCAGACTCTTGAAAAACTGAGGTCGTTCAATCTCAAATCTCTGGGAACATCCACAACAAGTAATCAGAACAGAAGCCAAAGACTCAATTCCCCAGCAGAGGCGTTTTGGCGGATTTATCCACCTTCCAATCGATGGGGCCGAAGGGCGTTCCCGCGCCGAGCGTTCCTTTGAGATCATACTCGAGGTTTTTGCTGCGCAGCATGTTGAACGCCGCAAAGCCCATCTTGCTCGGTTCCAAAGAGAAGCCGAGTTGCAGGGTTTCTTCGGCGCCGGGTTGCAGGCTGATGGCCTCTTCAATCAACCCTTTGGCCACGGGCATGTCCGCCAGGGCGAAAGTGTAATCCAACGTGCTCAAGTCCACAGGGAAGCTGTTGGTGTTCATGATGGCGAGATTGATTTTGGCGCTCGCCTTGGAAAGGGAAAGTTCCTCCCACTTCACGGATTCCACTTTGATTTCCGGCACGGCGGGAATGGGGACATCTGTGGTGCGCTCCACGTTGAAGTTGAGGGGCGATACTTCCTCACCGGTGAGAGAAAGATTCACCGCGGTGGTGAGGGGAATCACCGCACCGGGTTTGATGGTGGAGAGTGATTTCAGCGCTTCGGTGTAGGGGAGCTTGACACGGAGCTTCACGGGATCGGTGCTGCGGGCGCCGATGTTGATGGGCTCTTCACTCACAGAGGAGAGAATTTGCTCCCCCGCGCTGGAGAGGGCGAAGTCGAGCTTCTTGGCGAAAAGGGGGACAGGGTAGGGGTTCTTGACATCGAGCGTGAGATCGAGTTCCGCCGCCTGTTCGGTGAGGTTGGCGATTTGCAGGTTGCTGAAAAAGACTTCGGGTTTGGGGGCGTTGAGGAGAAACTCTTTGGAGACCGCTCCGAGGGTTTCGCAACTCGTTAGCGGAACGATGAGCGAGCCCATGAGTGTGGCGAGAAGTAGGCGTTTGGCGATTGGATTCATTTGACGAGAAGCTCCCGGAGTTCGGTGACACAGGCTTTGAAGGTGGAGAAGGCGTTCGTCAACACAGAAGAATCAAGAAGATCCACACCGCCGCGTTTGACAACATCCAAGGGATCGGCGCTGCCGCCAGACCGCAGGAAGTTGAGGTAGTTGGTGCGTTTTTCCGGAGATGTTAGGATGTTCTGGGAGAAAATCTGCGCCGCGCAGAACCCCGTGGCGTATTGATACACGTAGAAGTTATAGTAGAAGTGGGGAATCCGCGACCACTCGTGGCTGATGCGTTGATCAGGCTTCACCGCGGGGCCGTGGTATTTGGCGTTGAGTTTGTAGTAGGCATCGGAAAGGGATTGGGCGGTGATGGGTTCCCCGGCGGCATCCATTTCGTGGATCATGCGTTCAAACTCGGCGAACATCACTTGGCGGAAGACCGTCCCCTTGAACGAATCGCACAGGTGGTTCAGCAGATAGGCGCGGAAGCGGGGATCGTCGGCGGTTTGCATCAGGTGGTGGTGGAGAAGCGCCTCATTGGTGGTGCTGGCGATTTCCGCCACAAAGATGGTATAGCCCGCATATCGGTAGGGTTGGTTCTTGTTGGCGAGCCAACTGTGGAGGGAGTGGCCGAGCTCGTGAGCGAGGGTAAAGACCCAGTTCAGGTTCCCTTGATAGTTCATGAGAATGTAGTTGGGGGTTCCGTAGCAGCCCCCGGAATAAGCGCCACTACGTTTGCCTTTGCATTCATGAACATCAATCCAGCGATTGTTGAAGCATTCATCCACAGCGCCCATGTATTCCTCACCCAGAATTTTGCAGGATTCGCGGACGTGAAGTTTGGCATCAGCCCAGGAGACTTTGAGATCGAAATCAGGGACGATGGGGACGTGTTGATCCCACATGTCGAGGGTCTCGAGTCCGAGCACTTCGCGGCGAAGATCGACGTAATCGTGGTAGAGGGGAAGGGCCTCATGCACAGCATTGATGAGGTTGGAGTAGAGATCCGTGGGGATGTTCTTGGGTTTGAGCGCCGCGGTGAGGGCATCGGGGTAGTTGCGGACTTTTGCGCGGAAGTTGTCCTGCTTGACTTTCCCGGCCAGGGTGGAGGCGAGGGTGTTTTCCACGCCGATATAGCGATCATAGAACGTCTCGAAGGCGGTGCGGCGCACCCCGCGATCACGGTTTTCCAAAAACTTAACGTAGCGGCCATTGCTCAGGGGCTGGGGTTTGCCTGTGTGATCCAACACGTCGGGAAAGGTGAGATCGGCGTTGGTGAGGAAGTTGAAAGTGTTGTAGGGGTTTTGAAAGAGTTCGGCTGCAAGGCTGAGAAGACGTTCCTCTTTGTCGGAAAGAACGTGGGGTTTCTCGCGAAGCAAGACATCCAAGGTGTAGCGATAAGGTTCGAGAACGGGGGAATCGCGCCAGGCTTTGAGGGTGGCCTCATCCTTGGAGAGAATCTCGGGATTAATCCACGCGGTTTGTGAGGCGATGTGGGCATACTTGCCCATCATGCGCTGCTGCCGCCCCTGATTTGTGGCGTCCTTGGTGTTCTCATCTTCGCGGTGATGGGCATAGGTATAAAGGCGATCGAGGAGAAGCGAGAGGGCATCCTCCGCGTCAAAAAGAGCGGCGAGGGATTCCGGTGAGTGGAGTTTTCCCTGATGGGCAAGCACCGGTTGAAGCAACTCATCGAGCTTCTGGAAGTCGGCATCCCATGCCTCGGGGGTGGGATAGATGGCTTCAAGGTTCCAGGTGTCTTCCAGCGGAAGGGAACTACGATCGGGGATGGTTTGTGTTTCAGTGGCTTGGGCAGCGGGGCTCATGCAGGGCATCCTGAGGTGGGTTGAGGATAGGAGGATTACCGAATCGGTTGTTGCGGTTTGGGACAAGGCATAAATAATGCCGGGGAACGGGTTGCAAGTGATGGAGTGGCGGGTTTCGCCCCATCGCGTTAAACTTCCGAGAATTAAGGTGTGTCCTGTGATCATTCAAATTATTGATATGGAACCAACTCCCAACCCCAACGCCTATAAGTTTATCACCGATCAGGAACTGCTGGCGCCCGGGAAGAAGATCAACCTGATGAGCCATGAGGATTATTCTTCACTCCCGTTGGCCAAAGAGTTGTTTGGCCTGAATGAAGATTTGGAGACCATTCTGATTACGGAGAACTTTGTTTCCCTTTCCGGAAGCCGCCTGACCGATTGGCAAATTGTGCACGCCTGCTTGGAGCGCCATATCAGCGGTTTCGACCGTGTGAAGGCCGAGACTCTTGCCGATGCCCAGAAGGCGAGTTTTGCTCAAAAGCGGGCTGAACTCCCCGCCGGGGATGTGGTGAATCAGATTGAGGATCTTCTGGAGACCTTCGTTCGCCCCGCGTTGGCCGGCGACGGCGGTGGCGTGGAGTTGGTGGGTGTGGAAGATAACATTGTGTTGATTCGCTATCAGGGGGCGTGCGGCTCTTGCCCCACCTCCACGGCAAATACCCTCAATGCCATTCAGAACCTTCTGCGAACCAAACTGGGCCAGGATTTTATTCTTCAACCGGCATAAATCCTTGGGGAAAGACCAATCCCTTGACGCCGGCTGGGAGTCTGACTCTTGAGTTAGGTACTTTTGTCTCCACCAAAGGAGACAAAATTTGTTTCCCGAGATTTTTTCACCAATGAATAAACAACCTCTCCTCATCGGTATTGTGGGCTCCACCATCATTCTGGTGGGGCTTCTTCTTTTTATCCAATCCAACCGCGGTAGTCGGACCACCCCGGAGAAGGACTCGACAAAAAAAGCGGTTGTTGCACCAGCACAAACGCCGGCGGTGCAATCTGGCAACACGGAGTTGCGCGACCCCTACGGAATTAATGCCCTTCCGGAAGATATGCAGCAATCAAAAGCTAAAACGGATGAATTTTTTCAGAAGGTGGAACCCGAACGTTCCTTGGATGAGGAAGACCTTTTTGATCCCGAAACGCTGGCCCGTTTAGTAGCCGAATATGGTGGAATTCCAGAATTGTACAAGGCGCTTTCCGAGGAACAGCGGATGTCCTTGATCGACTCATTGAATCTTACGGATACCCTGCGCGATCATATTGCGGGAATTCTCCCGTTGGAGCAGAGCACTGATATTCGTAGCTTTATGCTCTTCCGGGTACAACCCAACACGTTTGGTGTATCGGATGATCCGCAGCTTCAGGAGGATGTGGATTACGAGTTGATGGCAATTCTGGATCAACCGACGGCTTCTCCGATCGGGGCGGATGAATTCATCGCCCGGATGGATTTGGGGACGTTCATGGATTCCGAATATGGGTTGAATTGGGTGCGGAGTGCGGCGGCGGCTTATCCGGAGGAAATGAATGTTTCGGTCAAAGCGGCGGAACTCACCCTCAAAATTGGCGCAACAGTTGATTCAGTGAGTAGTCAGGAGCGGCAACAAGCACAGAACCATCTGATGGAAACGCTGTTGGCGAAAGAGTCAGAAAAGCTCCCCGCAACGGAACGTGTTTCCGCTTACATGGGGCTTTACTGGTCGGAGGATAAGAAAGCAGCTCTGGATTTTTTCAAGGAACGACTCCCGTTGGAGACCGACAGCAAGGCTCAGGGTAAGTTGCAGGAATTGATTCAGAGGCTGGAAGCAAGCAAGTAAATAAACCAGCGATAAAAGGTTGGGGAATTTAGAAGAGAAAATGCTTGATCCCCTGCGCTAACTCTCTACTTTCAGCAGTGTACTGCTTGAAAAACGCTCAATTTATTTTTTTCTTCATAACCACAAGGAGTTCAGGAAAATGACCATGATCAACACGATCATCAAATCAACGGTGGCTCTTGGCGCTTTTGCCCTCGCTACCTCTGCACCGAAGGCTGCTAATGCCTTCACCCCCGTGGAGCCCCCTGTTCTTCTTGGTGGTGCCGCAGGTTTCACAGACTTGTACGTTCTTTCTGCCGAAGGCCGTGAGGATTGCTTCGACGATGTTTCCGCTCAGGGTGAATCCTCCTTCTTCTGCAAAGAAGTTAGCTCCCAAATTGGTGATGGCGTTCTTCCAGTAACCGATCGCCTTTTCACTAACGATGGATTCCGCGACACCGACCTTGACTTCCCCGTCATCACTGTCAACGAACTTGGCCAAATCGATGGTATCGCTACTGTTACTGTAAATGGTCAGGAAGTTGAACTTCCCGTTATCGGTCGTTCTGTATTCCGTGAAGTCGTAACCCGCGAATATACGTCTAATGATTTCTCCGCAAGTGCTTTTGACGAAAGTGGAATCCCAATCTTCCCAGCCGAGCAAAACCTTCGCCGTAACATCAACCATACCATCACTGTTCGTGGTGCTCGCCAAGGATACAGCTATTCTTTGGCTCTTCGTTCACGCGCCTTCGAACCCCGCAACCAACAAATCAAAGAATCCTACTCCCCCACACCGAACATCCTTCGTGGAACGCTCAAAACCCGTACACCCTTCACTGGTCGTACTGGTGTTGCCATCATCGAAACAATTGGTGCCATTGAGTCTGCGGTAACCTTCCGTTTCCCCCGCACCAACATGAGCGCCACGAGCACTTTCTCCCGCTTCTTTGGTGGTTCTGAATTGAACCTTCCCAACGAGTTCACGAGCGCAATCGTTTCTGCTGGCGGCCGTTCCGTTTACGCTTACAAGTTCTTCAACTTGGATCGTAACCGTCCTGGTACCTACAGCCTTTCCCACCGCAACACCTTCAACCGCCGTGGGTACACTGTAGCGTCCAAAGGGTTCTTCCTTAACACTCAACAAGAAGTAGCCTTGGTTGGCACTGGTGCGATCTCCTTCGATGATCTCTCCCACCGCGACCGCTCCTTCTCTCTTCGTACACCTGCGGCCGTAACTGTAGTTCGTTCCGTGTACACTGATCCTGAAGTATCTCTTTCCCGCCTCGACAGAAACGACTAATTTCTTCTCACGTTTACCTTATTCGCCGGCTTCCTTTGGGAAGTCGGTGAATTTGTTTTTATGGGGTTGATTCCCACGCCATGGGTTTCGAGACTTGTTCTCCCTCCATGATTCCTTGCTGAGTAGCCGCTTCTTTGTCTTCGATTTTTCTGTTTGATCCCTCGATTCGTGAAACCCCTGAAAAGCCGAACAAGAATCTGGGCGATTTGATTATTTTTGATGCCATAGCTCGGGAGTTCGATTTCCTTCTTTCCGGAAATCAGGTGGTACGGTATTCCACTCAGGTGGAGTTGCCTTGGGGAGCGGTCTGGAAGAATCGCCGGGCGGCGTGTTCGTTGATTTGCGGCACCAATCTTCTCTCTTCCGTGTTGGATAAATCGACCCCTTGGAAGTTGACGCCGTTTCAGAGTCGATTTGTGCAACCCTCCTGTTTGATTGGCGTGGGTTGGTGGAGTGATCAGGGGGAACCGACTCCAGAGGCGGTGAGCTTTTTCAAGCGCGTACTGAGCAAACGGCTGGTCCACAGTGTTCGGGATGAGATGACCGCATCCCGGTTGAGAGCCATGGGATTTGCAAACGTGGAGAACACGAGTTGCCCAACGCTTTGGGGCTTGGACGGAAAAACCGAGGCGGATTTCGCCGGGCCGAATCGCTCCACGGTGTTGACGATGGTTTCCGTTTGGCGAAAAATGCCGGAGGAGGATCGCCGGTTATTGGCGATGCTGAAGAAGCACTACGCCCGCGTGGTGGTATGGCCCCAGGGGCATAAAGACCTGGAGTACTTGGCGGAGTTGGGTGTTGAGGGAGTGGAACGGCTGGAGTATTCCATGGAGGCTTTGGAGGCGTTTATCCGTTCCAACCCGGAAGCGGAGTACCTTGGCTACAGGCTGCATGGGGGAATTCGTTGCATGCAGCGGGGGTTGAGAACGTTGATTATTGAGGTGGATAACCGCGCTCGGGAGATTGGCCGGGACACGGGGCTTCCCACGGTGGAGCGGACGGATTTTGCCCGGATGCAGCGTTGGATGGAGCAGGGAGAAGCGTTCCGGATTCGATTAAACCGTGCGGCGATCGAGCGGGTGAAAAATCAGTTTCAGGTGTTTGCCGCCAAAAAGTAAGGCCGGGTTTAATCTTCTTCCGGCTCGGCGGGGAGTGGTGCGTTGGGATCCTTGCCGAGTTGGCGTTTGCTCTCGGCAATAAGGTCGTCGATTTTTTTGCTTTCGAGATAGGCTTCGTCGTAAAAGAATTCGAGATCCGGGGTATGCCGCATATCAAGGGCTTCGGCGATGGAAGAGCGGAAAAAACCTTTGGCACGATCAAACATCCCGTAGGTTGCGTTGATAGCGTCATCGTCTGATGGGGATTGTACAAAGTAAATTTTGGCGTGCTGAAGATCCGACGCAACTTTCACGGAGGTGATGGTCAGGGAATCCGGCTGATCGGGATCGGAAAGTTCGAATTCAATGATTTCCGTGAGAACGGTTTTGAGAGTTTCCTCCACACGGCGTACACGGTGATTCATGGTGTTTTCTCCCTGGAAGGCGATGGCGGCGTGGAGCCGAAGTTCATGGTTGATGAGGAAAAGATTAGGGCGAGAAGGAGGGAGGGCGCAACGAGGAAGAGGCACAGGGTGCTCATCTGGCCATCGGGGGCGTAATGAAGCATGGTAAGCACACGAATGCTGACGTTCGTAACTCCTGGTGGCATTAGCAGAACCGCCGCGCCGACTTCCCCCAGGGTGAGGCCCAGCGCCGCAAGAAACCCCAATAGGGCGGGTTTGGCGGAGGTGGGGAGCAGCAGTAGACGTAGCAGCCGGAGGCGAGTGGAAGCATCGAGTCGCCACGCGGTTTGCAAGTCACCGAAAAATACTTGGCGCCAGTGAAGGTAAATGAACAACGCCGCAAGGGGAGTGTATTTCAAAAACCAAATCAGAATCAACGGGGCGTGGGTTTGGTTCAGTTGATGGAAAACATCACCCAGAGGCCCGGGGACTTGGCGCGAAAGAACACTGATCCCCAGTGCCGGAAGGATGCCGGGGAGGAGAAACGGAAACGCCATCCCGAGGATGTGGAGGCGGCTCAGTGGTTTCCCGAAGAGTGACCATGCGAGGATGAATCCACCCGTGAGAATCAACAATGCAGCGCCTGCACTCAGTAGCAGGGACTTCAGAATTTCCTCCGAAGCCGTTTGCCAAACGGTTTGCCAGACGGTGAATCGCCCTTGGGGTCCGGTGGCAGTGACCCAGAGGGAGAAGACCAGAAGGAGAGTGGGTAGTAGGGTCAGCGGCAACAGAAAGCGAAGGTTACGGGTGGAAGAGACCAAGAGTTCAGGGTTCTCGGGGAACTCCACGCCCAATCGACGCATGATGGGAATGATTAGGATCATCAAAAGCAGTACGACGATGAGGGAAGTAATGGCGGCTCCGCGCGGGTTGTAGAACACGGCGGCCTGAACGTACACTTCGGCGATAAGCACGGGTTGGCTCCTCAGAGCCTCGGGGATTCCAAAATCGACCATAGACAGAAGGAAAACAAAGAAGGCACCGAGAACAATTCCGGGAATGGCGAGGGGAAGGTAAACACTCCGAAACCGTTGAAACGGAGTGGAGTCCAGTCGGGAGAGTTCGGCCAACTCACTGGGGAGGGAGGAGAAGCCGAGGTAAGCCCCCAAAATCGCAAGAGGGTGGAAGGCCCACGCCAGCACAAACGCTGTTCCGGTGAGGGTATACAGTGGGGCTTGGGGAAGATTGGCAAGGCTTCCCCGAATGGATTCACTCACGGGGAACGTGGCTTCCGTACCGAAAAGAAGGTTTGTGAGAAGACCTGCAGGCCCAAACAACCGAATGGCGGCCACTGCTACTGCCGGAGTGCAAAGAAAGAGGGGAAGAACTATCAACGGTAGGAGAAAGCGTTGCTGTTTTACCGTGGCTTTGGAGAGGAGCCAGCCGAGGGGAACAGCCAATAGGAGAGAAAGAACGGCAGCCAAACCAGCGACATAGAGCGTATTGCCGAATAGATGCAAAAACCGCCCGGTATTGGGCTGAATGGTGGCGGGACTGGAAGACCCATCAGCCAACCCGAACAGCAACGGCACAAGGAGGAGGAGGAGTGCCGAGGAACAGGCGAAGGGAAGCCATGAGGCCAATAAGCGCCCCACCGGGAGAAACGAGCGGAGAATCAACGGGCGTATAGTTGCAGGTGCTCAAGGGCGAGTTCACGGGCTTCGGGAAGGGATTGGGCGTAGGCGAATCCATCGTCCTTCTGGGAAATTCGATACCAATTCCCCCGGCGATCGAGTCCATATTCCGCCCACACCAACATCAGACGTTTGGTGCCATCCTCAGCGGAAACGGCCCCCACGCAACGCAACCGTGGGCGGTTGTTTTCAGCAGTATATTCTGCACATTCCAAAACATGAAATTGACGTGGTAGAAACTTGCGAGAATAAATCGATGCAAAGTCATCAGGCTGCTGGCGTACGGCGCAGGCAAAAAGGATGTTGGCAAGCAGGCATATCAAGAAAAGTTTTTTCATTTATAGACAACTTGGGGCATGAATCTGGAATTCTCTTTGACGGGACAAAAGCGGTTTTCTAGCGTTCCGTACTTTCATTAATCAGGAATAAATCAAGCATGGGCAACGAACTTCTTTGGATCAACGGGAAGATCATGGAATTGGCGGGGGCTCAGATTGCGTTGGAAGACCGCGGAGCGCAATTTTCCGACGGGGTGTATGAGGTGGTGGTGTATTACAACCAAAAGCCGTTCATGATTCAGGAACATTTGGAGCGTTTTGATTTTAGCGCCCGTGGCTTGATGATGGAACCGCCCTTCACCATGGAGGAGCGGATGAAAGCAATCGAGCAGTTGGTGGAACAAAGCGGCTTTGAGCACGCGATGGTCTATGGGCAGCTTACCCGCGGTGCGGCGCGCCGCAATCATCTTTTCCCCGAGGGCGAGGCTCTGAAACCTTTGGAGTATTGGTTTGTGCGCAAAGCGCCCACCTATCCCGCGGCGATGAAAGAAAATGGCGTGAAGTTGATGAGCCACCCCGATGAGCGCTGGGCCCATTGCGAGTACAAAACTATCAGCTTGTTGCCCAACGTTCTGGCAAAGGAACGCGCCAAACGTTACGGTGCCTGGGAATCACTGTTGTACCGCGAAGATGGCGCCGTCACTGAATGCGCGGCCTCAAACGCCTACTGCGTGATCAACGGAGCGGTGCACACCCACCCGCTTACTCCCCGGATTCTTGGGGGAATCACCCGCATGGCAATAAAGCAGTGCGCATATCAGCAGGGGATTCCATTCATTGAGGAAGCCGTGACTCTGGAACAATTCCGCAAAGCCGACGAAGCATTTATCAGTTCCACCACAATGGAAGTAATGCCTGCCACACTGCTGGATAATCAACCGATTGGCTCCGGCAAAGTCGGCCGCGTAACCAAACAA
>JANRMB010000281.1:0-4564 GCA_033761985.1 Candidatus Sumerlaeia bacterium | reverse complement strand
GCGAGATTCCACAGCCTGCTCCAACAATGCATCACTCACCATTTTACTTAGTACCCCACGAGCCGCAGCGTTGGGATTACCAACATCGGTGGAGGAATCCTCCTCGTTGTCCAAGGCGAAAAGATATTTCTCCGCGTCTTTTAGGTTCACGTTGGGGCTCCACGTCCAGAACTCAAGTCCACGGGCTGACGTGGGGGATTTGGATGAGGGTACAGCGTTGTAGTGAATGGAAACAAAAAAGTTTCCGTTTTTTTCTTCGGCAATTTTGGTGCGTTCACGCAGGCCAAGATACACATCCTTGGTGCGAGTGAGTTGTGGGGAAAAACGAGGATCTTTTTTGAGAAGTTCATTGAGGTGAAGCGCGATGGGCATCACCACTTCCGCCTCGGTGATTTGCTTCCCATTGACTTTACCCACGCCTCCTCGGTGACGCCCCCCATGCCCGGGATCAACAATGATCACCCGAGGGCGAAAACCGCTGCCGCGCACGGGTGGTGTGACTTGAGCCACTGGCTGAACTTGCGTTTCTACTGCAGATCCAAGATCCAGCGAACCGGTGAATGATTCCGAAGAGGCATTGGAAGGAAGCGGTCTCACGGAGTTGCCAGGTTTGAAGTCAATAACCAACCGGTGGGGTTCACGCAGGGTGAAGGAGCTCCAGCTCAAATCCTCGGTGTGCTTCAATTCCAGACGATAGATTTTTTGATCGGCGAAGTAACTTCCCTTCCAACCGGAGAGAATCGACATGTTTTGCGGAAAGGCGGGAAGTGCTGGGGCGGTGGCGACTCCGTGGAAATCAACAGAGACCGTTCCCATGGCACCGGCGGAGGCAAATGTGGCGTTTGGTGCTCCCTGAGTTTCCACGACCACGCGATCGCCGCCCTCGTTGGGAGCACATCGAATCGTGGAGATGCTCTGTGCTACAACTGCAACGGGAAGAATGCTCAGGGAAAACAGTAGGAGCACCCAGAGAGCAGCGCTTGGGGAAAAGGAGTATCGCGAAGAAAGAGAAACCATGGGCGTAGGGACAACCGGGTGGAACTTTACAGAAAAGTTCCGGAGGCACCGCTAGACCGTCAAGTTGTGATGGAATGGGGAAGCAGAAAAATTATCCGGGGGGCCACTTCATCTGGCGGCCAGCCAACACATGCAGGTGCAGGTGGAGAACCTCCTGCCCGCCATGCTGATTGCAATTCCACACCAATCGAAAACCCTCCGCAGCAAAACCGTGGCTTTGGGCCAATTGAGTCGCCACCCAAGTCACATGCCCCACCAAGGCGGCATCCTCTTTGTTGAGGGCGGAAAGCGTGGCGATGGGTTTGCGGGGGATAACAAGAAGATGCACGGGTGCCTGGGGATTGATATCCCGAATGGCAATACAGTGTTCATCTTCGTGAAGGCGCTCGGCAGGAATTCGCCCGTCGAGGATTTTGGAGAAGATCGTTTCCATGGTGTTGCTCTCTTTCGATAGGGAAAAACGATCGCAGGCAGCGGTGATTCGGTCAAGTCGAGAGACCTAACATCCACGTCCTACCTTGACATCGCCAATCGTGCAAGCGCTTGATTGAGTACAAAGAATTCATGGAACGAGGAACCTTTTGTGGCTCACTTGGACGACATGGTGCAATCCTTGGAACAAGGTGATAGCGCCAAGGCTTTACGTTTTGCCCGACAGTTCTACACGGAAGATCAGAGTTCTGATAAAGACAAAGCCGTGGCTATTGCACGCGCCGCAGCCAAGTTGTATCGCGAATTCCTCAATGAGCCCGTGGTGGAGTTTTCCAACCACACCGTGGAAATCATCCCCGAGCCCGCGGGTTCCATCATCCGGAAAGGGTTGGAGAGGCTTTTTGTACAATCGAACACTTGGGAGGAAAAGCTCGACGCTCTTCGTGATGAGCGCCTTTGCCGAGATTTGAGGGAATATATCCGGAGCGGCAAACAGCGCGAAGCTTTGGACACGGTTCAGGAACTGCTTCAAATCGCCAAAGAAAACAATGCCTCCCTCCGCAAGCGCAGTAGTTTCATTGGTTCGGTGATTGGGAGTGTTCTTTCCCGGGAGCCGGATGGGAAAAAGCTGGCGGCCCAAATTGCCTCGCGTGCGGAAAAACTAGGCATCACGCCGGAAGATGCCGCCGCTTTGGAAAGTGCCCGTCAAACCCAGCGCGATGAACTGATGGCCGCCAACCTTGAGAATCTGGAAAACCAGTGGCTTACGCAACTCAAGGGCGCACAGGTGGAAATCCTCAACACCATGCCCCCCAAAAATCAGTTGGATGAACCCGATAACGACACCATTCGGGCGGTGAGCGATCTCTTCCGAGCCATTCTGAGGACTCCGTTGAAGGCTGGGAAATCCCATTATTTTGTGGAAGCAACGCAACTCCTGGTGGACTTCTGCCCCCGGGAAACCAGCGACACCGCGAAGCAATCCGGAGTGGAGGCAAGAAGCTATGACTCCATCGGCTATAAAGCCAAAAAAGCGGTCGGTCTCGCGTTTTTGGAATTGGGAGAATCCACCAGACTTACCAACGCCTTTCTCAAATGGGCACGGGAGCAGAAACAATCCCCACACTTTGCTCTGGTCATCGAGTTGATGGGTGCATTCCGGAACAACTGCTTTTCCGATAGTTTGCTGGAGATCTATCGCGACCGAAACTACAAACCGTTTCACAACGATGTGTTGGCTTCCCTAAGCAATCTCACCACACAACCCGTGGCGGAACTGCTCTTGGATGAACTCAACCAATTGCTGAGAAATACCCGCACGATTGATCCATCAGTTGTTCGCCAAGCCACGGTGTTTATTGAGTCGTTGGGAAGGATGATCCGCTCCCCCCGAACAACGGAGGCTACCCAGAAGGTCATTCTCCAACGCCTTCCGCAGATCATTCCCCAAAACGAGAATCGTCTTTCTCTCCCCGCCATCCGCATGGTGTTGATTCCCAAGGTGGATTTGCTTCCCACCGAGACCCGCGATTGGTTGGTGCATTCGCTGGTGGATAACCTGTTTGTTCCCCAGCAGATTACTGCCATGGAGAAATCCCCGGAGAAGAAAGGGGATCCAGCAGGTCACCGTTCTGGAATTGTGAAGCTTTTGGAACGCCTTGTGGATACCGCCGAGGACCCCCTGTGCCGCGCCTTCGACGCACGATCCAACAAGTATTCCGCTGCATTCATCGCCGGGTCTCAAGTCCTCATGAAGATCAAGTGCAAGCAATCACTGTTTGTCTTGGAGCACATGATCAGTTCAACCATGGAGCTGGATGAAGGGCGGTTGATGGATCACCAGAAGGAGCTGTACTACGACAGCGCCAGCGATAAGTGGAAACCCGTTACCAAGGATATGGTGCTCGGGGCGCTGGTTTATGCCGTCGGCGACTTGGGGGGGCCGCACTCCAAACCCATCCTGAAGCGCGTAATGCAGGCATATCGGCGTCGAGAACTGGTTCTCAAAGGGAATGAGACACTGGAAATGCTTTCCCGATATTTGGGGACGGAGTTCAGTTACGAGGAGGAAGAAGAAGTTCAGGAGGATGCTGTTCCGGATTCGCTGCATGAGGCACCGGGCCTAAATGTTCATTCCCCATCAGCGCCAAAGCTGCGTTCGGCTCCCCTTCCTCAGGCGGAACTGGAAGCGTTGGTGAAAAAGCTTACAGCCTACTACCTCTTCTCCAAGACAAAGAAAATCAGTGAGAAGGTCTCCGCCTTGGCACAGTTGGCACAGCACACTCCGGCCTCGGCTCTGGAAGTTGTGATGAATCAATTTCTTGAATCAGACCCATTGATTCATAGCGCGGCGGTAACCGCCGTAGCCTCCTATGCGAACTTAAATCGCGGGGAAGCCTTGGGTAAGGAAGCCCTCATGCGCTGTTTGGAAGGCTTGGAAAACAGTAAGGAACGCTATCGACTGGGTTGCAAGGAAGCACTCAAAGCCATGACCGGGCGCGAGGTACGCGAACAAATTCAGCGGTACGGATCGAGTACCAGCAGCGGATCGGTGAGGTTGTTGGTTCAAGAAGTTCTGGGCGCGTTTGTGGACTCGCCGGGGCGCCAGACAACCCAGAGTGAGGATTTGGAGGATGAGGATCAGGACGAACGCCATAGCTCCAGTTCCACACCGAAGCGCTCTCAAAGTGGTTCCAGCAATACGCCGCCCAAGAAATCAGCGCAGAATCTTTTGGAAGCCAAACGCGAGTATTTTGCGGCGCGTCAGGCGTGGTTGGCCGGTGGCAAAAAGGGCCCGGAGCCTAAGCCTCCAAAAGGCATGTAACCTCAGGGTGTTGGCATTCCACGCAAACTCTGTGTTGGGCTGCTTACCCCATATGCGCCAACGGCTTGGCCTATACCATCAAGGGAGGAAGGGCCAGATTTCAGTAAGATACCCCCAAACCGAGGGCCAACGGCCCGGCGTCATGGATCCGCGCTGTTTCGGGAAAGGGCCGCCGATTTGGTTTGAACCGTGCTGGGTTTCTTGAGCGAATGGAATCCCACTTCGGTTGAGGACGGTTCCCCCTCAGTGATTCAGTTAATCCGGCCTTTCTGGATAGTCTGCAAAGTACTG
>JANRMB010000280.1:0-2047 GCA_033761985.1 Candidatus Sumerlaeia bacterium | reverse complement strand
GCAGAGGAAGAACACGCCGGCGGTGCACTTGCCTTTCAAAGTTACCGCTTGGGGGATCAGTTTCTGGAGGATTCCCGACTTCAGTTGGAATGTCACTCTCTTGAGGAACATGCCAAAGCGTATCCCGACCTGATGGAATTGCAGCCCGAAGGCTATGCGAAAGACCGCACCTATGATTCGGTGATTTACATTCCCGAGGGGACACGGATCGATCTTCAGGAACAGAAAGCGTATTGGAAGAAAAACGGAGTGGAGCAAACTCTGGATGTTCTTCCGGGCGTGACCTACATTCATCCATCCGGCTACAAGGTACACATGGAGGAACACCCTGGTGGAAAGTCCTGGGGCTTGGTGGGGACTGCTGCCGAGGGAACATTCTGCCACAAACCCTGTACGGTCTCGGGCGGGGGAAAATCCGAGATCAGCAAGTCGCTCAACGACTTTATTCTTCAGGGACCGATTTTCATCGGAAACCATCAGGAGGATATGGAACTCGTTCGGGAAATCATCGAACACGATTACTCGGAACGTTTCATCGATCCGTCGCAGAAAAAGGGACAGGTCTCACGTCCGTTCCTGAGCAAGGATCGCTCGCTGGGTTCAGTCATCAAACTCCTCACCCCCGCAGCTGAGTACACACCCGAATACAACGCATGGTTGGAGACAATTCCCGACCACGTGAAGGCTTTGGCGTTTATCATCAAGCGGTTCTACCGCGAAGAGTGGGGAGCGGATTGGCAATCCCACTTTGGTGCTGATTTGGTAAACGGAAAACAGGGACACGCACTTAAGCATGAGGGGCGTGAGCTGATCGGGAACTTCCTGCGTGTGGGGCTTGAAGCCGATGGAAGCTGGCGCACGTACAAGTTGCGGCAGGATTATGCCCCGGCTGCAAAAATCCAGATGGAGGACGATATCTCCGTCTCCGTGGTGATTCCCACAAATCAATTGGGTACTGTTCGCCCCGGGGTGCAAAACCCCAGTGTGAAGGTGCTCGAAAACTGCGAATTCAAACTCTTCCAGCGTCCTGATGAAGCCATCAATCGCGGTGCCGATGAGCAAGCCGAGCGTGACCTTGCCAGTGAAGGGAACTTCCTTTCCAACTTTGAACCGCTGACCCCCCAGAAGGCGCGGGATATTGTTCGCCATACCATCAGCTTCCGCAAGTACACGAAGCCGATGCAGGACCTAATTGCCGCCGCCGCCGCAGATCCTGAGGGGAGTTACTTTGTTTCCTCAGCCCACCCGCGTTTGGTGGATGGAAAACCGAGCAAGAACCCCCGCTACCTTCAGCGGCGTCCTGACTTGATGAATCCCCGCGCCACCTATATTGCGGAGATGGGGATCCGGCTGCATCGCCGCGTTCCGGCGAATCAAAAAATCGTTCACACGGTGGATGCAGTGTTGGCGGGCCGCCGAAACAATCCACCCGACCCCAAAGCCGGGATTCGCCCCATCGCGGTGTACAACCCGATTCACTATCAGGAACTGCCCGAGTTGTTTATCGACTTCATTTGTTCGCTTACTGGGAAGTCCCCTTCCACAACGGGGGCCGGCTCCGAGGGGGCGCTGACAAAAGGGCCATTCAATGCCTTGAACCCCACCGCCGATCTGAACAATGCTCTGCTTAGCTATATTCTTACGGGTTACAACGGGTTCACAACTGCCGCTGGTTATGTGGGGCCGAAGTACCGTGTGGATCACGACATCAGCCTTTTGATTCCGGAAGTTTGGTGCCGCCTCAATGATCAAGAGCGCGACCCCAACTTCCTCATTAAAACCGGCTGCTTGGAACCGGTGAGGGACTTCGAATACAAGGGGACGACGATCCCCGCGAGCCGCTTGGGTTACCGCATCACCGAGAAGTTTGTGCGGCTGTATTTTGGCCGGATGTTCGACAGCCCCACGGCGCTTTTTAACGAGGAGATGCTACGCCCTGAAATTCAGGACTTGGATGTCTTCGTGGACGGGATGATGAACATCGTGGAAGCCCAAAAACAGGTGGCGGAATACTACTTGGCTGATGGCTCGGTGAATGCCGCCATTC
>JANRMB010000279.1:0-15823 GCA_033761985.1 Candidatus Sumerlaeia bacterium | reverse complement strand
CAACCAAACCCTCGCCAACCAATACGGGAGTATTCGCTCCAATAAGTTTTAGTATTCTCAAGAGCACTCCAAGTCCTCAATAAATCATATTCATTCAATTCACGTCATTCGCCCAGCAAGGAAATCGCTGTGAACCATTCCAAAAATAACTCCACCAATCAGCTCTACGCGCTCTCCTACAAAGTGATCGAGCTGATGGAGAACGCGTTGATTGATTTGGTTCGTGAAACAAAATCCCAATGTGCTTTGGTGGTGGACCGCACGGGTTGCATCATGGCTTCCACTGGGAATTTTGATGGCGCAGAGCCCTCCAACATGGGCGCAACCGCCGCGGCTACCATTGCGGCGCTCAACAGTTTTTCCCCCAAGCGGAAAAACTTGGAAGCCTGCGTTGACTTCTTCCAACCCGGCACCAACTACGTGTATTTCCTCGCCATTCAGGAACGGCTGATCCTCTGTGCGCTCAACAAGGAAGCCCAAACCGATGAATTCCGCCAACAATGCCGCATGTTTGCTCAGGCGGTCAGCGCCGAAATCGATGCTGATAAGGAACGCATGATCACCAACACCAACGAACTTGCGGAATCCATCAACTACATCGAAAACAAGCTCGATCAGTTGTTCAAGGATCACTTCACCAGCGGAAATTCCTGAGCCCAAACCTCAGCGCAGGCGTTCGAACTGTAAATCCGTGACGCCCAGAATATACTCATTTCGATCGTCCAGCATAATCCCGAACGTCACCGAACGTACCCGAACATTTTTTGGGTCTTTGTTCTGCTTGGTAATGGCTTCCCTTTCCATCGCCGCCAACAGCGAAATCGCCTTGTTGGAGAGCTGGAACACCTCATAATAGCCCGCTTCCCGTTTCGCTGTAAAGCTTTCCTGCTCTGTAATCACGGCGTTGAAATAGGTTCGCTTGGTGTTCAAATCCTCGGGCTTCAAATAACGAAACTCCACATCGATTCCGTACCGCGCATAGACGGATTTCAGAACATGTTCCGGGAATCCTTCCACGTCCAACAGCCTAACTACGCCTTCGCGCCCACCATCGGAGTTGAACAGAAACTCCCTTCCCGTGGTTTCCACCTCCCGGCGATTGAGTTCCCCACGAAGCGCATCCCGTTGATTTCTCAACCGCAATTCGGCTGCTTCCGCCCGCTCCATCAGCTTCCCAAGTTGTACCTGTTTCAGGGCATGATCCGGCGCCCATTCCTCCAGCGTGGGATCAACTTCCTCCGCAACCTCTACTGGCTCTTCCGCGTCTTCCGCCGCCTCGATTTCCTCCAGCTTTTCCAACAAGGTTTCAGCCGGGCGAGCCAACGCCACCGTGAATTCCTCTGATTGCTCCACCGATTCCGGAGCATCCTCATCGAACGGTTCCTGATTTGTTGATTCCGTACGCTCCACCTCATCCACTGCGAAAGAGGAAACAGTGGTCGCCACGGCCTCTGCGGCGATTTCAGGCTCTAATTGTTCCGGTGTGGGCTGTTCTTCCGGCGCTGTTTCCTCTGCAACAGGGGCAGATTCCTCCAGCGGCACAAGGGGTTCATCCAATGCGGGTGAAAGAGAAAAAATGAGCTGCATCGGCGCGGATTCCGGCGCCCGAGCCGGCACAATTGGCGTCACCATGAGGATCGCCATCGCCGCAAACCCAACGGCCAAGGAGATCACATAACTTCCCCACCGCTCCGCCCAATGATCGGGAGTGCTTCGCTCGAACAGGTACATCTCAGAAGTCACTTTTGAAAGCACCAGAACTCCTGATCCAAGGTGTTCCACCGAGTGGAAATATTCTAGTTGGAGCGCTCCACCTGATAGTAGAGAACGAGTTCCGTAATATCTGCCGAGGGGTTGCCATTGTTATCACGGGCATCCTCCCCAAGCGAATAGACGACACCAATCTCCTGACCAGCGGTTTGGCCTTCACGCATCGTGTAGCGCAACGGGCGCCCCCAGGAATCCACGGGAGGAACCACGCCTTCCAAATAAGGACCGCTCCAGCCGGATTTCCCATGGGTGTTTTGAATCAACACCGTGTAGCCATCCTCCTGAGTGGGGATATGACCCGTATCGGCCACGTACTTCCGGAAGGCATTCCCCACGTTGCGAACCAACTCGGTTAGCTGATTGCGGTTCACCAAATCACGCGGATCCTGCGTCCCCACACCCATACGCGTGCGCGATTCCTCTTGGAACCATTCCAGTTCCAAGCCTTCCCAGCCTTTGTTTTCATAAAGCACGGTGTTATCCAAGGCGGCAACATCGCTCACGCTTCCTTCTGGGCGCACAAGAAACATTTCGCCTGCAGATAGCTTACGCTGAACCTGAGCCGTTTTGGATTGAACCTCAACAGAGCCCTCCACCACGGCGATGTGGATTCCCTGCTCCAAAGCATCGGAAACGCGGAACACGGCTTTTTCGGTTCCCCGGATGATTCCGTTTTGTGTTTCAATCACCAAAAGTCGCGTACCCTCCGCTGCATCCGCCAAATCCACCCAGAACCCACCATTAAGGAGTTCCACGGTTGTTTCACCCGGCATGGAATCACGGAACTGAATTTGACTGCGGGGATTCAACCGAAGGAAATCCTTCCCGTTTTTCACCACAATTTTTGCCTTCGCGGTCTCTGTTCGAATCCGGGAAGGACCGTTGAAATAGAAGTCCAACTCATTCTCCGCACTCGTCCGGGCGTTGGATTGCGGCGTCAGGCGGAAACCCTTCGGATCGGAAACTTCAAACAGCACCGCCTGCCAAGCGATGGGGACGCTCGGAAGTTTGGTGCTGGGGCGAGGGGGAAGCTCATCGGGATTCCAGACTTTTTTGGGAGCCTCCTCCTGTTGACCAGAAGCCGACGGCCCCAGTTGCGAAGCGTTTGCTGCGGGTTTGGGAGCGAAGGGATTAGAATTGGCTGCAGGAGCACCACCGAAAGGATTATTGCCCGGTTTGGGGGCAGCGCTTCCCCCAAAAGGATTGGAATTGCCAGCGGGTGCACCACCAAAAGGATTTGAATTTCCTGCAGGTGCAGAACCCCCGAACGGGTTGGAGTTACCAGCAGGGGCCGAGCCCCCAAACGGGTTTGAGTTGCCTGCCGGTGCTGGGGCCGATGAACCACCGAACGGGTTGCTGTTTCCCGCACCAGTGGAGGGAGCCGGAGCTCCCGGAGCCGGTGGAGCGGGGGCCCCTGCTCCACCGGAACGGTTGATTGATTTCAGCTTCACCTTACGGAATGTCAGCTCTCCGTAGTCCGGAGTATTCAACACAACTTCCTCGGCGTTTTCCCGTACAATCGTTCCGTTGATTGTTTTTCCTTCCAACGTCACTATGGAATCAGCTTCACCCACGCTCCAGAGCATCCCAAATGCAGCAGCCAAAAAAAGGTTACGGCAGTTCCCAACGGTTCCAAATACGGTTCGCTTCATGGTTGTTACCTAT
Source organism: Candidatus Sumerlaeia bacterium (assembly GCA_033761985.1). GTDB lineage: Bacteria > Sumerlaeota > Sumerlaeia > SLMS01 > JAHLLQ01 > JANRMB01. The sequence continues at coordinate 12,388 of JANRMB010000279.1, read as the reverse complement.
GCAGTCTCAAAGCTTTGGGGCATCAAACAGGGGGAATTGTGTTACGTCAACCCGGAGAATTCCCGATTGTGGTGAAAATCGACTCCAACAAAAAACCTTCCGGAGCACGAGGCCATCCGGAAGGTTGATTGTGTAGCATTCCCTTTTGTTCCCAAACGGCGCAAAGGCCGTTGGAATCAGATGTGGATCGCCATTTTCTCGGCGTCGGCTGCGGCTTCCATGATGGCTTCGGAAAGTGTCGGGTGCGCGTGGATGGTGTGGTGAATATCCTCGGCCGTTGCTTCCAGGGATTTTGCAAGCCCCAGTTCCGCGATCATTTCTGTGGCTTCACTTCCGATGATGTGGGCGCCCAGTACTTCACCGTATTTTTCACCGAAGATGATTTTCACCATCCCCTCGGCATCGCCAGAAGCCACGGCTTTACCCGAGGCACGGAACGGAAACTTCCCGACTTTGTACTTCAGGCCTTGTTCCTTGCACTTGTCCTCGGTTAAACCCACGCTCGCAACCTGGGGTTGGCAATAGGTGCAACCGGGGATGTTGCTGTAATCAATGGGGTGGGGGTGAAGCCCGGCGATGTTCTCGATGCATTTCACTGCTTCGGCAGAGGCCACGTGAGCCAACCAAGGTGGCCCGATCACGTCACCGATACCATAGAAGCCCTCCACATTGGTGCGGAACTGCTGATCCACTTTGATGTGATTGCGCTCTGTGGCGATCCCCACTTTTTCCAAGCCCAAGTCTTCAATGTTCCCTTGAACACCCACGGCCATGAGAACCTTGTCGGCTTTCACAACTTCCACTTTTCCATCCTTGCCCTGCTTGTAGCTGACTTCCACACCAGCGGAGGTTTTCTTCACGCCGTCCACAAACATACCGGTCAGGATATCGATGCCTTTGTGCTTCAGATTCTTCTGAAGAAGCGCGGAAATTTCGCGGTCTTCCACGGGAAGAATTCGGTCCTGTGCTTCAATGATGGTCACCTTGGTTCCCATGACATTATAGAAATACGCGAACTCCACCCCGATCGCTCCTGCACCGATGATGCAAAGAGACTTTGGAAGCTCCTTCAAACTCATGGCCTCACGGCTGGTGATGATCTTCTCGCGATCGATCTCAATTCCGGGAAGAGTTCTCGGGCGGGCACCCGTGGCGATGACGATGTGCTTGGCGGTGTATTCTTTGGCGCCATCCTTTTCCTTCACGCTAACTTTCCCCTTACCGGTGATGGTTGCGGGACCATAAATGGGCGTCACCTTGTTCTTCTTCATCAGGAAGTCGATACCGGAACTCATTTTATCGGCGACACCACGGCTGCGAGTGATGATCTTGGTAAAGTCGAACTTCAAATTGTCGCAGGTAATTCCCCACTCCGCGCCATGCTTGATGTGATCGTACAATTCGGCATTCTTGAGCAGCGCCTTGGTGGGAATGCACCCCCAATTCAGGCAGATTCCACCCAAACGATCGCGATCCACCACGGCGGATTTCAGCCCCAATTGAGCGGCCCGAATAGCGGCCACATAACCGCCAGGCCCCCCACCAATCACCAGAACATCGAACGAAGTAGCCATAATGAGGTAAAGTCTCCAGAAAAATGAATGGCGCAACAGGCTGGGCCCAACGCCAACGCCCCTCTAATCCAGCAAGTGTTGAACCGGTGGTCAAGCCAAGGTGGGAAATGGAAAAGATTCCAGTAGGGTCTACTGGAATCCGGGTTGAACATAAGGGTGAGGAATTACTTGGAAAGGAAGGCTTGGATTTCTTGCCCTGTGGTTTCGGGCGTAATCACAATGTACTCCCATTCGCCGCCGGGCCGCTTGAATGCCATCATGGGGACACGGTAAATGCCGATGTCTGTGGCAAGGCGACCGTAACCGGGGTCGTCCACATTCAGGAAGAACTTCGGGTTGTCCGCCATCAGGGCAATCGCCGCGGGGTGAAGGAGGATGCTCCGTTCAAACTGATCACAGAAGGCGTAGCGGCGGCTGCGGGCATAGATGAAGACGTTCCCGTTGGTATTCAGTGAGTTGACGGCTTCAGCAGGATCGTAAATCTTCCAATCAAACCGGCGTTGGTTTTGTACTTGGCTGGCGATGGAGCCTGTCGGCAGTTGGGCGAGTGATTGCGCCGCACTTGCTTGATCCACGGCAACGGTGGGGGCATCAGTTACAACGGCAGAACCACCCACGGTATTCGGGCGCCCGGGTGTGTTGTAGGTAACTTGGGGGGGAGCCTCAATATCCGCAAGAGCCCAGTCGCTTCGGTCGCCAGTGTCCAAACCATCCCGCACACGCAGCGCACCGGCAGCAAGGTAGGTACGGTCGGGGCCCAAAACGGGTGCATTGAAAAAGAAAACGCGATCGGCTGCAGCATCGGTAATCGCCACGGCATCATGTACCGATTGTGGGGAAAGGCGACTTTCCTGAACGAGTTGACCTCTCGTTGGTGCAAGAGAGGTATCCACAAGCGCCACTGTTTGAGATTCATTGGTAAGGCGTTCCGATGTTGGGAATATGAAATCAGCTTTTACGCCATACGTGTTCACGGTATTTTCGTTGGAGATCAAATAGAACCCCTGGGCATTGGTTCGTGCATCGGCGGGGAGATCAAAACGTCTTACTACCGCACCCGTCTGGAGTTTTTCCTCCGGAACGGGCTGGGCTACGATCGTAATAATCGAAAGGCCACCCAATGGGGTGTTCGGTTGGGTGGAATAAAGCTCGATGAATTCCTTTTCCGTGGTGTTGGGGCCACGGGAATCGATTACCACTTCATTCAGGACAACCCCACGCTGCGATTGTGCCGTTACCATGGCAGGAAGCGTTGATCCAATCAGAAGTGTTCCACTGAGTACACTCAAGAGGGTTGGGGAAAATTGGGTGAATGTTTTCATAAGCGTTCTCACGGTATGGGCACTCGCTAGGTTGCTGACTATTGGCGATAAACAATCCCAACGGTTATGTTTGTTGTTCCCCAATCGTTGGGATTTTGCAAGAAGGAAGTTAGGAAAAGAATTCAATTTGGTCAGATATCCATGAAAAGCTTTATTTACTAGCATCGTTCCAAAATAGAAAATCGCCCACCAGAGAATGTTCCGGCGGGCGATGGTATTGTAGATCGGGTTTACTTAATATACATTCACCGGCGAATAGAAGCAGTTGGCTTCCTGAGTGAAGGTGTATGTACAGCTACTACCATTGATGCTAATGTTGGTTGTGGTACCGGTGGTGGCACCCGTATTGAAGTTGTAAGTCTGCCCAGCAGTAAGTTTGGTACGGCTCATATTAGTAATATTAAGAGCACTTCCACAGCCTACTTGGTTGTAACCTGTAGAACCAGTTCGGTTTAAGATATAGGCTGCAAAGTCACCATCCACAGTACCAATACCATCCTTATTAATGAAGAGGCAGGTATCCTCATCCACGCCAACACCACGCACCACGGTATCGGTGGGGGGAAGGCTGGGGTTGACGATGTAGGCCATGAACGCCATCAGGCGGCCCATGCGGTTGCGCTGTGCAAAGTGGGTGTCGGTGATCATGTTGGCGGTGAGGGGGAAGTCCAGGAAACCAGTGGAGACAATCATGTTCGGGTGGCAGGGGTTGGAGGCCGCCTCGGAGCTGTAGATACCGGAAACGCCATCGGGATCGTAAATGTTCTCGCCCATCACGGCGCATCCGGCAGAAATTCCGCCAATCACGGCGCCGCGAGCGTAAGCCGCTTCGATTGCGGTTTCCACTTTCGTGTTATCCCAGAAGTTGAGGTAATCGGCTTGGTCGCCACCGGCGATGTACACAAACTCAGCGGTTTGAAGAACCCACTCCACATAGGCAGAGTTGGCTTTTGTTACAGTATCCACCACGATTGTTTCCACGGAATCGGGCTTCAGAGTGCCTGTTGTCAGGTTGAAGAGGTAATCGTTGTAGCCGTTGGTACCGGAAGACCGCAGAACAACCACATCGCCCCCGTTGGCAACGGGGTAGGCGCGGTTCAGGAAGGCTTCATCCACATCAAAGTTTCCACCCATCAGGAGAATGCCGGGGCCGTTTACGGGTTGTTTGCTGCTATCGGCGGCATTCCCGGTAATCCAGCTTGTTTGGTTGGCTGGTTTGGTGGGGCGTGGCCCAAATCCACCAGTGGGTGTTGGTGTGGGAGTCGGCGTCGGCGTAGCCGTGGAGGTGGGTGTGGGTGTGGGAGTTGGAGTTGCGGTGGGGGTTGGCGTGGGGGAGGAACCCGTGGGGAAGGTCACCGTCAAATCATAGGCGCCGGTTCCGCTGTAGCGGGTTACCTTCACATAATACACTTCCGGGGTGGTAGCGGAGATGTAGCTGCAGGTTTCGGGGCGATTGCTGGTTTGTCCAGAGGCTACAAAGCTCCCGGTGGAGCGATAGAGGAACACGTCGAAATCGCGTCCCGTGGTGTGATTCAGGGAAACAGATACCGTCCCTGATCCGCCTACATTGAATTTGTACCAGTCCACATCAGAAGTGCTTCCAATCGAGCCTGTTACCTTTACGCCCGAAGTCAAAGGGCCGTTCGCAGCGGATTCTGTGTTGTTGTTTTCTGACTCGGCGGTGATTTGAGCCTGAAGAGCTAACGGCGAGCTGAGAAGGAGTGTGAGGGCTAGAAGCGAAAGTTTTGATGTCATGGAACAAATCCTTTTCTCGGATAAAGATTCGGCGAGCCCTAGAGAGAGTTTTGAAATTTTGCAAATAGGACAATTTGGTACCCAAAAAAAGTTTTTCGGATGTAGCCAATCTGATTTTGTAAGGTGAATAATTAGAGCATTATGAAAATTTTATGAGGAGAAAAATAATTATCAATTTTTCAGTTTGAGAAATCGGTTAGGAAATCTCTGTAAATTTGACTACCAAAAAAATATTGGTAGGTTTCAGGTTTAAGAAGTCCATCAAATGCAAAAGCGCTTCGTCTCCCCAAGGAAACGAAGCGCTCTTAAGCAGTGTTGTGAAGGGAATAACTTAGTAAACGTTTGCAGGCGAATAGAAGCAGTTCGCCTCTTGGGTAAAGCTATAAGTACAGCTTCCACCATCAATACTAATATTGGTGGTCGTTCCTGTGGTGCTTCCCGTGTTTAAGTTGAACGTTTGCCCGGCCGTCAATTTTGTCCGGCTCATATTGGTGATTTTGAGCGTTTGCCCGCAACTAATCCGGTCGTAGGTTGTGCCAGCATTTTTACGGAGAATATACACCCCAAAACTTCCATCCGCGGTGGCCAGGCCATTTCGATCGATGAACAGGCTTGTGTCCTCATCCACTCCGATCCCCGTGATGTTGTCCTCCGTGGGGGCAAGCGCCGGGTTGTTGATATAGGCGATGAAACTCATCAGGCGCCCCATGCGGTTACGTTGGGAGAAGTGGGAATCAGAAATCAGGTTCTGGAGGAGGGGAACTTCCAGGAATCCGTTGGAGATCACCATGTTGGGATGGCAGATATTCGAGGCGGCTTCCGAGCTATAGATCCCTTGAACACCATCGGGATCGTACTGATACTCACCCAGAACGGCGGTACCTGCGGAAAGACCACTGATTACAGCACCCCGATTATAGGCGTATGTAAGCGCGGATTCCACCTTGGTATCTTTCCATGTGTTCAGATAAACAGCTTGGTCGCCCCCGGCGATGTGAATCATTTCCGCAGTCTTGATGACCCAATCCACATAGTCGGAGTTTGCCTTGCTCACCGTATCCACGATGATCGTCTCCACGGAGTCAGGCTGCAAGGAACCGGAGACCAGGTTGTACAGATAATCGTTGTAGCCGTTTGTTCCAGAAGTTCTGAGAACCACAATGTCCCCCCCGTTGTTGATGGGGTAGGCACGGTTGGCAAAAGCCGAATCAACCTCGAAGTTCCCACCCATCAACAAAATGGCCGGACCGTTCACAGGTGTCTTTCCGGAATCGGCTGTATTTCCGGTCAGGTAATTTTTGAATCCACCGGGTTTCGCCGGGCGGGGTCCCAAATCTCCTCCGGGTGTCGGGGTGGGAGTTGGGGTGGCGGTGGGGGTTGGTGTGGGTGTGGGATTTGAACCACCGGGGAACGAAGCGGTCACCGTATAACTACCCGTACCACTTACCCGGCGCACCTCCACAAAATACGCTTCCGCGGCCGTTGCGGAATAAGTGAGGGAACTACTGTTCGCCGTTGAGGTGCTGGAAGCGACCGCGCCACCCGTTGATTTGTAGAGATAAATGTCGAAATTGCGACGATTCGCATGGCTCAGCGAGACTGTGATGGAGCCGGCACCACCCGTATTGAAGGTAAACCAATCCGCATCCGTGGTGGAGGAAATATTTCCGGAAACAGCAACACCGGAACCCATGGGACCGTCCGCTGTGCCCAGAGTGTTGTTGCTTTCTGATTCACTGGTAATTTGCGCAAAACTGCAGAGTGGTAACGTTGCCAAGAGGAGCAAGTGGTGGAGCGAAAGTTTTTTTTGCATCAGGAAAATCCTTTTCCGATTTGGGATAACCCGTTGAAATAGAAACAGTCTTGAAAAAAGGCTAATAGCTTCGTTTTGATGCTAAAAAAACTTTTCCTTACCGATTTAAGAAAATACCATGTAAGTTCAATAGAATCAGCTAGTATAAAAAGATTATAGACTTCCAAAAATTATGAATTTTTTCAAAATTAGAAATCGGTGAGAAAATCATGAGGCTGCCACCCACCAAAATTGCTTTGGTGCATTACGAATCATTTCCCTCACGCACTCGTTCAACCCCCTGATGAAATCGCTTCCGGCCCCCTCATCTTGCGGGTGGACAACGCCCTGATTCTTCCTTTATACACCCCGAACACTCCTTCTGGTTTTCCCAATACATGACTCCTTCAACAGACTTTTCCACTGCAGAGGATTTACTGCGCCTTCTGGATGCCTCCCAGGAGGAGCTTATCGCTGCCGTGGCCTCCATCCCCATGGAAGAACGCGGTCGCTTGATCAGCCGCCTGAGTTCCGAAGCCCGTGAACGCTTCATGATGAAGCTCCCCAAGGAAAAGGCCGCGGAACTCCTCGAAGGCCTTAGCTCCCAACAGGCTGAACAACTCCTCTCCTGTATACCCGCCGAGCAAGCTGCGCAAATCGCCGATGAAATTCACAGTAACGTGCGGGCGGATATTGTGGGACGAATGGATGCCCGCAGTATGGACGCCATCATGAAGTTGATGGAGCCCACACAGGCAGAGGAGTTGCGCGAGTTGATTTCCTACGGGAAGGATACCGCCGGGGGCTTGATGATCACCGAATACCTTGTTTATCGGGACACCCAGACCGTGGAGGAAATCCTCTCCGATTTGCAGGCCAATGGCCCGAAGTACGGGGATTATGACATCCAGTACGCCTACATCACCGATTCGGCCAAGGTGCTGGTGGGGGTGCTCCCGATGCGGGATATGATCTTCTCTGCCCGTAACCGCCCGGCTCGGGAAGTGATGATCAAAAATCCCGTGAGCGTGAAGGCCACTGATTCCCTTGAAGTACTCCGCCAGTTTTTCTCGGAGTTCCGCTATTTCGGCGTCCCCGTGGTGGACGAAAGCAGGCGCCTGTGCGGAGTTCTGCGCCGTGCTGCGGTGGAGGAAGCGGAATCCGAACGTGCCAACACCATGTTTATGCGGTTTAGCGGGATCATCGGAGGGGAGGAACTGCGGAGCATGAGCCTGACGACTCGTTTTTCCCGCCGGTTGTCCTTCCTGAGTTTGAACATTCTCCTCAATATCGTCGCCGCGAGTGTTGTTGCCTTTAATGTGGAGACCCTGGAGGCCGTCATCGCCTTGGCGGTGTTTATGCCGATCATCAGCGATATGTCGGGCTGCAGCGGAAATCAGGCGGTTGCGGTAACGATTCGCGAGCTTTCCCTCGGGTTGGCCCGGCCCAAAGACCTTTGGTACGTTTTCATGAAGGAACTAAACGTCGGCCTCATCAACGGTGTGGCCCTTGGTTTCCTCATCGCCTTGGTTGCTATTTTGTGGAAAGGCAACCTGTGGCTGGGGCTCGTCGTGGGTGGGGCGTTGGCGCTGAATACTGTGGTGGCTGTTTGTTTTGGTGGCCTGATTCCCCTTCTTCTCAAAGGGCTGAAGCTGGATCCCGCGTTGGTTAGCGGACCGCTCCTCACCACCATCACAGACATGTGCGGTTTCTTTTTTGTGCTGTGGTTTGCATCACAAGTATTGGAAAAACTAGCCGGAGTGTAAAATCAGGCCGGTGCGGAAATACTCGCCGTAGCGGCCACGTCGATTGCATCCAGCAACTCTGCAACAACCTCACGGCGACCCGTATCTGCGTTGTAAAGCGCGCCCACTATTTTCCGAGCTGCTGCAACGTTACCCGCTGCTTTTCCACGGGAAATATGAAGACGCTGCTGAGTCGTCATCGGTCCCCAGTTTCCGGTTTCCACAAACTCTTGGGAGAGGAAAATGATTTTGGGGATCGCCTCGCCCCCGTTGGTAAGGTACCGGGCAAAAACTTGGGGATGCTGCTCCCGGGTTATGTAGCGGGAATGCACCGTACCGCAGCCTTGGATCAGGGCTTCCAGCGCCGGAACATTCCTTACCACATCGCCGCACCAATCCTCGGCAATCACCACCAAATGTACATGCTTCGGCAATGCCTGCAGAAAAGCCCGCTCCTGAGGAAACACCACCGTGGCGGCTTGAATCTCTTTCATCTGCCGTAGATGATCAGGATTCTCGGCTTGGGCGAGCCAAGTGCTATAATCCACTCCCGAGTTGAAAATCGTTTTCCAATCAAGAGTTGGCAGAATCGGGGGGCGTGGCATTGGTGGGAATCCTTCTTGTAATCGACTTCGGAGAAGCCGGAAGCGGTCAGGTTGCCGCACCGGCTTCGCCTACTGCGTGGGAGCAGTGCGATAAACGGACCGAATCGGTACTCCCGTGCGTTCTCTTAGGAGGAGTTCCAGTTCCTGGGCTTCCTCCAGCGTAATGGTCTTGAGCGTTGCCGTGGCTACAGGTGCCTCGCCGTAATGGTTGCCGCGCGCTTCGGGATACCATTCACGCGGATAAGGGCGCCGGGGCGTATTGAGTTGCACTTCTGCGGGTTGAATTTGGCGAATCAACTCCGCCAGTTCCTCCGCCTCGCCCTTGTTCATGGGCATGAACATCGATTGAATCGTGAGCTTCCCGGTGAAACGGGGATCCTTCTTGAGCGCATGAATGCCTTCCAGAATGCGCTTCAGCGTAACCCCTTTCGCCACCCGATTGTACTTCTCCAGCATTTCCTGGGAGGCGGAGTCGAGCTTGCAGTCCACGATGGAGGCATTCCGCAACCGCCCGCGTGTGGCGTCGTCAAACAACCACGTGGAATTGGTTAACACCAGACACGGTTTGTCATAAGTGGCGCGAATATGGTCGATCACCTCGCCGATGTTGAGGGCGAGTGTGGGCTCTCCACTTCCGCTGAACGTCACGATGTCCACCTCGACCATGTTGACCTTCGAAAGTGCCTCAATCACGTGCTCGGTGGGGACGAAAACCTTCTGTTCGTCGATGACTTGGTGGATATTCCCCAGTTGGCAGTAGGTACAGTTGAAGGAACAAATAGAGTCCACCATCAACATGTCCACCCCAAGCGAGTTGCCGTAACGCCAGCTTTTCACCGGTCCATAAACAGGTGAATGCATGGGATATTGAAGGGATTCAGAAGTGGGGGAGTCTGCCATGAATGTTGAGCCAAAAACGGGATTGTTTCGCTCTAGATTCGGGAGCGAAAATCACGCCGCGAGATGATCATCAGCTCGGAATTGAAATCAGAACCGACCGAGTTGTTGGGGGGGATACTTGGTCAGGATCGGTTGCGTACTGGTACGGATACGAAACTCCCGGATGATCTCCCCGGCGTTGTTCTTCCGCAGGCGAAGAAATGCCGTGATGTAGTTGTTTTCCGGAGCAATCGTGACTTTGCGTTTGCTGAGTGTCCCCGTGGATTCTTCCCAAAACTGGATGATATAGGTTCCGGGTTCCAATGTATAGTTGGACTGCACAAGCATGCGCGCATCGGGATTGGGGAGAAGATTATACATCATTCGGCGGCGTTCGCGCTCCTCATCCACGGCCTCAACCCCGGCCGGGATCAGCTCCACCAAAACACGGGGGGCTGGCAGCGTGGGATCGATGTTGGAAACAATCAGCTCCACATTACCCGAAGTGGCAGGTGTAAGCCCCTCAGCGCGGTAGGGATCAATTGTCGCGACGTTCATCGTCGACGTTTTGTAACAGCCCGACAGAGTAAGGAGTCCAAAGACCAAACTGAAGAGAAGCGGAAAGCGCATGATGGTGGAACCTCAAGGAATCAGGGGGACTTCGTACGGCCAATAACGATGTCCGGCAAATGTCGAGTTTATCGGGTTAGGGAGTCATGCTTCCGGAAAGAAGCCAAGCGTTTCTTTCATGCCAAAACTCAAATTCATGCACTGAACCGCCTGACCGCTGGCCCCTTTGATCAAGTTGTCGATCGCCGAAACCACGATTAAGCGCTGGCTGCGTTGATCGATCCGGATGGCAAGATCGCAAAAGTTCGAGCGAGACACATGCTTGGTTTCCGGAAGGGCATCGCCTTCCAAAAGCCGAACAAACTGGGAGTCGCCATAGTAATCCCGGTAGAGGCTCTGCACGGCATCCAGCGAAAGGGGCTCCACCAGTTTTCCATAAACCGTGGAAAGAATCCCGCGATCCATGGGGACAAGGTGCGGAACAAAAGTCACTGTTTGTTCCTCATGGGAAAGAAGACTCAGCTGCTCTTCAATTTCCGATTGGTGGCGGTGTTCGGCCACTTTGTAGGCCTTAAAGTTTTCGTTCACCATCACAAAATGAGTCCCCTCGGTGGCGGTTCTACCGGCTCCTGAAACCCCCGACTTGCAATCGGCGATGATGCTTCCCACCTTGATCATTTCCCGCTTCATTAAGGGGGCCAGAGCCAGAATCACCGAAGTGGGGTAGCAACCCGGGCAGGCCACAAGGGGCGCACCCATCAACTGCACCGCATTGATTTCCGGAAGCCCATACACCGCCTTGCGGCAAAGCTCCGGGCAGGGGTGCTCCACACCGTACACGGTCTGGTATTGGCGGTGATTGCGGTAACGGAAGTCGGCGCTGAGATCAAAAACCCGAATTCCCTTCTTGAAAAGCGATTCCGCCATTTGTGCCGCCACGGTGTGGGGAAGGCAGAGAAATGCCGCCTGAACGTCCTCGGGGATGGAGTCGATATTGAGAGGAGTAATGGCTGGCAACCCGAGATCGCGGAACTCCCCGAACACATCGCCCACGGAAACGGGCTCATCCACCCGTGCCAGCAACGCGGTGATTTCGCACCGGGGGTGATTGTGGAGAATACGGATCAATTCACCAGCGGTGAAGGCTTTGGCTCCGATGATGGCAACTTTGACGGGCTTTTCCATGGGCGTGGTTTAACCTTGGTGCAGCAGATGAAATCCCACCACTATGGACAGTAGTTTGCCAAGGGTGCAACAGACAGTTTTGGGTGGCGGAGGGGGAATCGTGGGGTTGGGGGATAGGGGCTATAAAATCAACAACACATCTGGATCGCTTGGCTCTGACTGGCTTCAATAACTTGAAGACCCAGTATCGGGCAAAATATCCTCAGAATCTTCAACATACTGATCGCCCCCAAATCTGCCCTGACAGGGGCTTCACAATCCTAGCTCCCCGTAATCACGGTGGGAACGCGGCTTTTGCTTGAACCCCCGAGAGTCCTTAGCTATCCTCAGCCCACGAGTTGAGGGGCTCCCCATGAACTATATCGCACGTCTCGCCGCCAGTTTTGCGCTCCTCGCCGGGGGACTCCCCGCGGCAGAGTTGTTTGTTCCATCACAATACCCTACAATACAATCCGCTGTGGATTCGGCGGCCGACGGGGACATCATCACGATTTCGCCCGGGACATACATTGAAAATATAAAGGTGAAGGGTAGTAACCTTACGTTTCGATCGATTGATCCTGATAATTTAGATGTGAGGAATAGTACACGCGTTATTGTAGCAGTGCTTAGCTCTTTATTTGATTTTACCGATAACTCTACCACCGGTGAGTTCCGCATACAAGGTTTATACCTATCCGGTGCAAGTCAAAATTATGGCGGAGCTATTTACGGAAATCCAGAGCTTTCAATTATAATTGAAAACTGCACTTTCTTTTTTTGTAATACACAACTAGAGGGGGGCGCAGTATTTAACACGAAAGGTATTATTCGTAATAGTTTATTTCAAGAATGTATAGTTTCAACTGGTGACGCAACAGCTCTCTTTACTCTTGGCGCTGCAATCGCACGATTTGATGGTCTAATTGAAAACTGTGACTTTAGGGATAACGTCTCTTCAGGAATATCCGCCAGTAATAAT
>JANRMB010000278.1:0-13448 GCA_033761985.1 Candidatus Sumerlaeia bacterium | reverse complement strand
TTCGTCAACAGCTTGGAGTTGTTGCACAAACGGGTAAAAGTACGGAGCAGGAAGGGCTTTCTGCAACTAGAGGCGGGTTGGATTCAGGGGAACGAAGTGGTGGAGTTCTCCAAACTTGCCGCCTTGATGGAGACACTGGTCTTTCAGGTGAATCAGGGGAACACGGATTTGGAGAAGTTTTTGAGACCTTTTCAGGGGTATGCGCCGTGGGTTCCGCTTCAAAAGCAGCAGGATAAAACCGAGGTGGAGAGTATCTTGAAAAAGCTTGGGAAGGGGGAAAAGTCCCCTACTGGATTGGCGATGATCATGATCGGAACTCCCCATGGTCAATTGGAGCGATTCGAGGAACAGGTTCGGGAGCTAACGAATAACGTATGGGCGGATGGTTTTCAGTTTCCCCCGTACCCCGTTGCAGTAAAGCCTTCGGAAGTTGCTTCGCCTGCGACGGATTCTTCCAAACCTGAACCAACGGAGAAGAAAAGTTTCTTCCAGCGTCTCTTCTTCAAATCGTAAGTCCCTCACTGCGTTAGGGATTTTTACCATGCTGGGTTGCATGGTTGCAGTGAGTTCCTGCGCCCCCAAATCTGCTTCCGAAATGTCTTCTTCTCCGGAAGGGACGATTCACCAAGTTCAGTTACCAGAAACGTTGGAAAAGCCTGAGAGTCCTTCGCTTATAGTGAAGGACTCCCCCTTGAGTTTGGAAGAGTTGGAGAGCGTTCTATTGGCGCGGAATCCGGAATTGAGCGCAGCTCGTTCGCGAGTTCAAGCAGCCGAAGGGCGGTTGCGGGAAGCGGGCAATCCTCCAAACCCGGCGCTGTTGCTGAGTGATGGCAGTGTGGGAACGGGCCCCGGAGGAATCGGACGAGGCAGGGAAGCGGGTGTGGAACAGGAGATCTTGTTGCCGGGTCGGTTGGGCGCTGCAAAGAACGTTGAAGCAGCCATTTTGGAGCAATCAAAACTGGCGGCTGCGCAACTGGAGTTGGAATTGCGGCGGGATTTGCGCGAAGTGTTGGCCCGCATGACCGCGAATCAATTATTGGAACAGCATTTTTGGGGGGTTATCGAATTGGTGGACAGCGCCGTGAAGCATGCGCAAACCGAGGGGGAAAGGCTTCGGTTGGAAACAGAGAGAACGGACTATTTGCTTTCGATCACTGCTTTGGCGGTGGAAAATTCTCGATTGGGAAATCAACTGGAGGAGTTGTTCAACCAACCGGACTTCAACCAAGTACCAGTCTCTCAACTCCCCAAAGTTTGGCAGGCGGATTTGAATACCGAATTGCTCCGAGTGGCCGGCGAGTTGAATGCTGAAAATACGTTGGAAGTACGGGGAGCGGAGTATGGGGTTCGGAGAGAATCCGCTTATCTTGAGCAAGTCAGGAAACGAATTTGGGAAAACCCCAGTGTTTCCCTGGGTGCGGGGCAGGACGACTCTGGAGACGAAACCACAGCTCGTTTGGGGGTGCGCATCCCGCTGCCGTTGTTTGCCCGGCAGCAGGGGAATCTTCAAGAAGCCGAAGCAATTCAGGATGAATCAAAGTCCATGAAAGAGGCTACTCGCCAACGCGTCGTTCGGGAGGTTCGGGATTTGATTCAATCGGCAAATGAATTGGATACGTTTGTTCTGGAGTACCGGAATAATCTACTTCCCTGGTCAAAAACCGCTTACGAAGAAGTGGCAAATAGATGGAGCCAACGGCAGGCGGATCCCGAGGAATTGATTGCGCAGTTGGAACGTTATCACCTGATTGCGGAGACTCTTGTGCAGTACGAGTATCAACTCACTGTAACGCAAATCAGACTATGGGCCTGGAAGGAATCAGTGGGGACAGAGGTAGTGGAGTGAGCGTTTTTTCCGACGGCTTTTTGGTAACATTTCAGGCGTTGATGACGCTATTGCTCATCAGTGCTTTTGGTTGGATTGGTGTTCGGCAGAAGTTGGTTTCTGATCAGGGTGTGGAAGGAATGACTCGGGTTTTGGTGGACGTTGTAGTTCCCGCAAAAATGATGATTATTGTGGCGGGGTATTTGAACGCCGAAACGTTGAAAATATGCGCCCAACTGATCTCGGTAATGTACGGGGTCTCGTTTTTGGGTTATGGATTCGCCTGGTTGGTGGTAAAGATTTGGAGGGGGACAGGGATCACTCGAGAGACAAATAATGCCATTATGGCGCTCTGTATGATGCAGAACAGTTTTTTTCTGGCGTTACCACTGGCGATGGCAATCTGCCCGCCGGAACATCTGAGTTTGATGGCCTTGCTTACAACTTCTGCCTATGTGGTGCTGTTATCACTGCAATGGACTGTGGGAGTTATTTTACTGAGTTCGGTGGAAGCGGCAAAACCGACATTTTTCCAACAAATCAAACCGTTGTTCAATCTCCCGTTGGCGGGTATTTTATTGGGTGCGGTCTTTAGCCAAATTCCGATTTTTGCAGCAGCAGCAAGAGGTGAGGAAGCGCCGTTGTTGGTGCTTATTCCGATGAATGCTGCAAGAACTTTGGGGGATGCACTTTCTCCCGTGGCGATGTTAACGTTGGGGATGATGATTGCACAGTGCGAATTGGGAAAAGCTCTCAGGGTGCGAACAGTATTGATTACGATCGCCTTCCGATTTTTTGTCTCCCCGGTTGTGATTCTTGGTTTGATTCATCTATTCGGCTGGGCAACCACAGCGCCCGTTTTGGCTTTGGCGTTGATGATTCAAGCGGCAATGCCACCGGCAACCGCTTCCCCCATCGTGGCTCGGCGATATGGGGGAGATTGGCAATCGATGTCAGCGACTCTTTTGGTCATGTATTCCGGGGCGCTATTGGCTGTTCCGTTTTGGTTATCATTTTTGAAGGTAAACTTTTGAGGTTTTAGCCCCTCTAATACAGTGCCCAGTAATCGGGATCAGGTGGCGGTGGTTGAGGCGCAGGTGTGCCGAAGAGGATATAAGCTTGCCCTGTCCCCGATGTTCCCTGCGTGCCAAACTGATCTGTCCCCTCGGAGGCGGAGAGGAGAAAATCATCAACTCCGTCCCCATTCATATCACCAGCACTGTGGACCGCTGCACCAAAGCTGTTGGGATTGAAGGGCTCGATGATGTAGTCTGAATTCAGAATGTCCACTGTCCCCGTTTTGCGGGGTGAGCCACCGAGGGCGAGATAGGTTCTTCCGCTGATACCTCCAAAGGCTGTTGCGCCCATGAGAAGATCGGCAAACCCATCGTTGTTTACATCAGCGGCGAGAGAACAGGAGGCGCCCAAATCCTGATTGGCACGATTGACGGCTTCAAAGGCCACGGCACCCAGACCCGTCATCACGTCATTTATGGTACGAACCGCGGGAAGCCCCGTGCCTCCGTAGACAACAGTGACAGACTCGAATCGGACGTTGACGTTGCTGGAGCCGAGTTCATCGCCGATGACGAGATCAGCAAATCCGTCGCCATCAAAATCGCCTCCTCGCCCCAGAACATGGCGTTGCGGAAAGGGATCTTGGGTGGTGCCGTAGAGGATTGTTCCAAGGGTGTTGGAACCAGCAACGATGTCCTTGGTGTCCAGAGTGGAGGGAAAGGTTTGTTTCCCGTAGAGGATGACGACTTCACCAACGTTGGCAGTGGCGTTGTTTAGTCCCGCGCTGGCAAAAGCAGAGGCGGCGAAATCCCCAAAACCATCGTTATTGAAGTCTCCCAGATAGGCTACTCCCCCACCACTGATTGTTCCGCCAAATCCATCGAAGAAATCGGCGCCGTAGATGATGCTTCCCAGATTTCCGGGGAAGTCTCGTGTGCTGATGACAGCGGGGAAGCGATTGTTCGGTTGGCGCCCGAAGAGGACGTAGACGTTACCAGCGATGCGGGAGACTGGGAAGCCCAGAGAAGTATCGGTCGGTTTCACCCCTGCCCCAACACCGATGATGATGTCATCGGCGCCATCGTTGTTGATGTCGCCACAATCAAGGTGTAGGCCCACGTTCATGTTGGCGGTTTCGCCCTGAAGCAAAAACCCCTGGGTTCCGTTCGGATTGCTGGTGGGGGCGAGAGTGGAAAGCTGGAAACTGGCGGAGATCGTGGGGCGACCGTAGATGACGGCGACTTCGCCCGCGGCTGTGCCTGTATCAGAAGGGGGTTGAAACGGTATGGAGGCTCTGGCTGAGCCGACAATCAGATCGGAGAAGCCATCGTTGTTCACGTCTCCACCGGTAAGGGCAGAACCGGCGAAGTCAGAGAGATCAGTACCGATGACGAGAAAGCCGTTTTGCCCGTTCAGGTCACTGCGAAAAAGTTGGGTGGGAAGAGTGGTGCCGCCGAAGAGCACGAAGACTTCTCCGGGGCGAGCCGACCCACTGTTCGGATTTCCGGGAGCACCGATGGCAACATCATCAAAACCATCCCCATTGAAATCGCCAATAGGAGTGAGGGTTGTCCCCAGTTGATCAAATCGCAGATTCCCGTAGATGCGAACATCAGGAGTAAGATCGATCTCTGCGTCACCAGCAATAACCGAAGAAGCAAGGATACTGAGAGCGACAGAGGAAGCCACAGTACAAAGGCGGGCCATGATGATTCCCTTGTATTTCCAAAGATAAGGATTACAGGAACGGAAAGGATTTGGAGGAGTCAACTAAGTCCTTGAGGATTTCGGCGGTGTGGACGAGATGGGCGGGTTCGTTGCGTTTACTGCGAACGGGGTTTGGGGATAGGAAGGGGCTGTCGGTTTCCAGAAGGAGTTTCTCGGGGCCAACTTGTTGAAGGATGTGTCGGATATCCTGATTTTTGGGGTAGGTGGCAATGCCTCCCACGCCGAGGTGGAATCCCATGTTGAGGAGTTCGCAGGCTTCGGAGAGGGTTCCGGCAAAACAGTGGGAGATCCCTCCGATGGTGTGAGCCTGCTCTTCCTGAAGGATGGCAATCAGATCGGCGTAGCATCCCTCACCCCGGCAATGGAGAGAGACCGGAAGATTCAGTCGTTTGGCGAGTCTCAGTTGCGAACGTAGTGCTTTATGCTGGTGGGCTTTATCGAAGGGTTTGTGGAAGTAATCGAGTCCGATTTCTCCGATCATCAAAACTTTGGGGTGCCTGGCAAGCTCTTCAAAAATTCCTTCTGCCTCCGGGGACCAGTGCTCGGTATCGCAGGGGTGGGTGCCGACGGCGGCGTAGCAAAAGGGGTATTCGTCCGCGAGGGCCACAACCGCGGGTGCATCGAGGAAAGTGGTGGCCAGATTGAGAATAAACCCGACTCCTGCTTCGGCGGCCCGGTGGAGCACTTCGGGGCGATCGGCATTGAAATGGGGATGTTGCACGTGGGCGTGGGAATCGGATAGCATGGGATACTCAGGAGGTATTGTGAAGGGGGTATTCTAAAAAATGTGAGGGCGCCGATTCAAGGAACCAGCGCCCATCATCTGATATCTTTCGGTTGTGTGGAGTTTACTTGCCGTTATCGCCAATGGCTTCCACAGGGCAGCCTTCCAAGGCTTCCATGCAAAGCTCGCGTTCAGTTTCATTACGAGGCTGACGGAAAACGTAGGAATAGCCCTTTTCATCGTCGCGGGCGAAGTTATCCGGAGCGGTGGCGCGGCAGGCATCGCAATCGATGCACTGGTCATCCACAAAGAATGCACCGGGTACGTTTTCAGGTAGTTTTGCACTAAGATCAGCCATGGATGTCATCTCCTCGAAGGGTGGGTGAAGCGAATCAAGTGTGCCCGCGGGGATCAAGCAGGAAGTGGTTGAATTTGCGACGCTTGCTTCGTGGCTAGTTACAATGCCAGCGTTGTGCCAATGGATGACAACTCTTACTGGAGTATTGTATGCTGGCTTGAAGGTTTGTTGGATGGTTGACACACCAAGAAGGCGCTGGCCTAA
Organism: Candidatus Sumerlaeia bacterium; assembly: GCA_033761985.1. Lineage (GTDB taxonomy): Bacteria > Sumerlaeota > Sumerlaeia > SLMS01 > JAHLLQ01 > JANRMB01. Next base: position 7,592 of record JANRMB010000278.1, on the reverse strand, counting down.
TCCGTGGTTGAACCCTCCCAAACCCACGCCGCAACTCTCCCACAGGAAGGCAACGCTCCATGTTGGAATCCATCGACCTTGAAGCCAAAGTGGATAAGGACGAATACCAGCAGAAGATACTCCCGCTGAAAACCAATCTCAGGGAACTTCAGCACCTATCTCGTCAGTTCAAGGTACCGATAATCCTTTTGCTGGAGGGCTGGGACACCGCAGGCAAAGGCGATGGTATTCAGCAGATTACCGAGATGTTGGATCCCCGGGCCTTTGAAGTTCACTATGTGCAACAATCGGCGGAGCATTCTGATCAATACCCTTGGTTGCATGAGTTTTGGAACAAGCTGCCGGAACGTGGGCGCATGGCGTTTTTTGAGCGGAGTTGGTATGCGCGCTTGATTCAGGCAAAAGTGGAAGGCTCGATTACGGCGGTTGAATACGCCGAGAGACTTACGGCAATTCAACAGTTTGAAAATACTCTGCTCGATGATGGGTACTTGATTGTCAAAATCTGGCTTCATCTCTCCAAAAAGCAACAACGCCGGCGTTTGAAACAAGCCGAGGAAGATCCGTTTCGCCGCTTTGTGGTAACGGAAGCGGAATGGGCCCATCATCATCATTATGATACTTATCTGGAAACGGTGGAGGAGATTTTACAGAAAACGCAACTGGACCGAGCGCCATGGAGCGCGGTGGCTGCAGCAAATCGGCGTCATCGGCGATTGGAAATCCTCCAGATAATTAGTGGGCAGTTGGAAATGCAGCTGCATCAGATTCGGCAGCTCCGCACGGAACCCAAACCATTTTTTGTGCACGTTGAGACAAAAAAAATCGAGCTTCCCCCAGTCGTAGGCGATCCTCTGGGAGAGTGTGACTTGTCTCTACGAATCAGTTCGAAAGACTATGCCGAGCGGTTGGAGGCTGCGCAGATCCGCATTCGGGAGCTTCAACAAAAGGCGTTTGTCCGCAAGTTCTCCACGGCAATTGTGTTCGAAGGCTGGGACGCCGCTGGAAAGGGTGGAGCCATCAAACGTTTGGTGCGGACGCTTGATCCCCGTGGATATTCCACGGTTCCCGTGGGGAAACCAACGCAACTGGAATTGGATCATCATTACCTTTGGCGGTTTTGGACGAAACTCCCCCGGCGGGGTCAGATCGCCATCTTCGATCGTTCCTGGTATGGGCGCGTCCTGGTGGAACGTGTGGAAGGATTTGCCAAGGAAGAGGAGTGGAAAAGGGCCTATGAGGAAATCAACGCGTTTGAAGCGCAACTCCACCGGGAGGGGATGATCCACATCAAGTTTTGGCTGCACATCTCCAAAGAGGAGCAATTGGTTCGGTTCAAAGCACGCTCCCAAGACCCCCATAAGCTCTGGAAACTCACGGAAGAGGACTGGCGAAACCGGGACAAATGGGATGCCTATGTGGAAGCGGTGAATGAGATGATTCTCCGTACCAACACCCCGCACGCGCCGTGGACGATTGTCTCCGGAAATGACAAATACCACGCTCGCGTGCAGGTGATTGAAACGGTGTGTCAGTTGATGGAATACGCGCTGGAGTAATTCCGATGCGTTACATGTAAGGCATCGCCGGAGTTTTCCCAAGTGCCTTCAGGTATTGCGTGAGGATGCCCCGGTGGTGGCAGGTATGATCGATGGCGCCAATGAGGATGCCATACTTGGGACCACTCATGAGCTGCCCCTCAGGAAAGTGCTCCGCATAGGCGGAAAGGCCCTTGGATTCCAGGGTTGCGATAAACCGATCCATGGAAGCCTGAAGGGTGGCGATTGCTTTGGCAAGGGAGGTTACTTCTCGGGCTTGGCGCACATGCTCCTCAAAATTCATATCAAAACCGGAACCAAAGGCTCCCTCGTTGAACCAATCGAGGGTAAACGCCACGTGGTGGACTTGTGCCGCAACAGTCATGGCTCCGGGATAAGGGGTGAAATTGGATTCCGACTCATCAAAACCTGCGATCACATTGAGAAAGTAACGGTGGTTAGCGCGCAATTCATGGATGAGAAATTCTTGGTTCATGGGGAAAACTCCTTCAGGTAAGATGAGGAGTTTCTTGGGCAAATCCATCTGGTGTGCAAGCGATTTTTCGTCATTTATTCGCCTATTCGCTTTTTATTCCACTCAACTTTTCTCTAATAGTGGCTCATGGTGGGAGTTAGCCCGGATTCCGTGACGATATCCCCCAAAGAGATGGCGCCGTTGGTGGGATCATACTCGACTTGAGAAAGTTGAAAGATAAAAATCCCGGGAGAACGTTCCAGAAAATCGCGCCGTTGATCAGGACCTGAACTGACGAACGCCCAATTATAGCTGGAGCTTGATTGATACCAAGGTTCAAAGATGATGAGGGAGAGGGGATGCGTCCACCGTTGATAGCGCAGATAATCATACCCTTGATATAAAGTCATTCTTCCCAACGTATCTCGAGAGGTGAAGGGATCGAGGGGAAGGGTGGTGAGATAAGCGATGGGTGTGGTCAGGGATCGGAGTTCCAAACCGGAGTCCATGGGTATCGTGGGAGGAACCGTCCCCGTATCAATCCGTTGAAGATAAATCGCCCCCTCCAGCCTTTGGTGCTCCACACGCACTCTGGTGAGTTTCACGCGCGTCTCAATCTCAAGAAAACTAGCAGTCGTGGTAGTGATGAGTATCGCAAGAATAGCAATAAGTACCATCAACTCAATGAGAGTTGTTGCCTTGCTGCGATGCCGATAGCTGCAGAAGAAAAATGGAATAAACATGATAAGGCCCCCACCTCATTTATTGATGATATGTTGGAACACAGCGGATGATTTGTCAAGAACGCCTTCCTGGATTTCCACCCACGGTATGGGGCTTGGGAGCACAGGAGCTTGAAGCAGCCTTGTGCGAAAACTCACAGAATGTTTTGGCTGAATGGTTGAGGATATACAGACTACCCTGAGGAATCGATGAAGTTGCTCCCTCTTTTCCCGTCTTTGAAAATGGGGGAATCGACTGATGGATTTCCTTGTGAGAATCCAAGTTAGGCTGATGAAAACGAATGAACAAAGGATTTTATTCCGCCGCTGTGAGTATGATTTGTTTCGGGTTGGCGAATACAACGATGGTTTGCGGTGCCGACTTCATATTTGAAGCTCGGCAGTTGCCAAAAGGGAGGGCATTCCATGGCTCGGCAGTACTTGGAGATTACCTGTATGTTTTTGGTGGAGCGAGTACCACGACCCCTTCGGATGTGGAGAACAAGCGTGGATTGGAGGAACAGGACCGTACGATTTTGAAGGCGGGGATTCTTCCAGGCGGTGGTTTGGCGGATTGGGAGGAGATTGCTCCCCTACCAAAAGATATGAATTATATCGGGAGCTCAACTGTTACGCTTAATGATGTAGTCTATATTGTAGGTGGCTCGAGTTTACCCGCCAACGGGACATACTATGACACAGCCATTTGGAGTAAGCCGCTTCCTGATGGCAGTTTAATGCCATGGAGAGAGTCTCGCCCATTTGGGGAAAGACTTGCGATCATGACGGCAATCACCACTCCAGACCACATTCATATCATTGGGGGCTTGGCGGATACGGAGCAATCAACTCCGGATAAACGGTTACCCTCTTCTCGTGTTTATTCTAATCGCGTATTTGCCGATGGCACCATGGGTGATTGGGAGCTGGGGCCAGAACTTCCTGTGGGGGTATGGTACCATAGTGCCGGAGTTGTGGCGGGTCGTGTGTATGTTTGGGGAGGATTGCATTTATCAACAGTATCCGTGGAATCGGCATCTTCCGACATTTATTCCTGTGCGATCCTATCCAGCGGAAAACTAGGACCATGGAGGAAAGAAAAATCTCACCTAATGATGGGGATGTACTCCGCTGGATCTGCAGTGGCTGGCCCTTACTTACTTTCCTTTTCTCCCCGCTATCCGAGAATTGGAACAGCCACTGATGGTTCCCAGTCTCAACATTCATCGGATGTATGTTGGAGTTCTTCCTCACCCTTTGGGTTGAGCCCATGGACAAAGATTGAAAGCAATATTCCCAATCGGTTGTACCATTCTGTTACTCCTGACTACAGAAGGGGGAATATCTATGTAATTGGAGGAAGGCCAAAACGTAGCGACGACTATACACCCACCGTTCAATGTTTTGTACTTTCCCCTGCTGCACGCTCGGCTGCAGAAAACCAGTGGTCGAATTCGGAGTCGATGATACAGGAGTCTGTTTCAACATTTGAAATCTACGATAATCAAGATCACAAAACGGGAGAAATTCAAGGACGTCAGCAGCTTTCTTATCTTGCTGAAAGTAAGGTATCATCAGTTGCCCCAAAAGGATTTCTAACGATATCGAATGCTCGGCGTTTGGCGAATGATCCAAACAACAAAATCCCTTTGGTTATGTATTTCAACTCACCTGATGCAATTCCTTGTATAGAGCAATTGGAAATTTTGCAAAAACCAGTTATGGAAGTGGCAACCCAACGAGCCGCCTTTGCGTGGGTTGATAGTGGGGAATATCCTCAATTGGCGCAACAGCTGGGCGTTTATCGAGTTCCGACTTGGATTTTTTTTGGTCGGAACGGGGAAGAAGTGAAACGATACACTCAAATTTTACCCTTATCGGAGATCATCAGCGTAACCACAAATCTTCCATGAGGTGAAAAGAGGCAACTTAAAGGATTTAAAGGTGAAAAGAGAATATCATAAACGAGACTCTACTAGCTTTTTAAGGAGCATAAAGGAATCACCAACCGCTGTTGCTATACGCAAAAGCTCCTCAGACTTGATTGCAAAGCTGGGTATTGCCCTGGGATTGTCCTCAGGCGGGAAGGCTAAAGCAGAAGAGCTCTCAGCCCATATGGATTACTTGGGTGTTGTTTGCAACAAGCTTTCAAAAGCTCATAATGTTGCAGAGGAATTTCATTTTATTGCCGATAGTATTCGAGAAATTCTTTCTGTGGATGGCTGCGTTATTCGCCAGAGAAGTGGTGAGCATCTAAAATTATTATATAGTAGTGGAATTGACTCCTCTGGGTTGGAACAACTTTTACCAATCAGAATAGGATTGGCAAATGTTATTGTACATAATAAGAAGATCATGGTAATTTCAGATATCGAAAAGGACGAGTGGGTACAATGCGTCAACTTGCGAACCAACAAAAGCAATTCATTTGAACAAATCAAGACATATTGTGGGGTTCCAATGATTGTTCATGATGAGGTTGTTGGAGTAATTGGTGTGTTCACAAATCACCGAGAGAAATGTTTTTCCCGAAGCGAACTTAACATGCTCCAAATTTTAGCAAATTCAATTGGCATGCTTATTAAACGAGATCAGGTTGGTGTATTGTTTGCCCAATCAGGAGTAGAAGTACAAATAAAGATAATGGAGATCTTGGAGGAAGATGAGTTACTGAGAAGGAAGGAACGTGAAAGTACCGATGTTCGATTGTTTCGCTCTCAGCAGCATCAATTGGAATATGATCTTCGCCAGGATAGCCTAAACCTCACGATTCATTATCAGCCTATTTGCAAAAGTGCAGTCGGCGTGGCAGTTGGCTACGAGGCTTTGGTTCGATGGAATCACCCAGAATATGGTCTTTTGTATCCCAACCAGTTTATTTATTTGGCTGAATCGACCGGACTGATTTCTCTCCTTGGAAATCAGGTTTACAGGTTGGTTGCGAAAGAATTTCATCTTTTATTTGAATCGCTAAACGAGGAGTCGTTCGTATCAATCAATATCTCCATTTTGGAATTGCATCATTCCGATTTTGCATCCAATCTGTATCGAACTTTTCATGAGTACGGTGTGAAACCGAGCCAAATCGTTTTGGAGCTCACCGAGAGGATGTTGTTGGAACAAGATTCCTCCGCCATTCGCACCATCAAAGAATTACAGCTTTTGGGATTTCGCCTTTTTTTGGATGATTTTGGTACTGGGCATAACAGCTTAACCTATCTGTTGGACTTTGAAGTAGATGGGATAAAAATAGACAAATCCTTTATGCCCATGAACCATTGGGACTCCAAACGGTTGGAAATCTTCTGCAATCTGGTGCTTCTGGCAAAATCTTTGAAAATGGAACTGATCGCTGAAGGCGTTGAAACGGAGGAGCAGATCATCATTTGCAGCCAATACGGGGTGACGATGCTTCAGGGATACGGAATCGGCTACCCAACGGCCTTGGCAAAAACACCGATCACTCAGCGGGAATGCAACTAGCCCGGATTTCTCACCAGCCATCTGCTGCGACAGTCGAATCATCCCGCCATTCCAAGGGTATCCCTTGTTCGTCGACCTTGAAGTGTGAATACACGTCGGCGTCCGACTCGCGTTGGGAAACCCATGGCTTGACGGGCGCTTCGCCGTCTCGCGACGAAGTTGGTGAGAAAGCCGGGCTAGGGATTCTTTCCGCAAAAGTGTTCACACTTCGGGTAGTGCATCCTATAGCAAATCTTTTCCGTGGAAGTCACGATGAAATCTGTTGACATGAGACATCACATCTTGAACAGCATTGTTTGCATTTTCGCCCTAACTTCATGCCACAAAGGCATTACTATTTTGATTTTCTGTGTTTTTTCAAAGGGGTATAAACTGACCAACTTTTGAAGCGTGCGCATGGCATGTTTGGGTTACTTGGTTCCCTTACATAGCTGTGCGCGAGTTGGTTCTGTTTTCCGCCACTTGGTGTTTGAAAAAACAAGGGCTTCCACTTTACACATTTTGATTCCCTGTTTTTTTCGTTTTCACATAACGGCACTTATTTGGCGGTGTTTTCAGATTATCACAACCTACAATTCGACCGGATTTGCCTTTTTAAATCCGCAATTTAGAAACATTTCATACCATATTCAATTTAGATAAATTGTATTATTTTCGGTTTGTGCGTTTGCTCACTTCATCGCGATATGAAATGGTTTACATGAGTCCCGCTTGATTGCCAAGCAGAACTTATTTTAGGAAAAACACATGAAACACAATTTCAAAAAACTTAGTATTAGCCTCATGGCTACTGCACTTCTGGTAATTGCATCGTCTGCCCCAGCTGCAATTACGTCTGTTTTTGATACCGTTACGGGTGGTCTATCCATCTCTACGGATGCCGCGGAAAATGTCTCTATTGTTGTGGACAGCGGATTGATCAAAATAAACGGTTCAAATCCTTTGGTGGGTGGACTTAATACAGATGTTCCAACAACAGGGATTGTTTCCATTTCATTTCTCGGAAGCGCTGATGTGGATTCACTGGATTTATCCACACTACAAGTCACCAGTTTTCCTGTTTTGAACAGTGTGATATTGAATACGGCGGGAGGAAATGACACGATTCTGGGAGGTGGATTGGTGGAATCCATCATTCCGGGCCCTGGGGCGGATACGGTAAATGCAGGAGCAGGGAACGATACAATTACTTGGAATAACGGTGATGGTACGGATGTGGTGGATGGTGGCCAAGGGACAGACGTTCAGGTGGTGAACGGTGCCTCTGGCGGAACGGGTGACGTTTTTACTTTGGCAGCAAGTGGCGCCAACGCTTTCTTTGAACGCACAAACTTTGGGTTGTTCTCTGTAACCACCTCTGCGGTGGAAACGTTC
>JANRMB010000277.1:0-3177 GCA_033761985.1 Candidatus Sumerlaeia bacterium | reverse complement strand
CGTGGGGAAGTCGCCGTTGGGGCGCATTTGCTCTTCCTCGGGGAAGACGTGGGTGAAGCCCCAGCGATCGAGCGCGGTCAAGGCAAGCGTCCCGCCGCAACCATGCAGCGGGGTGTACACCACGCGCACTGCGGATTTCCGGCAGGATTCCGCATCGATCCGTTGCTGCAAAATGGCCTCAATGTACGCTTCATCCATTTCCTTGCCCATGATCTGAATCATCCCCAGCGCCACCGCTTTGTCGAACGGCATGGTGAGCACTTGGGCATCGTTTTCCACCGAGTTTACTTCACGGATGATTCCTTTGTCGTGCGGAGGGACTACTTGGGAGCCATCATTCCAGTACACCTTGTATCCGTTGTATTCCTTGGGATTGTGGCTGGCCGTGACGACGATTCCCGTGTGGCAACCCAAGTGGCGAACGGCGAAACTCAGGTACGGCGTGGGGCGCAATTCGGGGGAAAGATGGCAGATAATACCGTTGGCGGCAAGCACGCAGGCGGCGGCTTCGGCGAATTCCCGACTCCGATGCCGGCTGTCGTGGGCGATAGCGGCGCGTAGCGGTCCCGGCTTGAATCCATCAGATTGTGCCGCATGAGCTTTCACGTAGTTGGCCAGCCCCTGCGTGGCGCGGGAGACGATGACCTTGTTCATGCGGTTTGTGCCGGCTCCCATTAGCCCGCGCAAACCACCCGTGCCGAATTCCAGGGTCCGGTAGAACCGATCCTCCAATTCCTTCACATTCCCTTCGGCCGCCAGTGCCTCCACTTCCTGGCGAGTTGCGGAATCGTAGGCCGGAGACGACCATTCCGTCACGCGGGCGGCGATTTCTGGGGAGGAATAAGTGAGGGATGACATGGTATAAAATCCTGGAGAGAGAAAATGGTTGGGTATTTTCTGTGATCAAGAGGTGCGGGGCGCAGCAAAAAAATGGGGTGGCGAGTTCAGCAGAGGCTCAACTCCCTAGCGGATTGGGTAACCTGTTGTTGTGGAAAGTGTGGGAGGGAAAGGTTCCAACGTTCTTAATTGAAGGGAATCTGTTGAATTTTAACATAATCGAAAAAAAACTGGAAAAGTTATTCGGAAATCCGAGGGGATTACTCTCAAAATAGTTGGACAACCCGTCCGTAAATGACGAAATTTACCGTCGATATCAAAAAATAATTTGGTTTTCGGTCGTTAGATAACGAATGCGAGGGGGAGTAGGTGATGATGGATATTGAAAATGAATCTTCCAAGAAAACTCCAATCAATACCGTAATGGAAATTATGTGAGTCGGCATCCAGCGAGTGATGTTGAAGGCATTTGTTTTGTAAGGCAAAAATGTATAAATGCGCATCCTGAAATGAAATCGAGGTTCTTTAGGCGGATTTATCCAGAGTTGAAAGAGGATATTTTGGTCGATTTATTTGGAATTGAGCCGTCAATAACTAACGTCCAAAAATTAACGCTATTGACAAAAGGGCTTTATATCGAGCATGAAGTCAGCGCCTCTCAGGCTTATTCAAGTTATTTCTAAACTGCTTATGGAGTGCCCACCATGAAGTACAAATTTAGTTCCTACCGTTTATCCAAAGTTCTCCTCGCGTCAGGTCTCCTGATCCTCGGAACTGCAACGGTCAACGCTGCACCGGTGGAGATCACCGTGCAAGGAAATCTGCGGAACAACGTTGGTTCTGCCGTGCCGAATGCATCCTATCCCATAACATTCAGACTTTATTCCGTCCCGACGGGTGGATCGGCACTCTACACGGAAGCTCACCCGGCAGTTTCCCTTGTTGATGGATTTTACAGCGCCGAACTTGGCTCCATCACCTCATTGGATTCCGCTTTGATTACTGGCGACCTCTATTTGGAGGTTCAGGCAGATCTGAACGGGAATGGATTAGGGGCAGAAGACATCTTTGCTCCCCGCCAGAAGTTCAATTATGTTCCCTTCGCAGTAACCTCTCTCACCCCCGGACCCCAAGGAGTTCAAGGTCCGCAAGGGCCGCAAGGACCCCAAGGACCCCAAGGTGATCCCGGCCCACAAGGCCCTCAGGGTGCTCAAGGACCCCAAGGACCCCAAGGCCCCCAAGGACCTCAAGGTGACCCCGGTCCTCAAGGTGCACAAGGTAACCCCGGCCCGCAAGGCCCGCAAGGACTTCAAGGTGAGACCGGTCCCCAAGGCCCACAAGGGGTTCAGGGTTTGCCCGGTACCAATGGTTCCCCGGATACGGGCGACCAAATCGTAACCAAAATCAATGCCTCCGCTGGTGGGATTGATGGGGCTAAACTGACCACAGGTTCCGTTACGAACACTCAAATCGCTAATCGCACACGGCGAGTTGTATTGGCGGCTGCGGAGTTCCTTCCTCAAGGAACAGGTGCTGGTGTGGGGAACGCCAACTTCAGTGTTGCCACGGAGCGCACACGCGCTGCAGCCATCAGCTTGGGCAACAACGCCAATAACGTTGCCACCACTGTCTTTACTGTTCCCAGTGATTTCGTGGCCGGAACACCTCCCAAGTTCACGATCTATTGGGCGACGGACGAAGGTGGTACAAACCGACAAGTGGACGTTGATGTTTCCTTCATGCCTTTGACTTCGCTTACAACTGCCTCCACGGCGGTCGCGTTTCAGTACAACTTTAGAAACTCTTCCGGAGCGGCAGCAAACGCATCAGACTCCTTGAATCCCGCTGCACAGGGTTTGGTTGTTCAACAGGTTGTTCCGGAAGGAAGTGAAAACTGGTCTGGTACACCCACTTGGAACCCCGGGGATGTTATTGTGCTCTCGATTGGCCGTAATGGCTCTTCCGGTTCCGATCCCAACTCCGGCAACATGTACTTGTATGCTGTTTCGTTCGACTACACCGCTGACATGTAAAGGAGAAGTTTATGTTGGTTAAATCCATGAAAACAGATCGAGTGCCTTTCGTGATTTGCACTGGGATTGTTTTGCTTATCTCAGGATTAGTGATCGCAGCAACGAATTCTGCAGGGTTTGTTGGTTTCACCGCCACTACCGGGGGGGGGCAGGGTACCTCCTCCTCCGGCTTCAGTCTTGCAGCAGAAAGCCCCGCGATTGGCGGTTCGAGTACTTCACCATCGGGATTTGGACTTCAGCAGGGCGGATTCACCCCCCCTTCCCCCTCAATCCCAAGTAGCGTGGACGAATGGGGTGTTTTGGAAAA
>JANRMB010000276.1:0-4085 GCA_033761985.1 Candidatus Sumerlaeia bacterium | reverse complement strand
CGATGAAGCCCGAGGAGCACCCTTGGCCTTGCGCCTGCCACACGGAATGCAGAATGCACTTTTTCACCCCGGCCAAATCGCGACCCGCCTTGCCCATGTGCTCCAACTCGCAGGGGAGACTGTATTGAATGTTTTTGTTCTCGCAGCCGCCCCCTTTGAGGATGAGCGTCATCTTGATTTCTTTTTCCCGCCACTGTTTGAAGTGCAAAATCGGTGTGGAATCGCTCAAATTGTTCCCTGTGTTTTTCCCACTGAGGGAATCCACGCTGTTGGGGCGCAGCTTCCCAAAGCGTGTTGCCTCTCCCACCGCCCAGCGAATATCTTCTTCCATAGTGATTTGATCAACCCCCACGGGAGTGTGTATTTCAAACGTCGGCATGCCGGTATCCTGGCAAATCGCCCCGGTTTCCTCGCAGGCAATGTCGATGTTTTGGCTGATGATCTCCATCGCCTGAGCGGCTTTGGTGCCTTCCTTCTCGCGGGTTCCGGCTTTCCCCACGGCGGTACGAACGTCCTGAGGGAGATTGGTTGAGGTTTGAATCACAAACTCCAACATGGATTGACGAAACTGATTCATGTGTACACGCCTCCGAGCGAGATTTGGAACGGGGAAATCATCCCCCGAATGAGAAGGCGGCGCAAGGAAATGGGAAGGGAGGGCTCATACTATCAAGAAGAAATTGTCAATGGGGTCAGTAGGGTCAGTAAGGTCAATATAGCCTCCAAACTTTCATTCCCCACTTGCAATCTCCCGTCATATTTCGCAATTTCCACGAATGTTTCTTCTCTTTTTTCTCCTCGTCTCCGCCCTTATTCTGCTCACCGCTTACGGCGTGGTGGGGGGGTATCTTCAACGACTGTTTCGGCTGAGTTCTGAACCCAACACCCCCGCCCATGCCCTTCGCGATGGCGTGGACTACGAACCCGCCCGTGCCAGTGTGTTGCTTCCCCAGCATTTTTCCGCCATCGCCGCTGCCGGACCCGTTGTGGGGCCGATTCTTGCCGCGCTGTATTTCGGGTGGTTGCCCGCCTGGATTTGGATCATCCTCGGCAGCATCCTCATTGGTGGAATCCACGACTACGTCACACTGGTGGGAAGCGTTCGTCACGGCGGACGCTCCATTGCTGAAATCGTTCGCCGATACATGAACCCCCGGGCCCATCTGTTGTTTTTGATCTTCGTATGGTTTGCGCTGGTTTACGTCATCATCGCCTTTACGGATGTTACCGCTTCCACATTTGTGGCCAAGGCCTCCACGGAAGGGGGCGAAGCACCCGGCCCCGCCGTGGCCACCAGTTCCCTGATTTATCTTCTGCTTGCTCTGGGAATGGGGGCCACTCTTCGCTTCACCGGTCTCGGCCACATCAAAGCAAAACTCATCTTCCTCCCGCTTGTCTTTGTGGCCATCCTCATCGGCCAATTCCTTCCCCTGTCCCTCCCGGAGTCCCTCTTTGGTTTGAGCGCCCAATCCCTTTGGGGCGTCCTGCTTTTGGCTTATTGTTTTGCTGCAGCACTTACCCCAGTGTGGCTTCTGCTTCAACCACGGGGAGAACTCGGCGGGTACTTTCTTTACCTGATTTTGATTGTGGTGACACTCGGCGTTTTATTGAACGCATTCACGGGGACACAGTCCATCCAACTTCCTGCGTTCACCGGTTGGGAAAAGACTCTCCCCACGGGTGAGATTCTCCATCTGTTTCCGATTCTTTTCATCACCGTGGCCTGTGGTGCCTGCTCGGGATTCCATAGCATCATCGCCAGCGGAACCACCAGCAAACAACTTCAGTGCGAACGCGATGCTCGCCCGGTGGCCTACGGTTCCATGCTGCTGGAAGGGTTCTTCGCCTGCGTGAGTTTGGTGACAGTGATGATTCTCGTCTCTCCCTCGGGGACACCCAACGCCATTTATGCCAATGGTATTGCGGAATTTGGTCGGGTGATTGCCGGTGTCTTTTCCCCGTTGCAGGATCGTGCCACGGACCCTCTCTTCCAGATTTTGCTCCAGTTCGCCCTGCTTTCCTTCGCCACGTTCGTATTCGATACGCTCGATGCCTGCACCCGTTTGGCTCGGTATGTCTTGATGGAGGCGCTCGGGTGGAGATCCACTCGCCAAGCGTATCTCGCCACGGCTATCACCCTCGTGCTCCCCCTGATCGTTCTTCTCAACGGAAACGTTACCCTCAACGGAACACCGATGCCGTTGTGGCGAGTGTTCTGGGGCATTTTTGGAAGCAGCAATCAGCTTCTTGCCGCGCTCACACTGCTGGGGCTTACGGTGTGGCTTGCGAAAACCCGCCAAGCGTGGTGGCTCACCTTTTTCCCTACACTCTTCATGCTTGCCATGACGATTTGGAGTCTCGCGCTCAACATTCGCCCCTACTTGAAACTCTGGGAAACCAATGCCACCATCGATCCTCTCATTCATCTCCAGTTTGCGATCACCTGCTCGCTATTGTTTCTCGCCACTTGGTTGATTGTGGAAGCACTCATCACTTGGCGCACCATGATTCCTCCGAAAGATGGGGATGTTGTGATGGAAAAGGAACCCCTCGCCTCCGCGTGAATTTCAGCACTCCGCGCTTGCCTTTCCTCATTTCGGGTGATTTCCTCGAAAACGTCTATCGGGCTTCATCCCGGTGATGCATTCCCGCGGAAAGTTTCTCCCCATGCGTCTTCGTTCCCTTGCTTCAGCACTTCTGTTGAGTTCTATTTTGTTCTGTGGAGTCTCGGTCTCTCTTGCTGAACACCCGACCCCTTCCCCGGAATTCATATCTCAAATTGAAACTACTTTCAACGACTCCCGGTTTGATTCGGCGTTCTGGGGGGTGAAGATCAAATCACTGGAAACGGGGGAAGTCTGGTACGAGCGCAATGCCAACAAACTCTTTATGCCCGCTTCCAACCAGAAAATCCCCACCACCGCCACAGCGTTGGAAGTTCTTGGCCCTGATTACAAATTCACCACCACATACACCCTGGCGGGTGTCCGCGAAGGAAGCGTCTGGAAAGGCGATCTCGTGGCGTGGTCCAACGGCGATCCCACGCTCTACACTCGACTGATGTCCTCACCCACGGAACTCTTTGAGAAAGTCGCCGCAACCCTCAAGGAACAAGGAATCACCGTCATCACCGGCAGCGTGGTGGGTGATGACTCCGCCTTCAGCGATCAACGCCTCGGTTATGGGTGGACATTGGGCGGTCTCGATACGTGGTATTCGGCGGAGTTCGGTCCCCTTCAACTTAATGAAAACTACGTCGATCTTCAAATCATCCCTCCCGCCAAAGAGGGCGAGGAACTTCTCATCACCCCCAACATCAAGAGCAAGTACTTCCAACTCCGGAATAATATCAAGGTGGTGAAGGAAGGCGAAACGCGTGTGAGTGTCACCCGTGAGTATGGCTCCACGGAGATTGTATTGAGTGGAACCGCCGTGATTGGCTCTCCTGCCTTTGAACGGTCTCCCTCCGTCCCCAATCCAACGCTTTGGTATGCCACCGTGCTGCAGGAAACTCTCGAAGCCTCGGGAATCTCCGTGGAGGGCGAACCACTCGATATCACCGATGCCACCCCTGATTGGCTTCAAAACTGGGAATCCGCCGAACGCGAAGTCATTCTGGAACACAAATCCGCCCCCCTATCCGAAGTCCTCGCTGTCTTGATGAAACGCAGCCAAAACCTGTATGCGGAAACAATGCCCCTGGTTGTTGGGTACGAGAAAACCGGCAAAGGGGAATTCAGTGCTGGAGAAAAGTATGTGGAGGAAACGTTGCAAAAATTCGGCATCCAACCCAGCGAGTTTGTGTACAGCGATGCGAGTGGTCTTTCCCGTTACAACTACATCTCCCCCAACCACCTGATTCTCATTCTGGAAGGGATGCTGAAATCCCCGAATGCCGAAGTCTGGAAAAATACATTCCCCATCGCCGGGGTCGATGGGACGCTGCGGAGCCGCATGAAAGGGACACCCGCCGAGGGGAATGCCCGGGCCAAAACCGGAACCATCGCCAACACCCGTGGACTTTCCGGGTACGTCACCACCAAGGACGGCGAGCAACTGGTCTTCTCCTTCCTCGTGAACGGCCA
>JANRMB010000275.1:0-14074 GCA_033761985.1 Candidatus Sumerlaeia bacterium | reverse complement strand
GATGCCACCACACGGTAGTTGCCAGGGTTGAGTTCCACAAAACCAGCGCCGCGCAGGCTGATGATGGAGTTGCCGGACCGAAGTTCCCCGGGGGGGCCGAGTTCCACGGGGGGAGTATTACGCAACGGCTCAATGCTGATTTTCCCGGGAATGCGTTCCCCCTTCTCGTTCAGAATTTGGTAAATCAGGCGGGCTGGTTTGCTGGCTCCGTAATCCACGGCAGTGATTTCATTTTTCTTGATTCGGGTCAGCACTTGAGACTCCGGGGAGATTCGTGCCGTGGGTGCGGGGAAAATCTGATACTCGCCGACGGGGAGGATTCCGTTGAACACCCCGTTTGCATCGGTCATGTAAATCAGGTACGGTTTGCCGCTGAATTGCTGGCGAACTTCCTCAGTCATGTCGGGGCGTATCCGTGGGGTGATCCGTACCTCGGCATTGGGCACAGGACCTGACTCCACAACTGTTCCGTCTGGGAGTTGTTCCTTTTCAATTAAGCGCCCCACCAAAGTCCCCACATCCTGATTGGGCCGCTTTTCCAACACTTTGGAGAACAAGTATCCGGGGTCTTCCTTCCCTACGAGGATCCAACGGCGAATCACCTGGGTTTCGCCCGGGGCAATGTTTGCAATCGGTGCGTACTCCAAACCGGAATGTTCCACGCCGGAGTGGGAAATCTTGAACGACCCGGTTTCCGGGGCGATGAGCATCCAAATGTCATATTGTTTCGCGAAAACAAACTCCAGGTTTGGGTATTCCTGACCGTTCCGCAGGACACCTTCTCCCGGGATGAACGGAATCATCGCCCCCCAACGGATGTAATCCGAGGGAATCACCTTCTCCGCTGTTTGGTCGGCACTCGTATTTGTATACGTGGTCGTGAGCAGAACACCGGGCATATCCTTCGGCATCCTGTACTCTGATTCAACGGTGAGAAACGGGTAACGAACATCCAATCCGCGTACGAAAACGGAAGCGCTTCCATCGGAATTCTTTTTGTAGTCGAGCCCCGTGATTTTCAGGGCGAACACCATACCGGAGACGGTGTTCGGAGAAAAAACGTGGAAGTTTTCGGGGGTGTTTTCCCCCACCGTCAGGTCTAGAAGTCCGCCGTTACGGATTTGTTCTTTGGGATCATTTGTGTCCTTAAACTTCCCAAACTGCATCAATGCCAAATCGTTTTGTAGACGGATATCCCCAATTGTGCCGAGAACCCAGAAGTCTTTCGGTCCGGATTCCAGATCGGGGATTTCCATCACCCGGGTGTCGTTGTATTCAACGGCTTCGGCAATCTTTAGATTTACAGTGCGTTCCGCTTCCGGAGCAGGGGCCACAGTAAGCGTTTGACCCTGCACCCAAGGGGTTACCCCAAGGAGCAACAGGGCGGTGAGCAATAAATGTTTTTGTAGAGGCATGAATAAGAACCGTGCGGCTGATGGAATGAATTTTTCCCCACAACCCAGACTGCCGGAAGGCGGCACCAGTTTGGCGTAGAGTTGTGTTGCCCACAGATTCATGAAGGTGATTCCGTGTGCGCAGCCTGTGGAACAAATTTTGGCCCCCGCCGCAAGGATGATTCAAGAGCAGTGATGGAACTCCGCAAAGATCGCGAGCGCATATCCAGAATGTTCGGGGAAATCGCCCCCGTTTACGATCGCCTCAACACCATCTTCAGTTTGAATATCGATGCCCTTTGGCGCAAAACCGTGGCTCAACGCTCTGTTCGCCCCGCAGACCGCATCATCCTCGATATCGCCTGCGGAAGCGGTGCTCTTACCCAGGCGCTCATCCGCCAAGCGAACCCCAAGGCGATTGTATTTGGCGCCGACTTTTGCCGCCCCCTTCTTGATCGCGCCCACCAACACCTTCCCGGCAATACATTCCTCCATGCCGATGGGCTTGAACTTCCCGTGGCGAGCGAATCGGTTGATTTGGTGACGATTGCCTTTGGTTTGCGCAACATGCAGGACCCCCACGCGGGTCTTCGTGAAATGTACCGGGTTTTGAAACCCGGCGGACGCCTTGCCATTTTGGAATTCACCAAAGCCAACAACGCGGCTCTACAACTTGCTCATGGCGTTTACCAGAATCATATTCTCCCCCGCATCGGCGATGCCGTCAGCGGCACCAAAGCCTACAGTTACCTGAACAACTCTATTGAAGGTTGGCCCGAAGCCCCGGAACTTGCCCGTTGGGTACGCCGTTCGGGCTTCCGTCTGGTGCGCTACTCGTGGCTTCAAATGCGCAACGCCGCGCTCCACATCGGGGAAAAGCCATGACGAACCCCGAACCACTAAAGAACGTCGTCGTCGGGCTTTCCGGTGCGTCGGGAACCATCTACGGAATCCGACTGCTCCAATACCTTGTGCGTATGGAGTGGACGGTGCATCTTCTGGTAAGTTCCAGTACTTGGAAGGTGATGGCCTCCGAAATGGAGCTCCCGGGTATCTCCCCCTCCACGCCCATTCATGAATGGCTTGGCCTCAATGAAGCTGAATGCAAACGGTACATTCACACTTACAACATTCGGGATATCGCAGCTCCCATGGCTTCGGGGACATTTCGTTCGCACGGGATGGTGGTTGTTCCCGCAAGTATGAAAACCATCGCAGCCTTGGCCCATGGCTACTCGGATAATCTCCTCACCCGCTGTGCCGATTGTTTCCTCAAGGAACGCCGCAAGCTCATCCTCGTGCCCCGGGAAGCGCCTCTCTCCACCATTCATCTGCGCAACCTCACCACCCTTTCCGAGTGCGGAGCCCATATTCTCCCCGCCATGCCCGGGTTTTACCACAATCCCAAAACCTTGGATGATCTGGTGGATTTCATGGTCATGAAGATTTTGGACTCCATGGATATCCCGCACCCACTCGAGAAGTATCATTGGCAAGGGCCAAAACACATCGAGTCACCCAGCGAATAATCAGCGCAAATCAACCAATCACAATGTTGCGTTTACGCTTCGCAATACCAGTGGTGCTTTCGCGATTCGGGAAGAAGGCACCGGGCTTCGGTGAATCCTCACCGGTCTGATGCTCCACGGGTAACTCCATCCGAAGTGTTGTTCCTACTCCCTTTTCACTCCGAACCTTCAACGTTCCCCCCATGCTTTGAGCCAATCCGTAAGAAACAGAAAGCCCCAACCCTGTCCCCTTTCCTTCGGATTTGGTGGTAAAGAACGGATCAAAAATGGAGTTCAGATGTTCCTGGGCAATTCCCGACCCGTTGTCTTCCACCTCCACAAAAAACAACTCTGGGTTCTCGCGAACCAGTCCCGCGCGCACGATGATTAACGGATTCTCACGCTGTTCCAAGGCATCAATGGAATTGCGAATCAAGTTAATCAGGATTTGCCTGAAGTAATCGGCGGAACACACCACCTCTAGCTCATACGGAATCACAGAAGACTGAAACTGAACGCGTTGTTTTTCCGCAAAACTCCTGAGGAGTTCGAACAGCTTTTCAATCTCGCTGGCGACTTTAAACCGTACAGCGTTCGATTCCGGCGGTTTGCTTACTTGGCGAAGTTTGGCAACAATTCGGGCAATACGGTCAATCTCCTCCTCAATAATCGCCAATCCTTCCCGGATTTCCTTGGGATCTTCCTTGGAAAGCGTATCCTTCAAGAGCTTCGTTTTGCTGATCTTGAGGTAGTTCTTGATGATCGAGAGCGGGTTGTTGATCTCATGGCCGATATGAGCGGCGATGGAGCCTGTGGCGGCAAAACGTTCAGCTTGAACCAACTTCTCCTGCGCGGATTGAAGCTCACGAGTACGCTTTTCCACAGTCTCTTCCAGCCGCTGAGCAAAGGAGGCAACTTCCTTGTACAGCCGACCATGTTCCAAGGCCAAACCCAACGGCTCGGCGACCCGTTCGAGCAATTTGATTTCGCGGATATCAAACGCGTCCTTCCGCGATGCCCCAAGGTTTAGCGTCCCCACAGGGCCATTTGTAGCCATAAGGGGAACGATACAAATCTTCCGTACTCCCACTCGATACAAATGGGTTTCCTCAAAATACGTTCCCTGTGCTTTCGTGGACTTGAGCGTGATCGTTCGGTCGATGATTGCCTTGCCCATGAGGCTGGAATTCATCGGTACGCGCGTGTGTTGCGGAAGAACATCGCGATCCAGCGGATACACAAAATCCATCGTCAACGTGTTGTTCTCTTTGTTGTAAAGGGATAAGGAGATACGTTCACAATGAATAATCCCCATGAGCTCTTGAACGATCTGGGTAAACAACTGATCCAGATCGAGTGATTTGTTGATGGAACGGCTGATGGAGTGAATAAGGCTGAGTTGATTGGCCTTCTCGTCCAGTTCCAACATGCGGTTGGCCAAATCCTGATACGAATTCCTCAAACTTTCCGCCATGATATTCGCCGCGTCGGCAAGGTTTTCCAACTCGTCATGGGTATGCACTTCCACCCGGTAATCCAAGTCCCCCAGGGCATAACGGCGCATTCCATTGGTAAGATTCTTAATCGGTTGCACCAGTTTTGAGGAGAAGAAGAACGCCGCCACCAGGGTGAGGCACATCAGTCCCAACCCCAAGAGCACCAGAGTCCAATACAACTTGGTGAGCGCAATAAAGGTATCCTGCAGGTTCACCACTTCCACCACATACCACTGCGGCCGACTCAACGGTGACTCACTGAAGAAGCCACTGGCACGGATCGGACGCGCCGCCACGGCCATGCGTACGTTCTGGTTCTCCAGCATAAAGTACTCATTCGCCGCGTCGGATTCTGTCGTCAGCCGTAACCGAACGGCATTCAAAACCTCCGAGTTAATCCCTGCTCTACTGGATTCCAATACTACCCCCGTCCCCAATGAGATCACATAATTTCCCCGTACTGAGGAGCCGAATTGGTTGATGCTGGATTCCAACAGCTCTTTCACGGGACTGCATGCGGCCAGAAACAAGTGGTCGTTTTTCGTCAGTTCCTCCCTGGAAGTGTCTGAGAATTTGGAAAGCTGCCGGGAGCTCCAGCCCTCGGAAAACGGGAAGCTGATCACCAGATACGGGTCTCGTGTAAGCGGGTGTTGAAGCTCCACCAAAACCCCGCGATTCTCCAAAACATTGACGCTTGCCAGTCTGTCGCGCCATTCCAACCGCGACTTTATTTCCGCGCTGTTTTCCCGCAGAAGAATCTCCAATTCCCGGCCCACCAGGGAAAGGGGCGAGTTTGTAACGGAGACTCCCCAACTTGATGAACGGAGCATCCCTGATTCATCATGCAAAACAATCAGGCTATCCCGGGGAAGTTGGGCGAACAGCGGCAGAAATGGAGGGAGTGGTGTTTCTACCGCCTCCGCATCAAAATCTTCCGTCAGGATTGCGATATCTGAGGATTCAACGTCAGCACGCGCCGCTTCCAAAGATCGACCAAACTCACCGACCCGGCGGTCCAATTCCAACGCCAACTGCCGTGTGCTGTTGATGGATTCCTCCTGCAAACTCCCCTGAAGAGTCTCCGATGCGGAGATATAACTCAGGAAAAGAATCAACGTCGCCGGCACCATGGAGAAGGCGATGAGGATCACAAAAACACGCCGCCGTAGTCCGCCCCGCATCGTCATAAGCAGTGGAGACCGACGCGATTTTCCACCCCCAATCCGCCGTTCCGATGTTGGAAACTCGTCCAACTTCGTTGGATCATATTCCTGAAGGGATTCCTCGGACGTATCCTGCTTCATGGAAAGCTTTTCCAATTCATGGGATGGAAAAGAAAAATGCCCTAGAATTCGAGGTTGGTCAATTCCAAGCCGTCAAAAAGCCCGGCTATTTTCTCAGTGCCGGAAGTGAGTTCTGCTGCAAAAGCGTTCTTGCCACTTCGCAGTCCTTTGCCAACTGCGCGGTAAGTTCCTGCAATCCCGGGAACGTTTGTTCCTCCCGTAGGCGTTCCACAAACTCAAATCGAAGACGTTCGCCATACAAATCCCCGGAAAAATCCAGCAAATGCACCTCGCAGCGTTCTTCTCGGCTCCCGGTAACCGTGGGGCGTACCCCAAGATTCAACACGGCAGGAAAATTCTTCCCATGATGAATTGCCCAACCGGCGTACACCCCATACTTCGGGCGAAGCAAATCCTCCGGCAGTTCCAGATTCGCCGTGGGAAACCCAATCCTTCTCCCCAATTGATCTCCCGAAATTACTTTCCCTTCCACCGAATGCCAACGACCCAACCCTCGTGCCGCACCTTTCACATCGCCGTTCCACAGTGCCGTGCGGATTTCGGTGCTACTCACTTTTTCCCCTTCCTGCAGTACCAACTCCAAAGGGTGATACTCATACCCCATAGGCGTTGCCATTTTTTGAAGCAACTCCACTCCACCACGCCCGCCGCGCCCAAAGTGAAAGTTTGTGCCGCTATGCAGGCTGCGCGCCTTGCAATTCCCCACCAGTACCTCTGAAATAAAGACCTCGGCTTCCATTTGAGAAAACTCTCGAGTAAACGGAATCCCGATTAAAATCTCCACTCCCAACTTCCGGAGTAAATCGCGCTTTTGTTCCCAGGGGGTAAGAAGGATGGGCCGATCCAAACTTCTCAGAACGGAGCGTGGGTGATTTTGAAACGTGAAAATGGCGGAAGCCCCGCCCCTTTCAGCCGCCTTCCGGCGGACAGCTTCAACCAACGCCCAATGCCCCACATGCACCCCGTCAAAGGTTCCCACGGCCACATGCATTCCCCCCTCGGGAATGTTGAAAGTGCGCAGTTGTTCCAATGATTCGAGGATGAGTGGTTTATCGGCGAGCATGGTAAAATGGGTGAGGGTCAATTCCCTGATTTGAAATGTTAGGAAATGACTTCAAACACCTGAAAGCAGCGATACCCAAAAAGCTGAGCCGCCTTCTGTTGATCCGGTGTCCCAAAAAAGGTCTTCAGCCCTTCCTGCTCCGCTTTCCAAGCACAGTCCCAAGTAAATCGAATTCTTTTCTTCTCCCCGTTCGCCAATCCCACCTCGGCAAATCCATGATAATCCGAACAGCCCGACTGAGCTTCCACTTCAACGGTTGTAATTTTCCACTCGGGATAAGTCTCCAGCAACTGTTGCAGAAACCTTCCTACCTTTACAGCTGGGGAACCTGAATTATAACGCAACGCCGGGGAATTGGAGTAACCCAATTTCTCAAAATCGCGTAGTACCAACTGAAATTCGGGTGTGCTTGAACTCGAATTCAGAAGAGAATCAAAGGAGGGGAGTGGTTTTGGTGCAAGTGCCATGATTGCTAGTTATCCGGGGAGAGCTTTAGGAGATGATCTGTCGGGAGCGGTCGATGATGGGTTTGGGAGTCATCAAATCTGGATCGAAATGGGTGAGGAAAAATTCGGAAATCCGCTGGTCCACCTCATCTGGTGTCGCGCATTTCAGCGCGTCCTGTGCCATGTTCTGAAGTTCGGTAAACCGAACTTGGCAGATCATTTGTTTGATTTTGCCGATGGAGTGCGGGCTCATGCTGAGGAAGCGAACCCCCAATCCCAAGAGCAACGCGGCGGTGTGGAGGTCTCCCGCCATCTCGCCACAAACGCTTACGGGAATGTTGAACTCGTTCCCGGCATCCACCGTCAGTTTGATAAGTTGCAGAACGGCAGGGTGCGTCTGACGGTAAAGCTGAGCCAGATTTTTATTTGTTCGGTCCACCGCCAACGTATACTGAACCAAGTCGTTGGTGCCGATGGAGAAGAAATCCGACTCACGGGCAATTTGGTGCGCTTGAAGTGCTGCGGAAGGTATTTCAATCATCGCACCCAGATGCAGTGTGTTCGGTGGGAGAATGTTTTCCAGCAAAAGTTCATCGTGGATTTCCGCCACCATTTGTTTGGTGAACCGAAATTCCTCCAGCCCGCTGATCATGGGAATCATGATGTTTAGGTCGCGCCCGGATGCGGCCCGCATCATGGAGCGGAGTTGTGTGCGCAAGATCTCCGGTTGTTCCACGCAAAGGCGAATGGCTCGGGTCCCCATGAAGGGGTTTGGTTCATCCGCAAGGCGTACTTTCGAGGGAAGCTTATCCCCCCCGAGGTCGATGGTGCGCATCGTCACGGGGCGTGAACCGAAGAAATCCAGTATCCGACGATACGCCTCCTCGTGGTCCTGCTCCTTCGGAAGTTCCTCACGATCAAGGTAAAGAAACTCCGTGCGGAAAAGGCCAATCCCTTCCACATGCTCCAACCCTTGGGAGGTGAGCTCCTCGGGGATTTCCAAATTGGCCAGAACATGAATCCGCACGTCGTCCTTTGTCACCGCCGGGAGCCGGCTGAGTTCCAACAGCTTCTGGCGTTTGGCGTAAAAAACATCGGCTTTCTTCTGGTAGTGGGTGAGTTGAGCCTGCGTGGGATTAAGAATGAGGCGGCCTTCGTTGCCGTCCAAAATGAGCATATCACCGTTGCGGATAAACTTGGTGATTTTCTCCACACCCACCAACGCGGGGATCCCCAGAGCTCGGGCCATAATGGTGGTGTGGCTTGTGTGCCCTCCTTCGTCTGTGCAGAAGCCGAGAATATGCTCCCGGGAGAGTTGGGCGGTTTCCGCCGGCCCCAGACTCTCGGCCACAACAATCGCTCCATCAGGGTGGGGAGTGGAGGACTCCTCGCGGTCAATTTTCGTGAGAAACTTGATCACCCGGCGGGTGATGTCATACAAGTCGTGGTTGCGTTCGGAAAAATACTCGTCCCCCAGAGCCTTCATTTGTTCACCCAACTCAGTTGTTACGTCCCAAAGAACGCTTTCGGCGTTCCGACGCTCGTCGCGGATACGCTTTTGCGTGCGATCAATGATGTAGGGGTCTTCGAGCATCATCAGGTGGGCATCGAAAATGGCCGCCTGCTGTTTGTCAATTTTCTGCTCCACCTGCTGCTTGATGGAGAGTATCTCGTTTTTGGCGCGTTGAATTGCTTCCTTGAACCGATTGAGCTCGTGCTCCACTTCCACCTCGCCCACGTTGTAGCGGCTGGTGGAGTGAAAGGAGACATCCATTACATAGGCCGGACCAATGACGATGCCTTCTGATACGGGGATGCCTTCGAAAAAAAACGTGCCTCGGCGGATCATGGAGTTCCTTTGGGGGTTCAGAAGAACTGATTGACTTTGCCAACCCGGAGTTCATGCAGCGAAGAGCGGCCAACAAAGCAACAAAATAGTGGACATCAATCCCGGGGGAGTCAATGCCACTGCACTGCACCCAGTTCCTCGGAAAGATGATTACTGTTCTCCGAACCCGCCCTCCACTAATTCCTTCAACTCGGCGCAAAGCTCTTCCGCGCCTTCGCCCTCGGCTGAAATTCGGATTGTGGTTCCAGGGCCCGCCTGCAGCATCATCATCCCCATGATACTCTTGCCATTGACCGCCATCTCATCACGGCTGACGGTAAGTTGGCAATCGTCGTAGCGGCCTGCAATCCGGACGAACTGCGCCGCCGGACGAGCATGAAGCCCATGGGAGTTTACGATTTTGAGTTCCAGTTCCAATTTCACCGTTTCCATTTCCTGAATTCCTCCGTCAGCAGGGTAGTGAAGAGGAGCCCCATTTGGACTAAACCCGGGGACCGAATACACTGGTAAACCAATTCACAAACCACTTTGGAAAGACGGAACGAGAATTGTCAAGGCCCGTTTAGGGAGAAAAAAAGAGTCCTCGAATCATGACCCAAAATTACCCCGACGCTTCTCCTGAGCACGACACAAAGCGACTCTTCTTTGCCTCGCCACTGGATTCCGGTACGCTTCAAAAAGTACTCACTTTTCAAAGTGCACTCCGAACGGCTTCGACATTCACCCCCGTGAAAGCAAATTGGATTCCCGCTGAACGCATCCACCTCACTCATTTGTTCATCGGAGATTTTCCCTCCAGTCGAATTTCAGAGCTCTTCCAGATCATGGAATCTCATCCCCTGAGCAACCACCTCGATGCCAGAATCCAAGGTCTTGGCTATTTCCCCGATGCCAAAACACCCACCGTCCTATACACAGCCGTGGAAGAACCCACACGCCGGTTGAATCAACTCCACAATTATCTGCATGCCAGCCTTACCCGCATGGGAATTTCTCTCCCTGAACACCGCTTTACTCCACACCTTACTCTCGCCCGATTCCCCTCACTCAAAGGAACGGGCGCTTGTGTTGATCTTCTGAAAAGCCACCAATCCGCCGCAGTGGGGGAGTGGAAGATACGGATACTCCAGCTTGTGGAAAGTTGCTTGAGTTCCGAAGGTCCCACCTACAAGGTGATCCACTCCACGCCGCTTTATTCAAAAGAACCCCGCAAACCACAGGACTAATCTCCCATGAACCCGGTTGATGACAAGTTTCCAAGCATGACGTTGATCATCCCGGTCTATAATGAGGAACGTGCTTTGAATTCCTTCTTTCAGGAACTGGAGAGATTCCATGCGCAATGGCCGGGCGAGCTGTTTACCATCTTTGTTAACGATGGCAGTAGTGATTCGAGTGGAGTCCTCCTTCAATCCAAAATCAGCCCCCATCATTCTGTTGTGAATCACCCCCGAAACCGGGGCTACGGTGCTGCACTCAAATCGGGTATTGCGCACGCCAAAACACCACTTATTGCGATTGCCGATGCCGACCTTACCTATCCTCTTCAATCCTTACACCCCCTGATGAGGGAGATTCAGGGCGGAGCGCGTATGGCGGTGGGCCACCGTCCACTTTCCCAGCAGTCTGCGGTGCGCCGCCCCGCCAAGTGGTTTCTTAACTGGTTTGCCTCGTATCTCTCCGCCACACGCATCAGCGATTTGAACAGCGGTCTGAGAATCTTCCATCGTGCGGATGCACTTCGGTTTCGTCGCCTTCTCCCCGATGCCTTCTCCTTTACTTCCACCATCACCATGCTGCTCGCGTGTGAGGGGAGGGAAATCCGCTACTTCCCCATCCGTTACCGAAACCGCGTTGGCGACTCCAAGATCAAACCCCTAAAGGATTTCTTTGGATTTACGCTTCTGGTGCTTCGCCTTTCCATGGCCTTCCACCCCCTTAAGGTTTTTGCACCTCTGAGCGTGGGGTTGTTTGCCTTGAGCCTTGCCCTGCTTCTTATTCGGCTCTTTGTCGAAGAAATAGGCCTCGCCACCACGATTGTCTTCTTCACTGCCGGCATGCAGCTTCTTGCAACCGGGTTGGTGGCCGATCTGATTAATCGCCATATGATGCCCCCGCCACCGGAGGACGATGAGGTGTTCGGTGGAACCGAGTAGCCAACCGTTGCTATGGTCTCCCGAGCAATCCGGCGATCGGGAATGGATGCTGCGCGCGTTGGGCCAGGCAAGGCGAGCCGCCCAACTGGGAGAAGTTCCCATCGGATGTATCGTTGTCCGCCAGGGAGTCGAACTCGCCACTGCTCACGATAGCAAAGAATTGCTGAAAGACCCCAGTGGTCACGCCGAGGTAAACGCCATAAGAAGGGCGGCGGAAATCAGTGGCGATTGGCGACTCGATGGATGTGACTTGTATGTAACGCTGGAACCCTGCCCCATGTGCCTCGGGGTTATTTTACACGCCCGCATCCGCCGACTCATCTATGGTGCCTCCAACAGGCGCTGGTCCCTTGGGGAAACGGGGCTCCAGAGCATCCTGCAAAACCCAGTCTTCAATCATTTTGTGCAAATCACCAAAGGGGTGGCTGAAGAGGAGTGCGCTGGTTTGTTGAAGGAAACTTTTCGCCGTTACCGTGGGGAACGGATTCCACAAAAGAGGTTGTAGTTTTTTGCACACTTCTCATTTTGAGACCGATTCAGCAATCTCCTCAGGGTAGCGGGCCAATTTTCTCCGGTGGGCGAACATTTATTTTTGATGCATGAAAGCGAAATTTGGTATAATTGAGTCTGTCGAATTATTTGCCAAATTATCGAATTTCAAAATAAGCCTGTAAATTGTGTTCATCAGTCGATTGAAAAATATAAACTTATCAAAAAATTGCCAAACGTGGATTTTTCGTAAATACGACCCCGTACTGCTTGAAAGTCTTTATTGACATCCCCCGAAGACATTAGGTTGGGTTGGTTTATTCAATTTCATTGTGCAAATCCATCCCGATTGTACTGGCACAATCTTAGGTTAGAAATTGCCAATCAGTTTTGAGAATCGTCCTCTTCCGCAGATTCTCGAGCCTGAGCGGAGCACCAAAATGCTCCAAAAAAACGATAACATTTCGCCAAAATCTATCACGATTTGGCTGCCTCAAAAGGATGCTACCATGAGTTCGAACTTTTTTTCTGAAGCGCTTCGGCAGGGGATGCGGGAACGTCACTTCAATCAGGCTCAGTTGGCGGAATTTCTCCAAGTTGATCCCGCGTACATTTCCCGCTGGTTGAAGGGGTCCAGCCCACGCCTTGAGCAGCTTCGCTCCGTTCTTGAACTCCTCGGGTGGCACCTTGGTCGTGCCCGGCCCGATTATGATCCTTTCGCCGACGCCATCAATTCCATCGATCATCCCGAGTCCGGAGAGCCTCAATCCGCCAAGGAAAAAGCTCGCAAGTACTCCAACATGAAGGAAGTGAAGTCCCTTCTAGAGGAAGTCGCCAAAACCCAGCGCCAGCCCGACTCACTCCCCCTCGCTGTTTCCGGTAGCCTCAACGCCATAACCGGAGAATCAAAACTTGCTGCTGCCGGCGAGGTAATGGACTCTCTCTCCAACAACCTTAAGCTGATCGATTTTGCTGAAACCAGCCTTTACGCCATGCGAGTGGATGTGAGTGGTCCCGGAGCCTTCTATCCCCAGGGGACGATTCTGATCTTGCGGAAAGTCCTCCGCCCCTCCGGAGTTCCCACCAAATCAATCGTCCTGATGGAACCTGTTGCCACCCCGGGAACCTACCACCTCCGCCAACTGGTTCGCCTGCGCGATGAAAGTGTCAACCGTGTGGATCGCCTCATCGGTGCTCCACTCTCTGCCGAACAGGACTATCTCTACTTCAAACCCCGTGAAGTGCGTATCCATTCCGTGGTTGTTGCACACTTCCGCGCCAATGAGTTTGAGGCGTTTGAGGAATTGGCAGAGTAAGTCACGCTCCTCACAACACCAAAGTTAAAGGACAAAACATCCCCCGTTCCGCTTGAGTGGTTCGGGGGATGTTTTTTTGAACTTGAAGGGATGTCGGCATGCTGAACGCTGATCCGGTTTACGGCATGTTCTGCGGCGAAAAGAAAAAATCACCGCAAAAGTTGCGGTGATTACGGTCCTGATGAGTACTGGAAAAAAGTGGCGGTGGAAGAGGGATTCGAACCCTCGGTAGGAGAAATTACCTACGGCGGTTTAGCAAACCGCTGCCTTAAGCCGCTCGGCCATCCCACCGCGGAGGCAAGGAAATCAATAGAGAGATGAGACCCTCCAGAGTCAAGCAGCATTACGGGAAAAATCACCAAACATCCGGAAGAACACTCAGGACGTCTTCAAATCGTCGAGATCAAGGCGCGCAAGGCGGAAGCCGAAGCGGAGCGTGCATCTGCGAGTGACCGAGGTTTTCGACCGATGCGCAACACCGAGATCGGTGACTTTGAAGACGTCCTAGCGTCAAATCAGCCAAGCGGAGCTCGGTCCCCAGTACCGGTAATGCCAAGGCTCGGAGATGTACCCGGTCTCCTCAATGTTGTCTGGAGTGTACGACCTCCGGAATCCATACTGCTGGGCATTTTGAGCAAGCCACCGCCCGGCTTCGGTTTCCCCAAAGGATTCTTTCAACAGGTGCTTCCCTTCCGGATCCACAAAGTCCAGTGCCGTCCCCAGCTGGTGCTCACTATGGCCCGGTGGCGCGGAGTAACGCTGGTTGCAACCATCCCGAGCCAGGGCCGCCAAATACAGGATGCGTTGCCGCTCCCCGCTTCGGTAGGCGGAACAAATCCGGAGCTCAATCCCAGCACTCCGGGCGGCTTCCAATAGTTCCAAGGCTTTCTCCAGAGGCTCGGCCCGCAAAAAATCCCCTCGGTCCTCAAAACACCACTCTTTGGGAATTTCCACCAAATCGCTCGGTTCGTAGGCCAACGGAATACCCCACCAACGATTCACCCTCTCCAACCCAATACGCAAATTCCCCGGCTGAATGTTCTTGGGGTACAC
>JANRMB010000274.1:0-4467 GCA_033761985.1 Candidatus Sumerlaeia bacterium | reverse complement strand
ACAGAGGCTTGAACCAGGGGCGCACGTGGCTACGGAGGACGAGTTCCACTTTGCAACCGCTTCCGTGGGGCTTAAATCGGAAGTTCAAACAGGTGGGGCGGATGAGGCGAAAGTTGAGGACAAAGGCTCCGTAGAGGTAATTCATGTTTCGGATGCGTTGAGGTTCCACCGTGGTGATGACCGCCGGAAGGTGGAGCCCCGGGCCGTGGTGGGTGTTGAACACACCGGGCCGGAAATTGGCGGGTTTATCAGGCTCCGGCGAAACGAATTCCACAAAGTACAGGGGTGGTTGGCCTTTGGTGAACGTCTCAGGGCGGTTGAGAAAATCCCAAACCTCTTCCAAGGAATGGCGGGAAGTGAAGACGGTGCGGAACTCGTGGGTGGTGAATCCCCTTGGTGCAGGGGCATGGGGAGTTTGGGAGGGCATGGCATAAACCCCGGGTGGGATTGAAGTTGGACGTTTTTCAATCCCATGCAATTTATGGGCTCAGCAGGCGACTCACTCCTCGCTGGAGGAACCGAGGAGACCGGAAATTCCCCAGATGACGAGGAGGGCGGGAAGCATCAGCAGCGGCCAAAGCGCCTCAAGAAAGATCAGCTTCATTTGTTCATCGCGGTAGAAGTAGGATCTTCCGACTTCCTTGATGCGTTCTGCATCGGCGGCTTTGTGGTTATCCAGAACTTTACTTGAATTAATCCACCAACAAATCAGGAGGTAGAAAATCACGCAGCCCACATAGATTCCCGCCACGGTGAGATCGGGGGAGATTTTTGGGGCGATCAGATAGGGCCAGGGAGCCCAGAGGGCCACAAGACCGCAAGCTAAGAGGAAGAGAGAATTGAGCTTTTGCATGGTGGAACGTCTTCGGTTGGGGAAAAATGATTTCGATGTCTTACGACAAATGGGGAGTTTTCTTCATGGTAAAGCAGAAAGTTTGGGTATTGGCTCACGGATTGACAACCCCGGAGCCCCTGTGTTGACTGTGTTGCCCGCGGAATGGGGGTTGTTTTGCCGTCTTCCCGGTATCCTGCCGTTCAGGTTGTTTGCATGAGTTCGATTTTTGGTACACTCTACCGCATCAGTACGTTTGGGGAAAGCCACGGTGGCGCCGTGGGAGTGGTGATTGATGGTTGCCCCCCGGGGTATGAGTTGAGCGAGGAGGACGTGCAGGTGGAGCTGGATCGGCGGAAACCCGGTCAGAGCAAAATCACCACCGCCCGGGGTGAGCCCGACCGTTGTGAGATTGTGAGCGGGTTGTTTGAAGGCAAAACCACCGGTACGCCGATTTGTATCATGGTACGGAATCAGGATGCGCGTTCCACGGATTACGAACCCTTCAAGCACTTGTACCGGCCTTCCCATGCGGACTTTACGTATGATGCAAAATATGGGTTCCGCAACTGGGCGGGTGGCGGCAGAAGTTCTGCCCGGGAAACGATTGGGCGGGTGGCTGCCGGTGCGGTAGCGAAGAAGATTTTGAACCAACTCTCCGGAGTGGAAATTGTCGCCTGGGTTTCTCGAGTACAAAACATCACCGCGCAGGTGAATGAGAACTCCGTCACCATGGATCAGGTGGAGCAGAACATCGTTCGGTGCCCCGACACCCGCGTGGCGGATGAGATGATTGACCTGATCAAGAAGGTGAAGAGCAACGGCGACTCCGTGGGGGGAACCGTGGATGTGATTGCCCGCAACGTGCCTCCTGGGTTGGGTGTCCCCGTCTTCGATAAGTTGGAAGCGGACTTGGCCAAGGCAATGTTGAGTCTTCCGGCGAGCAAGAGCTTCGAGATTGGTTCAGGGCTTGAAGGGACTTATATGCTGGGAAGCGAGCACAACGATGTGTTTGTTCCGAAGATTCACGGCATTGGTACGGAGACAAATCGCAGCGGAGGCGTTCAAGGGGGAATCAGCAACGGGGAGCCAATCAAATTGCGTATTGGATTCAAACCTGTGGCAACGATTCTGATGCCCCAATTGACGGTGAACCAGCAGGGCGAGCCGGAGCAGTTAATGCCCCGGGGTCGCCACGATCCCTGTGTTCTTCCCCGGGCCGTTCCCATGGTGGAATCCATGATGGCGATTGTGCTGCTCGACCACTTTATGAGGCAACTTGCCCTGGTGGAATCGGCCCACGAGGACTTGTTTCAGGAAGCGGACGAGTTTGCTGATGTGGAAGAAGATTAACGGCCATCGCCACTGCGGGCGGCCATGAAGAAAAAACTCCTTTACCTGAACTTTCATCCGGCCTTTCACCCTCCGAAATCGGGGGGTGAGTTGCGTTATTGGCATTTGGCTACTCGGCTAGCGGAAGAGTACAGTGTGCGGATGCTGAACCCCACGTTCGGTGAAGCTACGCGTGAGGAAATTCTTCATGCTCCGGATTGCGTGGAGGAGCGATTCCCCAAGGCGCGGGTGTACAACGGTTGGCATCATTTTTTTGACCGGTGGGGGCGCTTCACCGAGTGTTCCGGGTTGGTGGCGATGTTGGCCGCGAAGCACGACGCCGCCTACTCAAAAGCCGTACGTGAACATGCGGCACAGGCGGACTTGGTCATTCACGCCAGCCCGTTTGTTTTCCCGGTGTACCCTCGGAAACGACGGGGACAGGTGATGATCTACGATTCCTATAACGTGGAATCGCTGCTGGCGCGGGAAGTGTTTCGCAAAGGTCGTTGGCCAATCAGTCGCTGGGCTTCGGGGACAGTGGAAAAACACGAACGTGCCTTATGCCGCGAGGCAGATTTAATCTTCACCTGCAGCGAGGAGGATTCCGCACTTTTCCAGCGCCTGTACGGCGTTTGCCCCGGGAAGTTGGCGGTGATTCCCAACGGGGTGGAAACAGGGACACTCACGTTGCCAACTGCAACCCAGCGCAAGGAAGCACGGCAAAGATTCCAATTGGGGACGGAGAAGCTTGCGGCACTGTTTTTCGGGAGTTTTCACCCCCCGAATGTGGAAGCTGGGGAGTTCATTTGCCGTGTGTTGGCGCCTGCACTTCCGCACATGCAATTTCTGATTGCGGGGAAAGTTTGTGAAGCGTTGGGCGGGTTGGTAAATCAACAGGGAGTTGCGAATGTGCGGCTTCTGGGGTTGGTGAGTGAGGAGGACAAACAGAAACTCCTGCATGGGTGCGATTTTGCGCTAAACCCGATGTTCTCCGGCAGTGGGACGAATTTGAAAATGCTGGAGTATATGGCGGTGGGATTGCCGATCATTACGACGCCGTTGGGTGCCCGTGGGTTGGCGATGGAGAATGATCGCCATGGAGCCGTGGTGGAAGCACCGATGTTCCGTCAGGCGTTGCGGGATCTTTCCAACGATCCCTCGAAACGCCACTTGTACGCCCGCAACAGCAGAGCGTTGGTGGAGAAGCAATTCGATTGGGATGGCATTGCGGATAAGTACCTAAACATGCTGCGCATCCGTACTCAGAAACGCGTGATGATGCTGAATGATTACCCGATCGCTCCCGTGGCGGCAGGGGGACAGATACGGTTGTATGCGGTGGGGAGTTCCATCGCCTCGGCGGGTGTTCCTGTGACGGCGTTGACGTACACCGATCATCCGGTGGGTCGACATGTTCTTCACACTCCGGATTTTGAGGAGATTCAGTTTCCCCGGGGAAGTGTTCAGCGTTCACTGGATCGATTCTGGAGTCAGGTTGCGGGATCCTCAGCCGATGACACCAGCATGGCGCTGAGCCTGAAGTATCTTCCGATTCGATTTCTTTCAGGTCTTCCCGAATGGATGCCGAAGGGGCGGTTGAGTCGGTTGCCCCGATACGCCTTCCGGAACACATCACAAATTGCTTATCTGTTGTTTAGTCATAGCTACATGCTGCCGCTTGCAGCGCGATTCCCCAACACTCCGTGGCATTATGAATCGCACAATGTGGAGTATCTGTTGAAGGAGAAGCTCTACGGGAATGGTCGACTGGGTCGATGGATGGTGGGGGAAGTGCGAAAGCTGGAGGAATCGGCGGGGAAAGGGGGACGCAGTGTCACGTGTGTTTCAGCGGAGGACGCCCGGATTTTTCAGGAACGGTTTGGTTGGAGTGAAGCACAACTTCGGGTGGCGGCGAACGGGGTGGAAGGTGATGCGGTGGTTCCGCTTACGCCCGCGGAAAAAGCCAAGCGACGTCGGGCGTATGGTCTGGGGGGCGAGCCGTTGTTTGTCTTTCTTGGGAGCGGGCACCCCCCCAACGCGGAGGCGGCGCGTTTCATTTTGAATGAGTTGTGCTGGCACTTTTCCCACGCCACATTCTTGATTATCGGGAGCGTGAACGGGTGGTTTCACTCGCAGGCCATTCCCGAACAGGTCGTGTTTCTGGGTATGGTGGATTCGCCAGTGAAGGACGCCCTGTTGCAGGTGGCGGATTTGGCGTTGAATCCATTGATGATGGGGTCGGGCTCAAGCTTGAAGGTACCGGAGTACCTGCGTGCAGGGCTTCCGGTGGTCTCCACCCC
>JANRMB010000273.1:0-1658 GCA_033761985.1 Candidatus Sumerlaeia bacterium | reverse complement strand
CATGCGGCCGAGCCCCAGCTGCACCACCAATCCAAGGCACCACGGAATCAGCGCCGTGCTGGAAAGTATCACCACGTTATCCGGGGCAAACTGCATCCGGGTTTGCAACGCAAAGACCGCCCCGGCCAACAGTGCTCCCGCGCTTCCGGTGCGCAGCGCAAACCGCGCCGTGTACCATGCCCCCAACGCCCCCATCAGCAAACCATACAGAGCTTCCAGCTTGATTGCCCAAGTGGCGGATTGAGTCACAAACAGGAACAGCAGCGTCGGGGGATGAAACACCCCGTGTTGCAGCGTTGCCGAGAAGGGTGTCCCCATGAAGTGAAACGGATTCCAAAGGGGAACCTCGCCGAAGTGTTGGTAACTGGCGAGCGTGAACGCCCGGAGCGGCCACAGCATGCTGGTGGTATCGGCGCCGGAGGGGAGCCCCTCCGCACGCCAGAGCGGCGCATAGAAGCCCAACACCAGCAGCACCAGAAGCAACACCTCCACGGCAATCGCCTTCCAGCGCATTACCTCGGTGGCTTCTCCGTCCCCCTGATTATGCTCCATGAAGAGTTGTTACCTGATAATTCAACTTATCGATGTAGGGCTCCAGCGAATCAAACAACCAGTTCGCCATCGCCAGGCTGGAGTGAATCATGAACAGCGGTTTTTCAGCGATAAGTAGCGGTGTAAGAAACGGGGACACATAACCAATGTACGCACGCTCCTCCAGAAAGATCGCCTCACGTTTTTGATCCACAATCTGCTGAGTCACTTCCGGGAGAAACACCCCCGTACCAAAGAGCGGAAGATACATCCAAAACAACGGAGGATGCTCTGTGTGCAAGGCATCCTCATCCAAAAAATAATCCAGAATCCCGTGCTGCGGTTGAAGTCGCAAATGCCGCTCACGGGCGAGCGCCAATTGCTGATCACCCGGATCGTGAATAAGGCGGTTGCAGTAGGCGGGTTCGAAGCCCACACCGTTCAATTCCCGTTCAATCACATTCTTCACCGATTCCGTCACCACCCAGTGGCGGCCACCATCGGGGAAAAAAATATGCGGAACATCCTCGCCAATGCGTACCAAACCATCGGGAATATGCGTGGTGTACTCCCCGTGAAACCGGAGCATTTGCAGACCCCGTTCCGGTGATCCCGTGGAGATTTCTCGACTGATCAGGACAATACTCATGGGCGGTTCAGCGGGGATGGGGCTTCAATAGATGGGGAATTCAATGGTGGCCGGTGGAACAAAAACCCGTGGCTTCACCTGAGCCTCGCGGGGTTTGATCACCACCTGCGTCACGGGCCGTTCGCGGTACACCACATCCAGCACGTGGTAACCAAAGCCGATGGAAAGGGTTCCAGCGAAGGCAATCAGCAGCAGGACGGCCGTGTTTCGAACCATCAGGGTCAGGAAAAGCCGCCGTGTGGAACGGTTCAGCTTGCGGAAAAATCGGTTGAGCAAACGCATGGGGTGCCTTGGGCATTCAGAGTACTGACCGGCATGCTGAAAAGAGCCCGGCGGATTGGCAAGGAAAACTGTGGGGAAGCGTGGACTCCCCCCGGTTTCTTTGGCACCCCCCCCGGATTTTCTTCCCATGCCCTGCACGCTCCCGTTGCATCCCTATTCCGTGGGTGTTTGTTCTTCTCTAGCGAAACTTCCCTCC
>JANRMB010000272.1:0-16869 GCA_033761985.1 Candidatus Sumerlaeia bacterium | reverse complement strand
AGCAAGAAAACCATCGGCGAAGTTATCGAGGCACTGCATCAGGCAGGGATGGATTCCATGCCCGGTGGTGGCGCGGAAATCTTTGATGAAACCATTCGCGAACAAATCTGCGAACACAAGTGCGACGCCTCGGGTTGGTTTGAAACCCACCGCGAACTGCACAAACGCAGCCTCAAAAGTAACTGCACAATGCTCATCGGCCACTTGGAAGGCCCCGAACACCGTGTTGATCACCTCCTCCGTCTTCGAGCTCATCAGGACGAGTGGGGTCCCCACATGATGGACAACCTCTACAAAAGCCGAAATGTCCAACACCGAAATGATGCCAATGAACCCCTCACCGGTGGATTTCAGTGTTTCATACCCCTCAGCTTCCACCCAAAAAATACCGCCTTCAGCCATCTCCCCGGCCCGAGCGGATTCGATGAACTTCGCAACATCGCCGTCTCACGTCTGTTGTTGGATAACATCCCCCACGTGAAAGCCTACTGGATTATGCTCGGTATCAAGCAGGCTCAGGTAGCGCAGTGGTTTGGCGCCAACGACATTGATGGCACCGTGGCCCATGAGGAAATCTACCACGATGCCGGAGCCCAAACACCCCAATTAATGACCGTCGCCGAATTGCGCCGCATCGTAGAGGACTGCGGACGTGTCCCCGTGCAGCGCGATTCCCTCTATAATGAGGTTAACACTCTAGCCCTGCATTAATTCAGGACTTCGGCAACAGCTCCAGAACCGATTGCAACAACTCCCTCAAAATCACGAGGCGTTGCGTCGGGTTCTTTTCCTGAATCAAAACACGGCATCCTTTCGGCGGATCGAGTGTCACTCCACCAATGCCGGTTCGCCCTGTCCCCACTTCACGTATTTTCGTCAGTGTCCCCACTTGGCCTGTATCCAAAAAGCCGATACGCACCATTGGCCCGGAACCATCAATCACCAAAACTTTGAGTGCAGCGGCGGCAATGCGTAAACGAGTGACTTCCAGCAGATTCGTTACACCTTCAGGAATGGCACCGTACCTGTCCCTCAGTTCAATGGCCAGGTCAGCCACATCCTCATGGCGATCAAACGTGGCCAGTCGTTTGTACACGGAAACCCGCTGTGTTTCCACGGGGATGTAGGGAAGCGGAATAAAGCTGGAGATGGGCCATTTGATTTCCACATCGTGGCGATTGTGTGTCTCCTCACCCTTGAGTTTAGCCACGGCTTCATTCAGCATTTCGCAGTACAACTCGAAACCGATTTCCATCACCACTCCGTGTTGTTCCTTCCCCAGAATGTTTCCGGCCCCACGGATTTCCAAGTCGCGCATGGCGATGTTGAACCCGCTTCCCAGCTCCGTGAATTCCTCAATAGCAGCCAAACGTTTCAGGGCCATGTCTGTCACGCTTTGCCCTTGGGGGACGATAAGGTAGGCATAGGCTCGGCGTTTTTCCCGCCCCACACGACCCCGTAACTGATACAATTGCGCCAGCCCGAAGGCATCGGCCCGGTTCACGATAATCGTATTGGCGTTGGGGATATCGATTCCCGATTCCACAATCGTGGTGGAGACCAGAATATCAAACTCCCCTTGGATGAACTTGAGCATCTGTTCTTCCAGTTCCGATTCATCCATTTGCCCGTGGGCAATTCCGATGCGGGCATGGGGAACAATCTTTTGCAACGTGCGCCCCACTTCATCGATGTTGTGCACACGGTTATGAATGAAGAAGACCTGTCCCCCTCGATTTAGTTCCCGGAGAATCGCCTCGGCGATGGGTTCTTCTTCCCAGTGGATGATTTTTGTTTTGATCGGTTGGCGATCCGGCGGGGGAGTGGTGATGAGTGAAAGTTCGCGAAGGCCGCTCATGGCCATGTTGAGAGTACGCGGAATCGGAGTGGCGGTCAGCGTGAGAATATCCAGTTCCGCCCGCAACTCTTTGAGTCGTTCCTTGGCCTTCACGCCAAACCGTTGCTCCTCATCCACCACGAGTAAACCCAGATTTTTGTACTCCACATCTGCACCCAACAGCTTGTGTGTCCCCACGGCCACATGCACTGTCCCCGCCTTAAGGCCCTCCTTGATTTCCTTCACTTCCTTGGCGGATTGAAACCGCGAGAGGAGTTGCACGTTGTAATCATAACCCGCATAACGTTCGCGGAAGTTGCGGAAGTGCTGTAACGCCAGAATCGTTGTGGGCACCAGTACAACCGCTTGCCGTCCTTCACTGATGCACTTAAACACCGCACGAATTGCCACCTCAGTTTTGCCATAACCCACGTCCCCGCACACCAAACGATCCATGGGGCGGTGCTTCGTCATGTCCTGCTTCACCAGCTCAATCGCCTGAAGTTGATCGGGTGTTTCCTGATAAGGAAAAGAAGCTTCAAACTGTTTCAGCGTGAGCGAATCCTCACCGAACGGTTTGCGCCGAGCGGTTTCCCTAAGAGCATACAACTTCAACAACTCCTCGGCGAGTTCCTCCACCTGCTCCCGCGATTTTTTGCGTCGCTTCGCCCAGCGGTTGCTTCCCAGTTTATCCAACTTGGCGGTTTCAGGATTTCCGGAAAACCGCTGAACATAGCGGATTTTATCCACGGGAACCAGTAACTTGTCGTTATCCTCATACAGGATTTCCAACAAGTCCACCGTCTGTCCATCTATCACCTGCTGGCGCATTCCCCGATAAATCCCCAAGCCGTGATCCACGTGTACCACCAGATCGTTCCGCAGAATCTCATTACTGTCCCCCACAGGGCGCCCTTTGTAGAGCTTCTTGTACACGTGACGCCGTTTGTACCGACCAAAAATTTCGCGGTCGGTGAGCAGTGCAATCCGCCCTTCATGGAACAGAAAGCCATCACTCGGCATACCCACCAAAAGCAGAATATCTTGAAATCCTTCCACGGCGGAGTGTACCTGAATTTTCTCTCTGTCCCCGGGGGACAGAAGAGAAACGCAGGGCAAACCCTCATCCCGAAGCACATCCTCAAACCGGTGAACCTGACCATCGTTATCGCAGGCGATGATCACGAGATAATCTTCATTCTGCCGGCGACGAATCTCGCCCAACCACCACGGAAGTCCCCCTTCCGTTACCTCAAACGTTCCCGTGCGGAAGAGTGCTTTGGCGGTTGCCTTGTCCCCTTTGTCTTGTGGAAGTCGAGTGTGCTCCACGCGCGGAAACTTTGCCAGCGATGTTTGAAGTTCTTCGGAGGTAATCAGGATGTTTGCTGGCGGCCCCAAGGGTGACTCCCCGTGCAGCACTTCCTCAAACTGGCGCTCCACCGCGCTGCGGAAGTAGAGTTCCACTTCGCCAAACCGCTCCGGGTGATCCATCAACACAATCGTGTTTTTCGGGAGCAATCCATAGAACGATTCCAGTGGTTTCTTCTCCACCAATTGGCGGCGCAGTTGATCTTTGAGTTTTGTTCCTGGGATGGAGAGACTTACCTCTGTCCCCAAATCCTTGAGGGAGCGTTGCGTGGCGATATCGAAAATCTTGATCCCCTCAATTTCATCGCCAAAGAGATCCAACCGAATGGGGTCTTCCTGATTCGGGGGGAAGATATCCACAATCGAACCACGAATGCTAAACTCTCCACGACCTTCCACCAATCCCACTCGCTCATAGCCGGCGCGGTCCAAATCCTGAGCCAATTTGGCCAAATCAAGTCTGTCCCCCCAGGCGAACCGCAGCGTCAGGGATTCCA
The DNA here is from genome assembly GCA_033761985.1 of Candidatus Sumerlaeia bacterium. Classification (GTDB taxonomy): domain Bacteria; phylum Sumerlaeota; class Sumerlaeia; order SLMS01; family JAHLLQ01; genus JANRMB01. Next base: position 13,167 of record JANRMB010000272.1, on the reverse strand, counting down.
AGGCATCGGGGGGAAGTACCCGCAGCAGGGTGGCGTCCAGCGGGGCAATGACAAGAGGGCGTTCGGCTTTTGTGCGGGCGCGGTGAAGTGCTTCAAACACATCCAAATGTTTGGCCGTAATCTCCAACCCCAAATCTTCCTCATCGTAGGGAAGCACCTCCCACTTGGGATAATGGTATGCTTCCGTGACGCCGAAAAATTCCAGATCATCGGCCAATTGTTCTGCACGTTCCATCCCGGCGGTGAGCAGCAGCATCGGGCGTTTGAGTTCCTCAGCCAACTGGGCCACCACAAAAGCCAGGGCCGAGCCTTCCAAGTTTTGCAGAACCACGGGGCGATTGGGTGCAGACAATTCCTGACGCAAAACGCCAAACGTCTCGGAACGCTCCGTCAATCGCTTCCGGGCAAACTCCAGGGCAATCTGTGCGGCCTCGCGCCAACGCTCATCGGGATTCATAACAACTCTTCCAAATTAGGGAAAACACAACCCACTCAACCGGCGGGGTTGAACAAAGAGGCGAACCGTGGGCCAACTGCCAAGGGGAAAGTCCTCTTATGGAAGCGGAGGATTCACCCAGCGAGCCATCGCCACTTCCGTGCAGTTCAGGAAGATCGGGCAATTCATGCAATCTCGCCACACTTTATGGGGAAGATCGCCTTTATCAATTTCCTCAAAACCCATGTGACCAAAGAAGCCCACCTGGTCCGTAAGCACAAACACCCGATCAATCCCCAAGTGCTTGGCCACACTAATCTGTTTATCAATCAACAACCGGCCCACGCCCTTTCCCTTGTAATCGGGGTGAACCACCACGCTGCGGATTTCGGCCAAATCTCCCCAGTCGATGTGCATCGCCGCGGCCCCCGCAAGGCGGTCACCATCTCGAACCACCACAAATTCCCGCAAATTTTCGTAGATTTGCCCCAGGCTTTTTTCCAGCACCGGAGTGCGTTTGCTCCAATACAAAATCAGCTCTTGAATCAGGGGGGCATCTTTCACTAGAGCCTCGGAAACCGAGTAGGCAGGAGTGGCAACGGACGACGTCATGTGGGGGGCGCTCCTTCAGGAGAAACGGGCAAAGGGCGGGGCTATTTCAGGCGAGATAATCCGGTACTACTTCGTGGCGGTACAAATCCTCGAACGTTTCCCGTTGGCGGATGATGTACACTTCATGACCATCCAGAAGGATTTCTGCGGGTCGTTGGCGGCTGTTGTAGTTGCTGCTCATGGCGCTGCAATAGGCCCCTGCATCCATCACCACCAACAAATCTCCGGCCTCGGGAAGAATCATGGGGCGCTGCTTGGCAATAAAGTCGCCGCTTTCACACACGGGCCCCACAACATCCACCGCCACTTTTTCGCCATCGCGTTTTTTCACGGGGTAGATTTCGTGATACGCCTGATACAACGCGGGGCGCAGCATCTCCGTCATGGCGCCATCGATGATCACAAATGGGTAGGATTTGCCGTGCTTGATGTATTCCACCCGCGTGAGAAACAACCCAGCAGGCGCGATGATGGAACGCCCCGGCTCCAGAAACAATTCCAACCCGTACTTCTTCGCCAGCGGAACAACCGCATTCGCCACGGGCTCCAAGTCCAGGGGTTTCTGTCCTTCCTCGTAGGCAATACCGAACCCACCACCGAAGTTAAGAGTCTTCAGAAGAACGCCATCTGCTTTCAGCTCGCCGATAAACTGATCCACCACGGCCACAGCTTCATGGTGCGGCACTGTTTGCAAAATCTGGGAACCGATGTGCGCGTGCAAACCATCCAGCCTCAACCCGGGAAGCTTCCCAACTTCTCGCGCCAGTTTATGGGCGGCTTCCAAGCTCATGCCGAACTTGTTTTCTTTTTTCCCGGTGGTGATGTACTGGTGGGTTTTTGCGTCCACCTCCGGGTTAATGCGAATACACACCGGAGCTTGAACGCCCAACTCCAACGCAACGGAGTTCAGCCGAACCGCTTCAGCGGGGGATTCCACATTGAACTCCCGAACGCCACTCTTCAACGCCAAGCGCATCTCCGCGGCCGTTTTACCTACGCCGGCGAAAATGATCCGATTCCCTGAAACCCCCGCATCCAAAACGCGTTGCAACTCGTTCCCGGAAACTACATCAAACCCGGCGCCCTCTTTGGCCAACAGGCGGATAATTGCTCCGTTGGTATTCGCTTTTACACTGTAAGCAATAAGGGGGTTGGCGGCGGAAAAGGCCGACTTGATTCGCCGGAAGTTGCTGCGAATGGTTTCCGCAGAGTACACAAACAGCGGAGTGCCGAACTCGCTGGCCAAACGCTCGGGGGAATGCCCCTCAATCAGAAGCTCGTTGTTTTGGTAGGCGATCCAGCCATGGCGTTGAGACACGGTTTTTTGTCCCTTCAAAAAAAGTTTCACATCCAGTGACATGCACAGGGGATGAGTCAAGCGGGGTGTTTTCCAGCAGTACGGTTCGCAGGCGAAAAACCTTTGGAACTCCTAAGGAAAACTCTCCTGATTGGAAATCAGATGAAGCCCTTTGTGGTGAGCAAGCTCCCAACGCGCCAATTCTCTGGCGTTGTTGGAGTCCGCCAAAAGTGCTCTGATCTGCGAAGGGTGACGCGTGAGAATGAAACAGGGTTCGCTCCCCTCCAGCAAAGCAGCGGCTTCTTCCGCACTGAGACGCAGCTGCATCGTCCCCCAAAATGCCTGAAGTCCGTAGGGAGTGGTGTGATGATGGATTGCATTCTCCTTGGGAAATCCTTTTGCCGAAAGTTCCGCCGCAATCTCCCGAAGCTGCTGTGTTTCCACCACGGCTTTGTTATCGGAAGCCGTAAAGATCCTCACTCCATTCTGCCCCAGCACCAACGCAATCCCCAGAACAACCACTGCCAAATGCTTCGGTGTTCCAATCGAAAAACCCTTCGCCAAACCCAGCAGGCGAACCCAAATTCCGCCACACATTAAAGCAAAAAAGGGAACCACGGGAAAAAGGTGAACCGTACGGTGGTGCGTTGCGATGCCGAAAATCACCAAGCTCACCACTACCGTCCCCGCAAGAAACAACCGGAACATCGCCGCGCTTTCGGGTTCCTCAGGCTCCGCGGGGCGCTTCCAAAACAACGCCACGATTCCCAACGACCACGGTAACAGCAGCAGCAATAGATACACGATCGGCTGGTAAAATTCAGCCAAAGGGATCCCTTTCCCCACCGCATGCCCCACCAATTCCTTCCCGATCATTTTATCCACCAACGCTTGGCCCAAGACTCCGTAAGCCGCTGCAAACCACCCCGCGCATAGAAGCAGGTAAAGCATCAGCCCAACCCCCTGACTGGGCATCAGAAGATTTCGGCGCGTTTCCCCGTTCTTCCAAAGCAGCGGCAACACCCCCGCGATACCCAACAGCAAACCCAACGGCCCTTTGGTCAACGTTGCCGCCGCCATCAACAACCAAAAGGGTATTGCAGATTTTCGCCTCAACACCGACTCATACAACGCCAACGCCCCACCAAACACCAACACCGCAAAGACCGAATCGCTCCTGTTCAGCATGATCATGGTATCGAATGCCGGGGAAAACAGGTATAACAACGCCGACCACCACCCAATCGTTCTCCCCAGATAACGGCTCCCAAAAACCAAGATCAGAACACCGATGATCAGCGAACTCGCGAACACGGGAAAGTAGAGGGAGAATCGGGATAATCCGCCAAACGCCAGAATACTTCCCGCCACCAACCAAGTGGAAAACGGCGGTTTGCTCATCACATCCCCGGTATCATCCCGCTGCACCACCCAATTCTCATTCACCACGGCATCCAGAGCGTAGGCAGCAGGGCGTTGCTGATCGTTGTCCATCAAGTCTTCGGGGGATAAAAACCGTACGGCGAAGATGAGTGTCCCCAAAATCACGATCCAAAAAATCGCCGACCATGGAGTTGGTTCCGCCATTGATTGTTTTGTGTTCAATTCATCGGTCTGCATGGTCTGTGTTTTGCCTTTGGCAACATACGGAATGAAAAGCTGGTTTTGATTGCCGCACCGAAGCCCCGGCACCACGTTGGGCTACACCACTGCGCCTGATGGGAGCGAACGGTATTTTGTCAAAAGCATCAAATGAATGTGCCCACCAACTCCTCACCAATCTGGGTCGGGTCATTGTCGGCAAGGAACAAACCCTACACCATCTTGTAGCCGCATTTTTTGCCGGTGGTCATGTGATTTTGGAGGATGTTCCCGGAACAGGTAAAACTGTACTGGCCCGGGCCTTGGCCAAATCCGTGGGCGTGCGCTTCTCCCGAATCCAATTCACCCCGGATCTACTCCCCGCCGATGTCACAGGAGTCTCCGTCTTCAACCAAAAGGAACGGGAATTCGAGTTTCGCCCGGGGCCGGTGTTTGCCTCCATTCTCCTGGCCGATGAACTCAATCGCGCCACTCCCCGTACCCAATCCGCGCTGCTGGAAGTCATGAGCGAAGAAACCGTCACGGTGGATGGCATCACCCACGAAGTCCCCAAACCGTTCTTCGTCATCGCCACACAAAACCCCATCGAACAACAAGGCGTTTACGACCTCCCCGAAGCCCAGCTCGATCGATTCACCGCACGCCTTTCCCTCGGTTATCCCACCCTGACGGAGGAACGCCGGATTCTTATGGAACAGCGCGTCACTCATCCACTCGATCATTTGGGGACGGTCATCTCCGGTGAGCAAGTTTTGGCGGCACGCAAGGAAATCCGCGACACCGTCACCGTGGAGCCCAACGTGTTGGATTACCTCCTCCGTCTGGTGCACGCCACCCGCGATCACCGCGACCTCCTCCTGGGTTGCGGACCCCGCGCCAGTCTTGCACTCTACCGGTTGTGCCAAGCCAGCGCTTGGATTGATGGCGAACTCTACGTAACCCCCGACCGCGTGAAGCATCTTGCCCACGCCGCTCTTGCCCACCGCATGGTGCTCAAAGCTCAAAGCCGTATCGGTGGCGCCACACCCACCACAGTCTTGCAGGAAATACTGGCTTCCCTCAATGTCCCCATCAACCGCCTCGCCTAAATTTACGTATCACCTCTTTTCGGAGAAAACACCCCTCCCATGACTCAGGAATTCGGCTCTTATCTCCTCACCCGCTGGAGCGACTTGAAGCAAAACCCCATCTTCCTTCGTCGACTCTCCACCCGGGGCTTTTCCGCCATCGCCTCCAATCCTGTGGCACGCATGGCGATCGTTACACTCATTGGGTTGGGGCTTTACCACCTTCTTATATCCAACATGCAGTCCTATATCAATCTGCTGCTCTCGGTGGTCTTCTTTTGGTGGTTCATCAACGTAATGCACTACTACTTCGTTTGGCTGGAACTTCACACCCTGAGCCGCTCGGGCACTTTTGAGAATTACCTCAACTCAGGAATGAGCCGTGGCGATGTCGTCATGGGTCTCATTCAACCCGGCAAAATCAGTAAAATGATCTCACAAATCCTGATCGTGGGGTACTTTCTCATCACCATCCCCAATTCCGAATACCTGATCAAAGTTCTTCTGGGGCTCATCATTTATCTGGAGATCAAGAATCTTTGGGCCGACCCCCATCTTTTTCTACCGGATGTTCGCAGCTACTTTCGCGCACGGAATCCCTTGGCCCTGATGTTCATCGGGCTCGATGTCTTTATTCCATTAGTGATTTGGTTTAGCTTGTTTTTCGGGATCTATTTTCTCGGGCTGCTCACGCTGGCTGCCTTTGCTCAGGCATAGTTTATCTATGTGGGAGCATTCCTGATCACTCTGTTGATCGCGTCGAAGATCGGTTCCTGGATCGATGGGTTTCGGGCGAAGTCCTTCTTCCGCCGTTACCCGGCGGGGTTGGAGCAACTCATGGATGAATACCTCGGTGGATAAAGGGCGAGCTTAATACAACCCGTCGGATTCCTCTCGCCGAGGCTTCCCTTTGGGCTGTTCATCCTCCTCATCCTCTTCTTCATCTTCTTCCAGGCCGTCTTCCTCTACTTCATCCTCCTCCCATTCTTCGTCTTCCCACTCCTCGTCGTCATCACCATCGGCTTCCAAGTCTTCCTCCAACTCGGCGGCGTCCAACCACTCGGGAAGCTCATCCTTGATGCGCCCTTTGGCATCCGCAAAAATCAACCCTTCGGATTCCAATTCCTCGCCGTCTTCCATCTCCACATCGGCTTCGTACTCTTCTCCCAGATCATAGGAAACGGCGCGTAGTTCCCCGGTATTGGGGTCATAGAGTTCGTTCTTGTGGGGGCTCGTAGTGGTGAGTTCCTCGCCGCGTGCAAGGGCGCGAATCGTGGGATCCCAGTTCCCTTCCACTGCCTTGCGTTTGAAGCGGAACTTGATCGGTGTCCCCATCAACCCCAGATGCTGACGGAATTGGTTGTGCAGGTAACGCTCATAGCTGAAGTGCAGGCACTCGGGATCGTTGACGAAGAACGTAAACGTTGGTGGGCAGAATCCCGTTTGCGTCATGTACTTGATGCGGAAAATACGGTTCTTGTAAATGGGTGGGGAAAGGTGATTCACCGCGCGGTAGAGCACCTCGTTGAGTGCCCGAGTGGTAAACTGCCGGCGATACTGCACTGCACAGGCTTGAATCAGCGCCCAGAGTTTGTACGCCCGCTGACCCGTCATGGCGGAAATTGTGACCATCGGAGCCCATTTCAGGAAGCTGAACTCTTCCCGAACCTTGTTGATATACTCCCCGTATTTCTCTTTGTCCGTTACCTTGTCCCATTTGTTTAGCACAATCATACAGGCTTTGTTGCGTTCCAGAATGTAGCCCGCAACGTGGGTATCCTGAGCGGAAATCCCCTCGGCGATGTCGATAATCAAGAGCGCCACATCACAGCGGTCGATGGCGCGGAAGCTTGAGTGCACTGAGAGTTTTTCCGGTCCCCGCTCGATTTTCCCTCGGCGGCGAATCCCGGCGGTATCGATCAATACAAACTCCTGACCATGCACCTTGACGTTTGAGTCGATGGAATCCCGTGTGGTACCCGCCACATCGCTCGCAATCATTCGTTCCTCGCCCAACAGCCGGTTTGTCAGCGTGGATTTCCCCACGTTCTGGCGTCCCACCAAGGCCACGCGGATCGGCCCATCCAATCTTGTATGGGGTTTCCCATCTGTGATGGGGAAATCCTTCGTCACTTCGTCCAACAGGTCATACACGCCATTCCCGTGCAGCGCGGAAACCGGAAAAACATCGAGCCCATGGGCGGAGAAATCAGCGATTGCCTGAATGTAGCGCTTGTTGTCGTCGGCTTTGTTTACGGCAAGGTAAAACGGCTTCTTGGAGGCACGCAAGCGATCAAGGATTTCCGCATCAATCGGGTCATTGAAGATCGCCTCTTCCATCAACAGAATGATTGCGTCCGCTTGATCAATGGCGATCAACGTTTGCTCCCGCATCAACTTTAGCAGGGGAGAATTGATGTCGTCCTCATAACCACCGGTATCGATCAGGATAAAGTCCTTCTCCTGATACCGAGCGTTACCATAATGGCGGTCGCGAGTGAGCCCTGGTTGCTCATGTACAATCGCCTTCCGTTGCCCTAGAATTCGATTGAACAGGGTAGATTTTCCAACGTTTGGGCGGCCGACAATTGCGACCAATGGGGTGGGGAGAGCCACTTTGAATTCTCGTTTTCTGAGGGATTGTTCCGTGAGGTTTTCGGTGCCGAGGGGAGACCGCTCGAATCCGGGGCGCAGAGTAAGCCCCTAGTACTCCCGTAGATCAAGGGAAACGGGTTTTCTCTGCGGTTTACGCCCCAGAGTTTGCAGCACAGCTTCCGCCGCTTTCATGGCCACCTGCTTGCCGCCCTCCGATTCATCGCGCCCCTGCAACTTGGCTTTTACCAATTCCAAGTCGTTCACCATGTCGTCATACAACTCCGGACGACTCAGATAGCGGTGCGTTTTCTCCGCAAGGTTGAGCGGCGTAAATTCATCCTGAAGCAATTCGGGAACAATCCGGTCTCCCGCCACAATATTTGGAAGACCAATGAAACCAATCGTAAAGATCTGCTTCCCAATAATCCAAGTAAGGGCATTCACGCGGTAAACAATCACCATCGGCGTCCCAAGTATGGCCGCCTCAAGAGTCGAGGTTCCCGATTTCACCCAGGAGAAATCCCCCGCAACGCGCATATCGTAACGGTATTTGTCCACAATGCGGATGTTCATCGTGGGAGCATAGCGCTTCACATATTGTTGAATGATAAACTCCGGTATTGTGGAGGCGCGGATGATCACAAATTGCGCTTGGGAATCCATCTCATTGTAGCGCTGGGCCCCTTGAAGCAGAATTGGAAGAAAGCTCTTCACCTCATTTTCGCGGCTTCCGGGGATCATCGTGATGATGGGTCGGTCTGCATCCAAGCCGAACTCTTCGCAGATTTCCTCGCGGGATTTCGTCACTTCAATCACGTCGAACAGCGGGTGCCCCACATGAACCACGTCCACATTTTCTTGTTTGTAGAGCGGAACCTCAAACGGGAAGACCACCATCATCCGCTTCACAAACTTGGCGAGCTTGTAAAGCCGGTTGTACTTCCAAGCCCAAATCTGGGGGCTGATGTACCAAATCACCGGGATTCCGTACTTCTTGGCCTTCTCGGCAATCCGGAGATTGAACCCCGGGTAATCCACCAGAATCACTCCGTCGGGTCGTTTGTCCCTCAGAAACCGGTCGCAACTGTTGAGCAACTCACTGATTTCCCTGATGTTAAGGAGAACGGGGATGAACCCCATGATGGCGAGGTGTTCCACAATGTTCCGCATCAGCCGAACGCCGGCCTTCTCCATCCGCTTACCCCCAAGCCCGGTGATCCGGGTATGGGGATAAAGATGGGTGATAGCCTTCACCAGATTGCTGGCGTGCATATCGCCGGATTCTTCTCCGGCAATCATGAACAGGCGTAGGGGCTTCGCGGTTTCTCCGGCCTCAACAGGGGTTTCCACCACCAAGCTGTCTTCCTGGGTGATCTCCTGCTCGGGCAACGGAGGGCGCTTGAATCGGAACATCACTAGGCCGAAGGAGTGGCTTCCTCACGCATCCGGAACGCCGCATCAAACAAATTCTCGTTGTTCAACATGGGTACCCGGGTGTTGCGGATTTGGTTGGTGATTTGAATCACCACGTCCAAGGCTTCCTTGGCTTGCTGACCTGTGGTTTGAGGAGCGCGCCCCAGATGGATACAATCCAGGAAGTGCTCGAGCTCCAGTTTCAGAGGCTCTTCTCGGGCCACACGCTTCTTCACGGATTTGATGAAGTAGCGGGATTCACCGGGGTGCAGCTTCCCTTCGCGTTTGAACCGCTTATGGATCTCCATGGTTTGGCGTTTGTAATCCAGGGAGATATAGGCGTTGTCCTGAAAGACGCGGAGTTTGCGCATGGGTTTGGGAGTAACGCGGGAACAGGTGATGTTGGCGATGCACCCGTTGGCAAACTTGATCCGGGCGTTGGCAATATCTTCCTTGTCCGTGAGAATCGCCACACCGGTGGCGTCGATGCTCACGATGGGGGAGTTCACGATACGCATCACGATGTCAATATCGTGAATCATCAAGTCCATCACCACACCAACGTCCTTCACCCGGGGATCGAAGGGTCCCAAACGGTGGCACTCTATGAAGAGCGGGCGAGTCAGGATTTCTTTAAATTTTTGAACCGCCACGTTGAAGTGTTCGATGTGGCCGACCTGAAGGATCAGATTTTTTTCGGAGGCGATGGAGGCAAGTGTCTCAGCCTCAGCCACGGTGTTGCAGATGGGTTTTTCCACCAAGCAGTGAACACCCGCCTTCAGCATGGTTTCCGCAATTTCGAAGTGAGTGACGGTGGGAGTAACGATGCTCACGGCATCCACTTTGCCGATCATGTCACGGTAATCGGTTGTAGGGATTGCCCCCCAGTTGGAGGCTATTTTACGCGCCTGATCTTCTACGGTATCAGCAACATAGATTAGGTCGGCGCCTTTGATATTAGCGAAGTTGCGGGCGTGGTGCTGGCCCAAATGGCCCACACCAATCACACCCACACGAATCGGAGATGGCATGAATCAAACACTCCTGTCGTCATGGTGACCGCAAACCTTCACCATCCACGGGCACGCCGTCAATTCAACTTAAACAGAACACCAACAACCGTTATAAACCAAAGCGCCACGGTTATAAGCAGGGGTTTATCCTCCAAAAGAAGGGCATCCGGTGCACCCCCTTCCCCCTTAACCATCACGAGCCACAAATAGCGGAACATTCCGTACAAAACAAACGGGATCGTCATCACCAACAAATAGGTGTTGTCGAAATCGCCCCCGCCGTTCCCCAAACGCGAAAACTTCCCCTGAGTCGTCCAAAGGGAATAACTGAAAATTGTTCCCGCGATGGAGAGAGTCAGAAGAACATCCAGAAACTCACGGCTGTACAACGCCAGAACCTTGCGGTGCGAATCGGCTTTTTCCCCGAGCGAGACTATCTCACTCCGCCGTTTGGAGCTGGCCAAAAATAGGGCTAGGAACAACGTTGTGAGAAGAAAGTACGAGGTCACCTCCACCGGTTTGGCCCCCTCATACCGGAGCACTTCAATCCCGCCCAAGGCGCGAATCACAAAACCCACCGCCAAGATCAGGATGTCCAAAATCACCTCATGTTTCAACACCAGCGAATAGGCGGTCACCAACCCCAGATACAACACCGCGAGAACTGTAAATGCAGTGGGGAGTAGAAACCAACTGGCGGAAATACTGATCAATCCCAGCAAAATGGCGCAAATCAACGCAATGCGAGGAGCAATCTTCCCTGCGGCAATTGGGCGTTTACACTTCTTCGGATGTTGGCGGTCCTGCTCCACGTCCAACACATCGTTGACCACATACACCACGCCGGAGAGCGCGCAGAAAATCGCGAAGCCGAGGCATGCATTTAACAGACTCTGGGAATCGCTCCAACGCTGGGCAAAAAATACCCCCGCGAACAGCAGCAGATTTTTTGTCCATTGCTTGGGTCGCAGGGAGAAAAAAAACGCGGAGATCATATCGATCCATCCACCCGGTGCATAAGTTGACGAGGATTACTCCTCATCCTCTTCCATCGGCTTCAAGTGGCGCTGGGGAGAAGGGGGCGGTGCATCAAAAAGCCCCAAGGGGATTGAAACTTTCACAACCCCTTGTTCCAAATCCAACTCCTGAACAAACTCGTCCACAAAGGGAAGCAACTCCGTATGCTCGGGTTTGCCGGTAAGGTGGATGCGCAAATAGTCGTGGGCCGTTCCTTCAACGCATTCCAAACACATTCCCACCACTTCACCCGTTTCGGAATCCACCAACGTCAGATTCTTCAAATCATCCGCGTAGTATTCCCCTTCGGGTAAGTCCCACCGCAATTCCTCGGGGATAACCAGTTCTGCATTCGTGAAGACTTCTGCTTCGGAACGCCGGGTGATCTCCTTAAATTTCATGTGGATAAGATCGCCGTTCAGCGTGGCGCTGGCACGGTGAAGTGTTTTCACAATCACTCCGTTTTGGCGGATGTGAAACTCCTCAATTTCCGATTCAATCAAATCATCCACGGCACCTGTTAGAGGCTTGAGTCGAAACGTTCCTCGCAACCCGTGGGGACGAAGGATTTTCGCCACCGTCACCCAGGGATCATTTTCGGGGCCGGGCGTAGTTGATTTATCGAAGGGTGATGCCATTAGTCTTCTTCAATAATCTGCAGAAGGGATTTTTTGCTGTGCTTTGTGGCGGCGGCGGAAAGGATTTTCCGGAGTGCTTTCGCCGTTTGTCCGCTTTTACCAATCACTTTACCCACGTCATCGGGGGCCACATGCAACTCAATAATAATGCTGGAGTCGCCACTCACAGCCTTGGCTTCCACTTCGTTGGGCTTATCCACCAAGGCCTTGGCAATATACACCATCAACTCGCGGAGTTCTTGGGTTTCAACGGAATCTTCAATCATGGGTGAACCTCCTGATTCTAACAACGGATACAACGGGAACAAGATTGATGGCCCTGCTAACAGGGGGTCCATCTGGGGTGATGATTGCACTGCATTGTGACGCTCATCCGCTCGAAGGTCTTTGGCGCGGACGCACACCCGCAAGATAAAAACGAAGGAAAATAAAAGACTCTGAAAGTTTGTTACAAATCCGCTCGTTTTGACATTTGTACCAGAGACAAAAAGAGGGCCACCTTGAGAAAAGTGGCCCTGAATCGTGGTCTCGTGGTGAGGCTAAGTGAGGTCGCTCACCCTTTTCCAGCGTCGAGTGCTTTGCGGCGTTCGGCTTTTTCATTCAGGAACTTTTCCAAAATGCCAGTACGCTTCAACAAGGAACGAACGATGTCCGTGGGCTGAGCACCATTGTGGAGCCAGTACAGTGCGCGCTCCTCAAAGATTTCCACTTCTTTTTCAGGGTTGGGGTTGATGGGTTGATAGCGGCCCACGATCTCAATGAAACGGCCATCACGGGCACGGCGTTCATCTTGTACGACGAGACGATAGAAGGGGGCTTTTTTGCGGCCAAAACGGCTCAAACGAATCTTTACCATGTTATGTTCTCCTTTGGACTTCGGCAGAGGGTGTGGAGTGGTCGTCCAACATACCGGGATGAGTCAAGTGGAATGGCTTTACTTGCGCTTTTTTTTCAACTTTCGGAACCGATCCGGGTCGTTTGCCTTCTCTTGCGATTCCTGATACTTTTCATAGGCCTTAATTTGGCGCTGAGCTTTTTTGTATCCGGGCATCCCGGGGCGCAATCCCATGTCCTCGGGGCGCATTCCTTTTGGGAGCCCCCCTTCCGCACTGGGAAGGCCGGGCATCGGGGCTTTTCCACTCAGAATATCCTTGGGATTTCCCATGGCACCCGGGTTGGCTGCGGCAGCCTGTTTCATCTGCCCAAAAATTCCCTTACCACCTGCCATGCCTTGCATCATGGCACGCATCTGTTCAAACTGGTTGATCAACGCTGTTACTTGTTCCGGGCGATGGCCCGAGCCTCGTGCCACGCGGAATCGGCGGCGCTTCTCGTCTCGAACCAGATCGGGATTCAGGCGCTCCTCCTTCGTCATGGAGGAAATCATCGCCTCCACCCGCTTCATCTCCTTCTGCAAAATGTCGTCGTCCATGTTCAGGCCGCGCATCATGCTTCCCACGCCGGGGATCATGGAGAG
>JANRMB010000271.1:0-3495 GCA_033761985.1 Candidatus Sumerlaeia bacterium | reverse complement strand
TGCCGACCGCCCCTTCTCGGTGGTGGCAGCGGATATCAACCATGACGATCGGCTGGATTTGTTGGTCCCCGGTTGGGGGAACAACCGCTTCCTGTGGTATGAGCAACTCTACAACAACTTTTATGACGATGCGCCCGAAGCGGATTTGAATGAGAAAGAAATCATTTTCCCCATCGGCTCTCCCTTCCTATTTCATGCCCGCAGTGTAAGCCGTGCGTACAATACTCCCCGGCACATGGTAGCAGGAGACTTCAACCAGGATGGTTGCGTGGATATCGTGGGAACGGCTCAGTTGGATAATTCACTGATCCTTTTCACCGGCAAGGGCTTCAATGTTCCGGGTGATAATCCCAGCTTTACCATCGTGACTCCCGAAAATGGTTCCACGGTTTTCAACGAAAACCAGACGATCATCACTGGGGAGTATTCCTTCAACGACAAGAACCCTTTCGCCCACGATTTCATGCTGCTGCTGGACTTCTCCGCCAGCACAAACTTTGAAAACAATTTTGAGGAAATCCGCACCGCAGCGCTGGAATTCCTGTACAGCCTTCCCTATGAGAATGTCTCCGCGGCAACTGAGGCCAAAGGTGCGGAAAAGGGGTACAATTACTATGAATTGTATGATATTCAGGTGGGGATCATCCTCTTCCGCGATACTCCTGAAATTGCGCTTCCGTTGAGCTTCAACGTGCCGGCAGCCATCAGTTTCTTGCAAAATCTGGAGCCCACCTCTCTCAGCAACTTTACCAACATTCACGATGCCATTAATTTGGGGATTCAGGAGTTGAGCGAAAAGGGTCAGGAAAACTCCCACCGGGCGTTGTATCTGATTTCCGATGGTGTTCAAACTCAACTGGATGGTTGGATTGCCGCCGATGCGTCCCCCTATCAAATCCACACCTACTCCACAGGTCTCCCTCTGTTTAGCCTTCCCTTCCCCGATCCCGCTTTGGTGGAAATCGGTGGTGGTGAGCTTCTCCAAGACATCTCCTTTATTACCGGTGGCAACCACGCGTGGGGTCAGGATTGGCTCTACTTCAATGAACTGCGCATTCCCAACTTCTTTATCGACTACATCTACATGGATGTCTTCTTCGAGACAACACCCGGGAACTTCGTGTACAATAACAGCTACTATCCTCCCTATTATAACTTTGACTTTGGTACATTTGATCAATTGGTGAATTCCAACCTCACAGAAGAGGGTGATCTCGCCACCAAAGTAATTGCTCGCATGTATCTGGATGGAAACGGCAAAGGTTCTGAGTTGGTTGCGGAAACCACCTACTACGCGGAAATCAACGTGGGGCCTGAAACTCCCACCGCCAAACCCGTTCTCCACGCGGCGGTGAACTTGCCGACCACCGATGCGGATGGCGACGAAGTCTTCTACAAAGGCTACTGGAGCAGCAGCAACGGGGAAGGGCCCATCAATTTTGGTCCCACCTCCGAGACTGAATTTATTCTTCGGGAAGCTGATGGCTACACCTTCGACGATGGCGAAACCTGGTACCTTGTTTTGATTGCCTGCGATGACAATGGATTCGAGTCCAGCCAGAAATATGTCCTGACATTCGTCATTGATCTTGGAGTGTCGATGGACATTCTCGAACCCTGAGACGAATACAACATCTGGTGAATGGAACACGGGCGGTCCTCCTCTGGGGATCGCCCGTTTGCTTTTTCCGTACATCCGGTATTGCCTTCCCATTGGCTTCCGGCATGCTGAGTGAACCATTCTCTCCCGTTACGCGCCCTTCAACCCATGGCCCCACGCATTACAGTCGTCGATGATGAACCCAATATGGGGAAGATTCTTTCCAAGCTGCTCGCTTTGGAGGATTTCGAAGTAACGGCGTTCGACAACTCCCAGAAGGCGTTAGAGGCGATTCTGGCCGATCCCCCCGACCTTGTGTTGAGCGATATCCGGATGCCACGCCTGCAAGGGAACGAACTGCTGCAAAAAATTCGCGAAGAGGGAATTGACGTCCCCGTGATTTTGATGACGGCGCAGGGGAGTATTGAAGGGGCGATTGAGTGTGTAAAACTCGGGGCCTTTGATTACATCACCAAACCGTTCGAGACCACGGCCCTGGGGCGCTTGATTCGCAAAGCCTTGGCGGCGGCACCCACTTCTCCACGTCAGCACTCCACCACCGCCCCAGCGGGACAAGGCGCCGGGCACCCGGTGCTCACCAAACCGATGATCGGTTCCTCACCGGCCATGGATAAGGTGCGCAAGCTTCTGGAGCGCGTGGCCCCCACGGAAAGCCCGGTGTTGATTCAAGTGGAATCGGGGACGGGGAAGGAACTCGCCGCCCGAAGCATCCACGACCTTAGCCCCCGCGCACGGGGGAACTTTGTGGCCATCAACTGCGCCAGCATCCCGGAAAACCTGTTGGAAAGCGAATTGTTTGGTCACGCCAAAGGGGCCTTCACCGGGGCCCAGAACATCAAAATCGGCCTTGTGGAAATGAGCAGCGGGGGAACGCTCTTCCTCGATGAAATCGGCGAAATGCCGTTGCAGCTTCAAAGTAAATTGTTGCGCGTGCTGCAGGAAAAAGAACTCACCCGCGTCGGCGACACCGCCACCATCAAGGTGGACATCCGCGTTGTCTGCGCCACCAACCGCGATCTTCAGCAGGAGATTGTGCGGAAAACCTTCCGCGAGGATCTTTACTACCGGCTCAACGTCATCACGGTGCAGTTGCCGCCGCTGCGTCACCGGGCCTCGGATGTGGAGGAACTCGCCCAGTTTTTCCTCAAGCAAAAGGCGCAAAAGTACCGGGGAATTCCCATGTACTTCACCCCCCACGCCCTGGAACGACTCAAAAAAGAACCCTGGCCCGGGAACATCCGCGAACTGGAAAACACCATTGAACGCGCCGTGGTCCTCGCCGATGGTCCGGAAATCGGTATCGACGTGCTTCCCATGGAGGAAACCGGCGGCGATTACATCAGTGGCGAGGGGTTGGAACGGCTCGCCAAAGGGGCGAAGACGCTCGTGGAGCGTGAGAAGGACTTCAAAGTAGCCCGCGAGCTGTTTGAAAAACAATACCTTCTGGCGGTGCTTCAGGCGTGCGATTACCGGGTTACAGAAGCCGCCCGCCGCGCCAACATGAGCCGCAGGAACTTCTACGAGAAAATGGAAAAGCTGCAAATTGATTTGGGGTTGTTGAAGGAAGAACACGGGGAGTAACCGCCGGGAACTTCCAGTCAGATTTGTTTGTCCATCCGTAAACCCCAAACTCTCCAATCGCATTCATAATAAAGGTGATCCGATGAAAATCCTTCAGGCTTCCGCGCTGGTCATACTCGGTTTGTTCATGGCTGCAGGCTGCACCATCAACCTCGGCTCCAGTTCCCCGAATCGGATTGTTTCCGTGGAAACGCCGCTTCAACAAATTCATTCCTCACGGCATTTGGAAAATGTCGAAGTCACTTGGAAGGTAGCGCCCAGTGATCCAGCCTCAACAACGGAGTTTGAAGGGG
>JANRMB010000270.1:0-4530 GCA_033761985.1 Candidatus Sumerlaeia bacterium | reverse complement strand
CCCCTTTCCACTGGGGGTTCGCCGCCTTGCCCGGGTGGAAGGCTGGGGGATGAGTTCCCGCTCACTGAGTTATTTGCTGGAACCACGCTCCGTGGAGGAAGTACTGGAAGTTTATGACTCCGCCCGTCGCCATGGGCTTACGGTTGCCTTCCGTGGTGGTGGACGCAGTTATGGCGATGCGGCACTAAATGAGTCGGGGATTGTGCTCGATCTCTCGCGGATGAAATCGATCCTCTCGTGGAATCCCGAGACAGGGATCGTGGAATGCGAACCCGGGGTGACGCTGGAAATCTTGTGGAAGCACATCGTTCCCGATGGCTGGTGGCCCCCCGTGATTTCCGGCACGATGTACACCTCCGTGGGGGGGTGTGCCTCCATGAACATCCACGGGAAAAACAACTTCCGAAAAGGTCCATTCGGGGAGCATGTTCTGGAGTTTGATCTCCTCACCCCCGCTGGTGAATTGCTCACGGTAAACAGGGACACAGACCCCGAGCTTTTCCATTCGGCGATCAGTGGTTTTGGAATGCTCGGCTGTTTTACGCGGCTCAAAATCCAGATGAAACGCGTGTACTCCGGAAACGTTTTGGTGGAGGCCTACCGCACGGGGATGGTGAAAGAGATGCTCGGAATTTTGGAGAACAACGCCCCCACCGCGGATTACATCGTGGGCTGGGTGGATTGCATCGCCCGGGGAAGCCAATTTGGCCGAGGCGTTATTCATGAGGCATGGCAACTCCCCGAAGGAGCCGACGCCGACCGTCGGGGTTCGCTGCAGGTGCGGAGTCAGGAATTGCCGAAAAATCTCTTCGGGGTGATTCCAAAATCACTCATGTGGGTTCCTCTGTCCCTCTTCGTCAATCGCTGGGGGATGGCGCTGATCAACATGGCCAAATACCGCAGTACGTTTCTGCTCCCGAACGGCCATCGCTACTGGCAATCCCATGCGGGGTTCCACTTTCTGCTGGATTACGTTCCCAATTGGAAGAATACCTACAAACCCGGGGGATTGATTCAGTATCAGGCTTTTGTTCCCAAAGAAGCTGCCGCTGATGTGTATTCAGAGCTCATCGAAACGTCACAGCAACTGGGGATGCCGAGCTTCCTGGGTGTCACCAAGCGCCATCGCCCTGATGCCTTCCTGATGACTCATGCCGTGGATGGTTTTTCCCTGGCGCTGGACTTCCCCGTTACCCAACGCAACCAGAAGGCTCTCTGGAAGATGTGTCACAGGTTCGATGAAATCGTTCTGGATGCCGGTGGGCGATTCTACTTTGCCAAGGATCTGACGCTGCGTCCCCAAATTGCCGAGCGGTTGTTTGGTGAGAAACGCCTTGCACAACTCTTTCGATTGAAAAACACCCACGATCCCGAGTTTTTGCTGCAAACAAATCTTGCGCGCCGGTTGTTTCCTGAACGGCTTCAGAGTGATCGGGCATGAACGGGGACACTCTCCCTTTTCTTGAGGAGCTGGAGGCTCGCCGCACGGAGCGCGAAACGCTGCACCGCAATCGCTCGCTTCGCCCGATTGAAGCTCATCAGGGTGGACGCTCCCAGCGCCATAGCAGCGTAATCAATCTTTCCCATAATGACTACCTGGGTTTGGGGCGCGATCCTCGTGTGGTGGAGGCTGCCGTTGAAGCCACCCGCCGTTGGGGAACAGGTTCCGAGGGGAGCCGACTCATCACCGGTTCCACGCGCGTTCACCACCAGTTTGAGGAAGCCTACGCCACGTTCAAGGGTGCTCCGGCCTGCTTGCTTTTCCCCACGGGTTATCAGGCGAGCCTCTCGGTTTTCTCCGCCCTCTGCTCGCCGGGGGACACTGTCCTCTGCGATCGACTGGTACATTCCTGCCTGGTGGATGGCATTCAACTCTCCGGAGCCCGCTTGCGTGTGTTTCCACATCAAAACATGGAGCGCCTTGCCGAACTACTTCAGCGTGAACGCGCCTCCACAAAGGGGCGACTTTGGATTTGTGTGGATGGCGTGTACAGCATGGATGGCGATATTGCTCCGCTCCCGGAATTACTGAACCTCGCCGCCACTCATGAAGCGATGCTTGTGGTGGATGATGCCCACGGTACCGGGATGATTGGCGCCACGGGGCGGGGGATTTTTGAGCACTATGGAATCCGTTTGGCCGATTGGCAGGATCGAGTAGTTCTCATCTCAACCCTGAGCAAATGCTTGGGGACACAGGGTGGTGCGGTATGTGCCCACCCCTTGGTGGTGGAGGAACTGATCAACCGTGCAAAGCCGTTCATTTATACTACGGGGCTTGCTCCGGCTTGTGCGGCTGCGGGGCTTGCGGCGGTGGGAATTCTCACGCAGGAGCCACAACACGTACAGGCTCTTCAGCAACGTTATACGGGGGCTCTTGAGCAGCTCCGCCAAGCGGGAATCGATTGCCTCACCAGCCAAACGGGGATCATCCCCCTGATCGTGGGAGAGGAGGCCCGGGCGCTTGCTCTGGCCCGCACCTTGGAAGAGCACGGCATTCTTGTGCTCCCCATTCGCCCCCCCACCGTCCCCAACGGAACAAGCCGGTTGCGGCTCTCCACCAACCTGTTGGTCAGCGAGGCGGATTGGTCTGATGCGCTTCAGGAATTGATTCGTGTAGTTCCCTCAACCGTGGGACGTTCTCAAAGTGTCAGGACGTTTACAAATCGTCGAGATCAAGGCGCGCAAGGCGAGAGCTGAAGTGGAGCGTACTCAGGTACGCGACCGAGGCTCTCGACCGTAGCGAAACACAGAGATCGACGACTTTGAGAACGTCCTACCCTCAACCGTGGGCGATGCAGGCACCCCTTGACACCATATTTCGTTACGGGTTGGATTGCCCAAGAATAGATAAATATCTCTAAAGGCTGATTTTTTCCGACGTTTCTGTCGCCGGGGTGGGGTGAATCGGTATGGATTATTATGGCGAATTGGATATTATTGCTCCCCCCTTCCGAGGGTAAGGCTTCTGCACCGGCAGAAGGCAAACCCCTGAGTGAACTTCTCACCCAAAAACGAGCCCACTCCTTCCCTGAGTTGACCGAACACCGCCTTGCGTTGGTGGCCGCGCTTCAGGAAGTTCTCGGTCGACCTGGAAAGTTCGAGGAACTTTTCGAGGTCAAAGGGCCCTCCCTTCAACAAGCCATCCGAGACAACCGCCGCATTCTGGAATCACCAACACTCCCCGCTCGCGAACTCTACAACGGCGTCCTTTACGAAGCGCTCAACTACCCCACCCTGAGCAAAACACAAAAAGCCGATTTCAACGCAAACACGCTCATCTTTAGTGGGCTTTACGGCGTGGTCCGACCAGGCGACCGCGTTGCCCCCTACAAACTGAAAGCCGGAGCCGACTTGGGTGGAATGATTGGCAAGCTTGTGCACTTCTGGCGGCCGAAGCTCAGCACTATTCTCCGCAGCGAATGCCGTGGACGCGTGGTGTGGAACTTCCTCCCCGATCCCCACATTCGCATGGCCGAAATCCCCGGCGATGTGGTGGCCCAACACCACATCAAGTTTGTGAAGCGCGTGGTGCGCAGTGGCGTAGCCGAATGGAAAACCATCAGCCACCACAGCAAAGCCCTGAAGGGGGCGCTGGTGCGGCATCTTTTGGCCACTGAGGCAACTTCACCCTCGGATCTTCGCGACTTCACCCACCCCGATGGCTATCGCTACGCCTCGCACCTTTCGGTGGAAAACCCCCGCTGCAGCCAAATCGTTTTCGCCGCCGAGTAATCCGCCACTGGCACAACCTCTCAACCCCTTCATCGGAGTTTGCCGAACTCCCTTCTTGACCACCCGGAAGGCTCGCGGAAGACTGGTGATCCTGCAACAAGACGCAGAAATTTCACCATTTTTCAACCGCATAAGGAAGTCGCGCCCAAATGGCCACCTACACAAAACTGGTTCCCCCCTCCCACGGCGAAAAAATCACTGCCAACGCCGATGGCTCCATCAATGTTCCCAACAACCCCATCATCCCACGCATCGTGGGCGATGGGATTGGTCCTGATATCTCGCTTGCCATGGAACGAGTGGTGAATTCCGCCGTGGACAAAGCATTCGGCGGAACCAAGAAAATTGTTTGGTTTGACGTGTATGCCGGTGATGCCGCCAAAGAAAAATACGGGGAGTACCTTCCTGAGGATACGCTGACGGCCATCAAGGAATACCTCGTTGCCATCAAGGGGCCGCTCTCCACTCCCGTGGGCGGGGGTATCCGAAGCATTAACGTGGCGTTGCGCCAGATTTTGGATCTCTATTCCTGCGTGCGCCCCGTGCGTTGGTTCACCGGCGTACCGGCTCCCGTTACGCGTCCCCAGGATTTGGACGTCGTTATTTTCCGCGAAAACACCGAGGACATCTACAAGGGCATTGAGTACAAACAGGGTTCCGCCGAGGCAGCGAAGGTCATCAACTTCCTGCGCGATGAAATGGGTGCCGACATCTCCGATGATTCCGGCATCGGCATCAAACCCATCTCCGTGGAAGGCTCCAAACGCCTTGTGCGCATGGCGATTCAATACGCCA
>JANRMB010000269.1:0-9413 GCA_033761985.1 Candidatus Sumerlaeia bacterium | reverse complement strand
TGGGGCCGTGGCACGTTTGGCAGGCAACACCAGCGGCAACGTGAGCGGCGTGGTTGAAATAAGCGTGGTCGGGAAGACTGTGGATACGCACCCAGGGAACGGACTCACCACTTTGGTAATATTCCGTCAGTTGCTTGATGTAAGGGGAGTCCGTTTTCACGAGTGTGTGGCACCCCATACAGGTATCCACACTGGGAACACCGGCGTGGGCGGACTTTTCAGCCGAACCGTGGCAATAAAGGCACTGCATTCCAAGCTGACCATCCTCCAAGCCCGCATGCAATTTGTGGCTGTAAGGGATAGGCTGGAGGGGTTCGTAACCTTTATTGTTGGTGAGCTTGTAAGCCTCTGCACCACCCATGATCAAACCAACACCGACAAGTACCATCAGGCGCCAGCGGGAGAGAATGGCTTTAGCAGTCAAATTCATGCAGTGGACTCCGAGAGTTTGGAAAACAGAATGGAATTGTGAAAAGATTCACAAAGTTGAAGCCAACTTTTCCAGTCATTCAAAACGTTTTTTTCATCAAATGGGTACCACCCACCTAAAGCAAGCGGGAAATTCTCGTAAAAGGGGATTCTACTACTCCGAATTTTTGTTTGGTATTTCAAAGTATCAAGAAATCCTGAATTCCCCACCTCCTCCCCCCTGAAAACTCCTGACTTACAAATCTCTCTTCCACAGAAGCGGCGTAGCTCTTGCCCTTTGCACGTTGAGTCTACTTGTTGGTGCCCATGCTTCAGTTCTCTTTATTCCTGATCGTGCTTCTCAATCTCCTCTGTGTGGGCGCCAACCTCCCCGTTTTGCCTGAGTTTAACAAGGCACTCGGCGCCGATAATACGGCGTTGGGAGTCGTTTTATTGGCGTTCGGATTACCGCGAGCTCTCGTCTCCCCGTTTTGGGGTATGGTGAGTGATCGCGTCGGGCGGAAACCCATCATGGTTGTGGGAACCATCGGGGCACTCTTCGGCTCGGTGCTTTGGATTATCACCGATCATTGGTGGATGCTTTTGCTGAGTCGTTTGGTGGATGGGCTTCTTTCGGCCCAAGCCGTGATCGCAGCCTCCATCATCACCGATGCCCTTCCGCGGGAAAAACGCACCGTGGCGTTTGGGCTTATGGGTGCCGCCGTCAGCCTTGGTTTGTCGTTTGGGCCGCTTTGGGGAGGCCTCCTGTGTGAGTGGAAAGGCCCCGAAGCTCTCGGATATGTTTTCCTGCTGCTTCAGGGAATCTCCCTGATGGTGGTACTTTTTCTGATGCCTGAAACGCTGCCGAGGGAGAATCGCTCCAAGGCGCCATTCTCGTGGGCCTCCCAAACGGAAGCCCTGCGCCTTCCCGGGGCTTCAACGCTATATAAACTCTCCTTCTTTGCGAGTCTCGTTGTGGGTACGCTGACGTTGGCTCTCCCCCACCAGAGTGGTCTAAAGCTGGGCTGGGAGGCCTCGGATTTTGCCTGGGCTTTTGCCACGGTGGGTTTGCTTGGGGCTATTTGCCAAGGGGGACTGCTTCGAGTCTGCTTACGCTACGCATCCGAAGGTGTTCTTGTAGGTTGGGGGCTTGCCCTCATTACCCTCGCCCAATTTATTCCGGGTGTATACTTTTCCCAGACAACGTTGATCTGTTGGCTGATTCTTACAACTATTGGCGGAAGTCTGATGCTCCCCTGCGTGAAAGGGCTCCTTTCACAAGTTCCCACGGAGCAAGCGGGTTCCGTGATGGGGATCAACCAATCCGTGCAAAACCTTGGCCGCAGCATGGGGCCTGCTCTTGCCACGGCAGGTATTGCCCTGGGGTACAACGGGGAGTTTTTGCTCCCCGGGTTTGTCGCAATCGGGCTTTGTGTCTGGTACTTCTTGCGGCGCTCTTAGGGAAGAATCCTTCAAACACGCACAACACTGGTTTCGCCGATGTTCAGCTCCTTGGCGGAACCACTCACTGAGACATCATTCCCGATGAGTGACCCCTGAAGAACAGTGTTTTCCACCCGTACCCGATCTCCCAATATGGAATCACCAATCACCGCCCGATGAATGGTGGAATTGGCTCCAATCACGGCGAACGGGCCAATCACCGATTCTGTGATGGTACAGCCGGGCCCGATTTCCACGGGGGAAACAATATGGGCGCCCGGGTAGGCACGGCGAAGGGCCTCCTGGTGGGTGGGAGTATTCAGGGCCAGGAGGATTCTGTTCGTATCAAAAAGCGTCTCGGGCTTCCCGCAGTCCAACCAACCGGTAATGCTGAAGGGCATCATCTTGTGCCCTTTGCGCAGCATCATCACCAAGGCATCGGTAAGTTGGATTTCCTTGGCGCTTCGAACATCGTTGGCCACCAAATAATCAAGGCATTCAAACAACAGAGCGGGATCATTGATTTTATAGACACCGACGATAGCTTTGTTCGTGGGAGGATTTTGAGGTTTTTCAATCATGTTGGAGATCAACCCTTGGGTATCCAACTCCACAACCCCAAACCGGCGCGGATCCTCCACCTCGCGCACGCCCAACGCGGTATGCGGCGCCGCCAACAAAGCGGGGAAATCCGCCTGAAGGATCGTATCGCCAAGAATAATGAGGACCTGCTCATCATTCTGATGGAAAGGCTTGGCCAAACTAATGGCGTGACCCAACCCAAGCATCTGTTCCTGCACCACAAAGTTGAGCTTCAAATGGCCATAGGTTGCGCGAACGTGCTTTTCAATCACGTCGCCCAGGAACCCCACAATCAGCGTGACGCCATCGACTCCGGCAGCCACGAGATCGTTGATGATATGATCCAGCATCGGCTTCCCGGCCACATTCATGAGGACTTTGGGGACGGTGAAGGTGTGGGGGCGCATGCGCGTGCCGAAACCGGCGACAGGAATGATGGCTTGCATGGTAATGTCCTCAAAACAATTGGATTCGCGTGATTAAACTGAATTACCTCAGTATTAAACTCCGGCAATCGGGGGCAAGTAAAGTTGCGCGCACAGGGGAGAATTCAACAGGATTTATGGGGAACAAACATCGATATCAAGGATGTTAAGGATGGGGGATTCACAAGGATGAATAGGATGAAAAGGATAAACAGGATGGGATACCATCAAGCTAAAAAAAGGAAAACGCGGGCAATTACGCCCGCGCTTCATTGATTGACTTCCGGATTTGCGCAACACACAGATCGCCTCAACTCATCCCCGGACGAGGCCCGTTTTTCCGAAATCAAGGCGCACAAGGCGAAAGCCGATGCGGAGCGTACTATTGTACGCGACCGAGGCTTGCGACCGAAGTGCAACACAGAGATCGGGAAAACGGGCCCGTCCGGAGTGTTATTCTTCGTCGGCACGCATCGGGAAGCCGCTGCTCAGCTCTTCCACGGCTGCGCGGGTTTTGGCAATGACCGCAGGGTTTTCCACGTCTTTGGCAACGTCGGCAATCCAGTTGGCAATCTGCCGCATTTCCGCCTTGCCCATGCCCCGGCTCGTCAATGCCGGAGAACCAACACGAATACCGGAGCATTCCGTGGGTTTGCGCTGATCGAAGGGGATCATGTTCATGTTCAGGGTGATGCCCGCGTGTTCCAGAGCATCGGCCACAGCCTTCCCGGAGACGCCGAAATTCGTCAAATCCACGAGGCACAGGTGGGTGTCTGTACCGCCGGTCACCAATCGCAACCCGCGCTCAACCAGGACTTCACCGAGGGTTTGGGCGTTCTCAATCACGCGTTTTGCATAGGACTGGAAGCTGGGACGAAGGTCTTCACCAAACGCCACGGCCTTGGCCATTACGATGTGCATCAAGGGGCCGCCTTGAACCCCGGGGAACACTGCCTTGTTGATGGGCTTCTCCCATTGGGCTTTCCCTACAATCAACCCGCCACGAGGACCACGAAGCGTTTTGTGGGTGGTGGTGGAGCAGATGTCGGCAAAGGGAACGGGAGAGGGAATCGCCTTGCCCGCCACCAAACCCGCAAAGTGAGCCATATCCACCAGGAACGTGGCTCCCACTTCATCGGCCAATTCGCGGAACATCGCAAAATTAATCAACCGGGGATACGCTGAACCACCCGTGATGATCAGCTTGGGTTTGTGCTCGCGAACCAGTTTCACGAGTTGATCCTGATCAATCCGCTCATCGGTTTTGCTCACGCCGTATTGAACGATGTTGTAGTACTGACCCGCGATGTTCACCGGGTGCCCGTGGGACAAGTGCCCCCCGTGGGCCAGGGAGAGGGAAAGAACCGTGTCGCCGGGTTTGATTGTCGCCAGAAAGATGGCCTGGTTGGCCGTGGAACCGCTGTGGGGCTGCACGTTGGCGAAATCGGCCCCGAAAAGCTGCTTCGCGCGATCGATGGCAATATTCTCCACCTGATCATACTGCTCGCAACCGTGATAATAGCGCTTCCCGGGGTATCCTTCCGCATACTTGTTGGTGAAAATGGAGCCTGCCGCCTCACGAACGGCTTCGGAAACAATGTTCTCGCTGGCGATCATTTCCAGCGTGGTACGCTGACGGCGCTCCTCATGAGCGAGGAACCCAGCAATGGCGGGATCGGCCTCCGCAAGGGATTTGGCGGCTTGGGAAACGGCAAGAGTCACGGATGGAGTCTTTCCTTTGATGAAAATGATGAGGAAATAGTGAACGCCCACACCGGAGGGTTTTGCAAGGGTAGTCCGACGCCGCGCCCCAAAAATCCTCTCTTTACGCATTGGAAAAGGATGCAGGAATCAGTCCGGAATGAACGAGAACACACCGAGGTTTAAGGAAGGCGCGGTGAAACGCCCACCGACCATTTCATCTCATCCGATTTGTTGAGGCGATACCACCCCTTACGCGAAGTCCCGGTTAATCAACGACGTGATCACGTGGTCTTCCCATTTGCCATTGATGCACAAAAACTCGCGGGCGAGGCCTTCTTCCTGAAAGCCCACTCGCTTCAGTAGGTTGCCGCTTCGAGTGTTGCGGGGAATGTAATAGGCCATGATCCGACGAAGACCCAAATCCTCAAATACGTAGGAATTGGTAAGGCGCAGTGCACGGGTCATGATACCGTGCCCTTGGGCTGCTTCATCCAAGCTGTAACCCAACGTGCAGTTTTGGGCAATGCCGCGTTGAATATTACTGTAGCTGATGTAGGCAAGCACCCGGCGGCTTTGTGGCTGAATGAGGTAAAGGCGCATGGCGGTTCCGTTGCGGAAGTCCGACTGGATTGCCCGAATGCGGCGCTCCCAGAACTCCACGGAAGTAAATCCCGCAGGGCGTACCGGCTCCCAAGGTTGATGGAACTCCTTGTTGCGCAAGGCATAGCGCGCCAAGGCTTCGGCATCCTGAGCCGTGGGGAGCCGCAATTCTCCCTCGGGCAAATAGAGCAGCGGCTCCAGAACGGATGTGTAGGCGAGTTGAGCGCGTTCTACAAGCATTTGGCAGTTCCTCCACATTCCGCGAGCGCCCTGAAACAGGACGTATTTGGTACAACATTACTTGTAGAGAGATTTAAGCCAACGCCGTTCACGAAGGAGATATTTGGGATTCCCGATGAGATACCGCACTGCCAGGCGCCTCGGTTCCAGCGCCAGCCGAAAGACCCACTCCAATCCCAAAACCCGCAGGATCAATGGGGCGCGCTTCCGTTGACCCGAAAAATACTCCATTAATGCCCCCACACACCAAATCGTGGTATTCGGTAATTCTTTACTCCATTCCAGAGAAAGTCTCTCCTGATGAGGGGAGCCGAGTCCCAAAAGGAGAAAGCGAGGGTTGAGTGTGCGAATTTCCGCAAGCATTTCGGCACGGTGTGCAGCATCCTGCACGATGTATCCATGATGATGGTATTGAATCACCGCGCTAGGGAGCGTGGCGTTCAATCGTTCCGAGGCTTTGGCGGCTACTCCGGGAACACCGCCAACCACGGCCACTGCATACCCACGGGCCGCACACATCCACAAAAACCGGGGGAGAAAATCCCCGGCGTTGATGCGCTCCACCAGTGCACGGCGTGCCTTTCGACTCGTTTTTACGACCGCCATGCCATCAGCATACAACACATCCAAAGCCATCAACATCTCACGGTATTTGGGGTCCTCGTGGGCGAGGTTCACCGTGTGGGCATTCAAGTACCCGATGGTTTTCGGAGGATGATCGGAGCAAAGGAGCTCCAGAAATTCCGCCGTTCCAGAGCTGAACACCGGTAAACCAAAGAGCGATTGTGTGGAAGGGCGGTGAGAGGTCATTCGGCGAAACAAAGTCTGTTTTTAAGCGAAGTTCAGGTTGTTCTGGTGAACAGGACGAGGGGCGTTTTTCTGAGTTCAAGACGCGCGAAACGAAGTCGACTCAGGCGTAGTGGAACTACGTCGCGGGAGACTGAGGAAAGCAGCAACACCGAAATCGGGAAAACGGACTCGTCCTGAAGAGAGTATCATGCACCTCGATTCTCTGGTTGCAAGCAGGCTCCGGGATTTTTCTAATGGGGCCATGTGAATGCAGCCGTTTTGCGCGGCAAGGATGGTTTGTTTTGGAGCATCAGTTTCCCAATCCCACAGATTTCTGGTTATCCACGGCGGCAGCCGATCAGGATGTGGCGGTAAGCAGCCGGATGCGGTATGCGCGGAATGTTCATGGGTTCCGCTTCGCCCCCTACGCCGATGGCCCGACGCTGGAAAAAATCGAAGACCGCGTACACAGCGCCGTGATTCAGTCCTCTTTGTTGCGAGAGTTTGCCTGCTATATTCTCGACGATTTGCAGCCGAGGGAACGGCAATTCCTTAAGGAATCGCGGTTGATCAGCAAGGAGATGGAGAAGGGCGGCAAAAACAAGCGTGCCTACGTGAGCCGCGATGCCTCGGCTTCCCTGTTGGTGAATGAGGAGGATCATCTTCGAATTCAAACCCTTGCCGGCGGGATAAACTTTACGGGCCCGTTGCGCCAATTGGATACAATCCACGAGGAACTTACGGAAACGTTGGCCTTTTGCAGTTCTGAGCGGCTTGGCTTTTTGACCGCCTGCCCAACCAATGTGGGGACGGGTTTCCGGGCCTCCGTGATGCTTCACCTTCCGGGGCTGAACCTCCTCAAAAAGGTGGAGAAAAGCCTGAGCGGCATCGCCCATCACGGGCTCACCGTGCGGGGATTCTACGGCGAAAACACCGAGTATATCGGGGATTACTATCAAATCTCCAACGAGATGACGCTTGGTAAATCCGTGGAGGAAATCCTTCAGGTGGTGCAATCGGTGTTGGAGCGCGTGGTGGAAAATGAAAAGGAAGCACGGTTTGAGTTGTTCAAAGCACACGCCGGAAGCACGGAAGATCAAATTTGGCGGAGTTATGCACTGCTCTCCCACGCACGCCGTATGGATACCGTGGAAGCCATGAATCTGCTGAGTAAATTGCGGCTCGGTATTGAGAACCGGATGTTCCCGGATTTGACCCATCTGCAGTTGAACAACCTGATCATGGAGATTCAACCCGCTCATGTGGAGTACCGTCGGCGATTGGAAAAAGGGGAGGAAACCCGCGATGAATTCCGGGCCTCGTACCTGCGGCGGTTGCTCAAGTTGAAAGAGAATTAGGAGAGTGTTAAGCGTTCCAATTTTTTTCCCCCAAGTGGCACTTTATTCGTATTGTCACTGATCGGATTCCTTTTCATGTTCCAGCTAATGGATTCCGGTTGTGTTGAAATTTCACCCCTAAACTTCGATACAAACACTCTCCCGCAAGACCCCCCTGGAGGCAGCCCCTATGCCCATCAATGATACACCGTTTACCCCCGGCTGGAAGGAAGTGATGAGACAATCACGCAACGAAGCCGGACGCCTAGGCCACGACTACATCGGCCCGGAACATTTTCTTCTCGGAATCATCCGGAAGGCGGAAGGGCTTGCGGTTCAAACACTTTTGAATCTGGGTATCGATCTCGATGACCTCAAACTGGAATTGGAGCGCATGCTGGAAGTCGGCAATGGGCCCACGGTGGGAATTTTCCCGCAAAACGTGGAAGCCAAACGCGTGATTGAAACAGCCCGCACCACCGCCAAGCAGCTTAACCACAACTGGATCGGCACAGAGCACCTTCTGTTGGCGCTCATCCGTGAGGAGAACACCCTCGCCGCCCGCAGCCTTCGCCAATTCAACGTGGATTACAACAAGGTGAAGCGCGAAGTGCTGAACCTGATTGAAGGCAACAGCCCGAGTTCCGGCGGAAGTGCCCCCGCAAACCCCACCGGCAAGGCTCCCTCCAGTTCCGGTGAACCGGCGGAAAAGTCCCGCACACCCGCTCTCGACACCTTCGGCCGTGATCTGACGCAACTCGCCGCCGAGGGGAAACTCGATCCCGTTATTGGTCGCGAGGATGAAGTGGAACGTATCCTTCAAATCCTCTGCCGCCGCAGCAAAAACAACCCCATTCTCCTCGGAGAACCCGGTGTCGGGAAAACCGCCATCGTGGAAGGTTTGGCTCAACGAATCTCCAACGGCGACATTCCTGATGTGCTCGCCAATAAACGCCTCATGTCCCTGGACTTGGCGGCCATCGTGGCTGGAACCAAGTACCGTGGCCAGTTTGAAGAGCGCCTCAAGGCGATCATGCAGGAAATCCAACGCAGCCAGGATGTGCTTATATTCATCGACGAGTTGCACACCTTGGTGGGTGCAGGTGCCGCTGAAGGCGCCATCGACGCCAGCAACATGCTGAAGCCCGCTCTCAGCCGTGGGGAAATTCAGTGCATCGGCGCCACCACGCTGGAAGAATACCGCAAATACATCGAAAAAGACGGAGCTCTAGAGCGCCGCTTCCAAAGCATTGTGATCAATCCTCCAAACCAGGATCAGGCGATTCAAATCCTCAAAGGTCTTCGTCCCCGGTATGAAAGCCATCACGATGTGATCATTAGTGATGTGGCCATCGAGCAGGCCGTGAAGCTCTCAGAACGCTACGTCACCGATCGCCACCTTCCCGACAAAGCCATCGATGTCATCGATGAAGCAGGCTCCCGTGCTCGGCTTCAGGCGAACGTCAAACCCGCCGATATCAAGGAAATGGAACGAGAAATCGTTCGCCTTGATGAGGACATCCGGGAATACAAAAACCAGCAGGACTTTGAAAAGTGCCATGAGCTGAAATCCAAACGCGATGAACTCGCCGAGAAAAAAGAAGCTCGTCTTGCTGAATGGAATGAAGAAAAAGCCAACCGCAAAACCAAACGCGTGATTGATGAAGAAGATGTAGCCTACATCATCTCCAAACTCACCGGTGTTCCTCTGGTTCGGTTGGAAGAAGCGGAAACCCAGAAACTCATCCGCATGGAAGAGGAACTTGGGCGCCGTGTGGTTTCCCAAAAAGAAGCCATCGAGACCATCTGCCGCGCCATTCGTCGTTCCCGTTCCGGACTCAAAGACCCCAATCGCCCCACAGGCTCCTTCGTTTTCCTCGGCCCC
>JANRMB010000268.1:0-7226 GCA_033761985.1 Candidatus Sumerlaeia bacterium | reverse complement strand
CTCATTTTTTGAAGTTTGAGGTGGAAAGCGGAGAGACCAGCGGATTGCGGGATTCCGCGGCAGGGGCAGCCCGCGGGCTGCGCGGTACCCGTCTAGATCGGAGGGAAGGACCAGGAGGATGCAGAACGCTCCGAGTTTTCGGAGGTTACATTGGGGGGAGTGTTGGGGGTGAGATTCTTCATTTGGAGTGGACCCTTTTCCCATGGAGCAACGTGGTAAGTTGTTCCCTATTGAAGTGTTTGGGGCAATTGGCATTCCAATTTCTGTTTAGACAATTGTTGCGGTTTTGGAAGGGTGGAGGAACTCGCTCGCGGCTTTATCCAATTCCTGAAAAACTGGGGTATGCGTGTCCGGATGAAGTAGAACGGCACGCAACACGTCGCGGTTTCTCCAGCGAGCGAGGCTTACCCAGGGGCCGTTGCGCTTGGTGAGTTCCTCTTGAAAGGCCCGATTCCGGGAACCATCGCCCAAATCGAAGAGTTGAAGATTCATCTGGGGTTGATGGAGTGGTTGAAAGAGTTTGGAGCGATTCAGAAAGTCGTGGAAGTCCCGGGTATGCTGAACGCTGGCATCAATCCACTCGCCCAACTGGCGGGTTCCCAGAGCCTGAAGAGTAAAGTAGAGAGTTAATGCATCGGGTCGGCGGGAACCTTGAATCCCCCATTGGCCGCGGCTATCGTTCCCGCTGGCGCTGTAGGACATGGGCCAGCGAAGGGCGCTGTGGAAGTTCTCAGCAGAACGGACATACACCATCGCACAAAGACGGGGCACGAACATCCATTTCTGGGGGGCAAAGGAAAGAGAGTCGGCTCGTTCAATACCCTTCAGGAGCCCGGAATGGGTGGGACTGTAACAGAGGTTTCCGCCGTACACCGCATCCACGTGAAGCCACGCGCAGAATTCTTGGGCAATTTGGGCGATTTCCTGCAACGGATCAACGGCGCCATGGAGGGTGCTTCCCACCACGGCGTTGATGATGAGCCGGCGATCTTTTCGGGCAACGGTTGCCATCTCTTTTCGGAGTGCCTGCGGATCAAGTCGGCCTTCGTTATCGCAGGGGATGAGACAACGGCGTGATTTGGAAATTCCGAGAACCGCGGCGGATTTTTTCACGGAAGCGTGGGCGGCTTCAGAACAGAAAAACCAGACGTTATCGCGTTCGAGATCGGAATCAAATCCGCCGCAGCCGGCAAAGTAACCGGTGAGGTTGGCAAGGGATCCGCCGGAGCAAAAAATACCCTGGGCCTCTGCATCCAAACCCAACCGCTGGCGGAATTCGGCGACGAGATACTCCTCCACCGCGCTGGCATAAGGAGAAATTTCCCGCCAAAGGGGGTTGTTGTTGAGCGCGCCGATGAGGGCATCACTGACGGCGGCGACGGGGTGCACAAAGGTATCCATGTGACCGAATTGTTCTTCGGAAAGAAGGACGGTGCTGGCATCGAGGGCCTGCTTCCAGAGGGAACCGAACTCGGAACTCGCCAAACCCGCTTCGGCAATGGGCCGGACGATGGGATCGCTTTGTGGGAAGACGTGTTTGCGCTGATAGAGTTCCTCCAGAACGGGTTGCATTTGGGCGAGCAACGCGCTGGGGGATGGAAGCTGGGCAAGAAATTCAGGAGTCATTCAGTGGGTAAGTCCACGGGCGCACACGCCGCAGGAGTGGTTTGCTCAAAAAAGGTCGTCATCTTGGCCATAAGGGATGTTGTGGTGTCAAAGTGAACGGGCATTTTGGGGAGTGATTGAAGAAAACGGCGACCATACGCCATGCTTTGAAGGCGATCATCAGCAACGAGCACGGCTCCGCGGTCGGTTTGGGAACGGATGAGGCGCCCAAAGCCCTGCTTGAACCGAACAATAGCCCGTGGCACCACAAGGCTGCTAAAGGCATCGCCCCCTTGGGCTTCGATGAATTCGTTCTGGGCTTCCGCCACGGGATCGTTCGGGACGGTGAAGGGGAGTTTGGCCAGTATGAGGAGTTCGAGGGATCGCCCTTTGACGTCCACTCCTTCCCAAAAACTGCTGGTGGCGAAGAGAACGCTAGTCTCGTTTTCCCGGAATTTGCGAAGTAATACCGAACGCGATTCCTCGCCTTGGCGGTACACATCGTACCCCATGGACTGGATGGTGCTCGCCGTGAGTTGGTACACGTTCATGAGTTGTTTGTAGCTGGTGAAGAGAATGAAGGCACGACCTTCCGTGATGGTGACGGATTGGAGGATGAGTTGGGCGAGTCGACGTTCAAAATTGGCGCCGTCTTTTCTTACATCGCCGAGATCATTGGGGACACCGAAGAAGACCTGCTTGGGGTACTGGAAGGGGCTTTCAAAAATGCTCTGAAAAATGGGGCGGGCGGATTGAATTTCCGCTTCGGTGGGTTCTGATGATTGGGAGTTGGTGGGAGTGTTTTGCTTCTTGGGGGACGGAGGAGTCAGCCCGATGCGATTGAAGAGAAACTGAAAGTTTTTTTCCACGGTGAGTGTGGCGCTAGTAAGAACTTCAGTTTTGAACTTCGTGTGCAATACTTCGCGGAGGACCGCCGCCACATCAATGGGTGCCGCATTGAGAGTGAGGAATAGGTTCTGTTTTTTGTCGAGTTTGAACTCCACCCATCGGCATGTTTCGGGATCGTTATCCACCACCTTCATCAACGTGAGACGGGAATCATCCAATCGTTCCGCCACGGCACGCCAATCCATGAAGAGGTTGAGCAGCTCGGGGTTTTCCTCACCGATGAACTCCTTGAAGAGCTTGAGAGCCATGCGATGAAGCGTTCCGATTTCCTGCAGGGCTTTGTTGATTTCCAGAATGCGGGGCTGGATGCGTTGACGCCAAAGTTCTGTCTCGACCATCGGGGGACGGAGACGAAATTTCTCCTCCTGATTGGGACGGGGAAGATCGATCCCCGCGAGGGTGAGAAATGCAAAGGCGAGTTCATCCAGATGGTGTTCCAAATGCTGTTGCACTTCATCGGTTTCGGGGATCACGCGATCCACAAGCAGGGTGTAAATCTGGTTCAGTCCGGCGGTGTTTTCCGGGTTGGCAATACTACCGAGGCGATCAGTCAACGAGGGGAGAATCCCCTGTTTGCTGCTGGAATCCGACCGAATCAAACGTCGGAAGTGCCGACGAAAGGAGTACTTGGAGATGACGGCAGCCAAGTGGCGCGTGGCGGATTCCTCCAGGTGATGGGCCTCGTCGAGAATCACGTGTTTGGCCGGTGGAAGAACGGCAGCGGTGGACCAGTTGTTGGACTCGCGGCGGACGGATAAATCGCTGAGGAGCAGGCTGTGATTCACGATCATGAGATCGGCGGTGGCGGCACGACGACGGGAGTTGTAGAAGAAACACTCCTCATAGAAGTTGCAGCGCAGGCGCAGGCAGTTATCGGCTTCAGAACCTATTTTCTCCCACGCTTCTTCACGTGGTTGAACGCTGAGTTCCTGACGATCCCCGGTGGGACTCGACTTTGCCCAATCGAGGAGCATGGCCAACTCCTGCCGAATGTCATTCTCCAGGAAGGATTGTTGACCGCCATAACGCAATTCGTCGCGGGCAAATTCCGCTTTCCGTTTGCACACGTAGTTGCTGCGGCCCTTCACAATCTCCGCCTTGATGGGTTGCCCCAACACCTTGATGAGAACCGGGAGATCCTTCTGAAGAATCTGTTCCTGAAGGTTGATGGTGTTGGTGGAAATCATCACCTTCTCTTTGTTTTCCAACGAGTAGAGAATGGAGGGGATGAGGTAGGCGAGGGACTTCCCTGTCCCCGTTCCCGCTTCCACCACGCTGATACCTTCCTCATTGAAGGCGCGGGCCACGAGCTCGGCCATGTGGCGTTGTTGGGGGCGTTCCTCAAACTCCATTTGAGAGCCAAGGGGTGAGGCTCGGCTGAAGTAGGAATCAATTACCTCGGGGTTGAGCATGACCTTGCGGCGGAGGTCATGGGGACGCACCACAATGCGGATACGGGAACACGGATTGTCGCAGATGTAACTCCCCACTCCGAGCTCGCTCATCTGCTGGGAGATGACGAGATCGGGATCAGAGGGCATGATGTAGCCGCTGGGGTGATTGTGCAGGATGACTTCTCCGCTGCGGACACGACCCGTGATGGCGGCGACGGCGGATTGGTTGCCGTAGGCCAGTGCTTCGATTTCGGTGATTAATCCGGCGGTATCCCGACGGCCAACAAAAAAGACTTCCGTCCCCCCCGCTTCCTCGATTTCCCGGCGGATGACCTCAATCACATTGGCAGTGCAATAGGCTGTGGAAGGGCCTTCAACGGGAAGCGTCATGAAAGGACGTTGTCCATCAGTAGGAATTGCTCAACCAGGCGGAGAGAAAGATAATGCCGATGCCCACAAGTGATTGAACAAGGAGCAGCTTGGACTTACCGGCATCGGTGAGTTTCTTGTTCACAGCGGTGAACACCACCAAACCAATGAAGAGCAAGAAGACAAGGAACTTGATGCCAAAAATGGCGTGAGGAGCAAGAGTACCCTCCACGACGGATTCCTTCCATGCCGCACTTTTCACCGAGAGATTATAGAGACCCGTAATGGTGAGAACTGTAAGGAACATACCGGCCATGTGCAGGTAACGGCTAATATACAAATTCTTGAGTTCGGGAGTAAGGCTTTTGGTGCGGATGCCGTATTTGATGATGATGAAGCGGAGAAAAAAGACTCCACCAATCAGGAGTGCGGCACAGGTCACGTGGAGCCAGGTGGAGAGGAGAAGCAGGTAGTTCATGGATTATTTTCGCCCTTTCTTGTGTTTGCCGGTGGGTGGTTTACGACTCCCCGGAACTTTGGAAATTTTTCCGTACGGTGAGGCGATGGGCGCTTTTCTGCGTCCTCCGCCGATGTGTTTGAAAGTGGGCAAATCCTGTTCCGCTTCTTCATCCAATTCAAAGTCCACGCGAAGTTCAAAAGGATCGCACCGAACCAACTGAACGCTGACTTTTTGGGTGAGAACAAAACGTCGACCACTGCGCTCCCCCACCAAGGCCACGCCAAATTCATCGGCCTCATAGTGATCGTCTTTCAGGGTTCGCACGCTGACAAAACCATCGAAGCCGGTATCCAGGAGTTCCACAAAAAAACCGTTCCCCTGAATGCTGGAGATGATACCCGGGAAGACTTCGCCGATTTTGCTTTCGTAAAACTCCATCATCTTGATGCGGATGCTATCGCGTTCGGCATCGGCGGCTTCGCGTTCCCGAAAGCTGGTATGGCGCCCTAATTCGCGAAGTTGTTGCAGGCTTTCCTCATCATCCCGAAATTGGAGAGGCAAGTTATTGATGAGGAGTTTGAGTTGACGGTGCGCGATGACGTCGGGGTAGCGGCGAATGGGAGAGGTAAAGTGACAGTAACACTCAGATGCCAACCCGTAGTGCCCTTGATTGAAGGGGCTGTACTCCGCACGCTTCATGGCGCGGAGCATGATGCGCCGAAGGATGTGTCCCCCTTCACGATTTTCAATGGACTTTAGTGCCTTCTGCAAATCGAAGCTCGAGATTTCGCCGTCCTCGGTGACAGGGAGGGAGACGCCCAAATGCTTGAGCGTCATGCGGAGCTGCAGCAAACGATCGGGGTCGGCGGGTTCGTGTACGCGATAGAGGAAACGAATGTTCCGTTGAGTGAGATAACTCGCGACCGCTTCGTTGGCCGCGAGCATGCAATCCTCGACGACCTTGTGGGCTTCAAAACGGGAATCGAGTTGAAAGCCGATCGCTTTTTTATCGGCGTCCAACCGGAGACGTGATTCAGGGATATCCAAATCCAGGGCGCCGTTTTTGAATCGGCGACTGCGCATCAACCGTGAGGCGGTGAGGAGATGGGGAAGGGAATCCAAAATCTCCTGAGGAACACCCTCGGCTTTTTCCGTGTTGCCTTCGAAGATGGCCTGTACTTCCTCATAAGCGAATCGGTGATTGGAATGAATCACAGAATCGTAGAATCGGGAGGAGGAGATGCGCCCATCATTTTCCACGATCATTTCAGCGGTCATGGCGAGGCGGTCTTCATGGGGACGGAGACTGCACAAATCGTTGGAAAGTTTTTCCGGAAGCATCGGAACAACACGATCCACGGGATACACGGAGGTGGAGCGCTCCCGGGCTTCGCCATCGAGAAAGCTTCCCTGTTTGATGTAGTGGGCCACGTCGGCGATGTGGACATACAATTTCCACCGGCGGTCCCCGAGGGGCTGAATACTGAGAGCGTCGTCGAAGTCCTTAGCGGTGGCGGGATCAATAGTCGCCGTGGGGAGTTGGCGCAAATCCACACGATTTTTGTTTTTCAGAGCTTCGTCGATACCGAGTTCGAGAGCTTCGGCTTCATGCTCCACATAGGCGGGAAATTCGGAGATGATTCCACGATCCCGCAGGAGGAGGAGCACATCGATACCGTCCTCATGGGATGCTCCCACGCGTTCGATGACGACCCCGCGCAAGTCCTGCGGCATGGGAGTGTAGTCGCTGACTTCCACGCTGACCCAATCGTAGTTTTCAATACGCAGAGCAGGATCCGGGAGGGGGACACTGACGCGCCGGGCAAGGTACGGATTGCGGGGAGTGACAATGCCGCGAAGTTTGGAGACGAGTTGAAATTGCCCGATGATTTCCTTCCGGGCGCGCTTTGTAATACGAACCACTCGACCTCGCCAGCCCATTTGGGGGACATACCAACACTCGGCTTCGACCTCATCGCCGTCCATGGCAGTTGCCAAATCCTGCTCCTGAACACGAACATCCTCAATCCCTGTACTTTTGGGGAGAGGATCGTGGGGACGCAGGAATCCTGTGCCTTGACGCGAGATCATCAGAACACCGGTAGTGGTCAGATTTTTGGGGCGTTCGCGGGGTATACGCCAAAAGCGCCCTCGGAGTTTTTCCAATTGGCCCATACGCTCCAACTGGGTGAGTGCGCGCTTCATGTTCGCTCGATCATTCTTCACCAACCCAAACTCCTCGATGACCTCTTCAATGGAGAAGGCATCGGCCAATTTTTTGGCGTATTGAAGGAGTTCCTGGGGAGTGGGAAGAATGGTCATGGTTGTGGACGCAATGTGGGAACGATGAATCCCGTGGAATGCGGAGACCAATCGGCTTGGTGCCAACGGATTCCTTGTTTGCTTTCGACTTCATCCAGACCAAAGAAATACCAGCTCTCTCCGAGTTGAATGAGACGCAGCTTTTCCCACGCGGGGAGTTCCACCGT
>JANRMB010000267.1:0-4355 GCA_033761985.1 Candidatus Sumerlaeia bacterium | reverse complement strand
ACACCTTCCATCAGGTCGCCGTCGCTCACGATGCCGTAGATGTAGTGATCCACCAACTCAGGGAAACGAGCCATCATCATATGAAGAGAAAGGGCCATCCCAACGCCGTTGCCGAAGCCTTGGCCGAGGGGCCCAGTGGTGGTTTCCACGCCTGCGGTGACCCAGTTTTCGGGGTGTCCAGGTGTCTTGGAGTGCAACTGGCGGAATTGCTTCAAGTCATCGATCGTCAATCCATGGCCTGAAAGATGGAGCAGTGAGTAGATGAGCATGGAGCCGTGGCCCGCTGAAAGGATGAAGCGGTCGCGATTGGCCCACTTGGGGGCTGTGGGATCATAGTTGAGGTGATTATGCCAAAGAAGGGCGGCAAAATCGGCACAGCCGAGGGGCATACCGGGGTGTCCGGAGTTGGCCGCTTCCACGCCATCGATGGAGAGACCGCGGATGGTGCGGGCCAGTTGTTGAAGCAGTGGAATATCAAGAGCGGTGGGTGAGGACATAGTAGGGAAGTAACCTTGTGGAAATACGGGAAAAACCCGCCTTGAGAGTGAATTCGCAGCATGGGATGCAAGATTCGGCGCGAGTGTCAACCAAACGATGCCAAGCACTCGGAAGAGGGAGTGAAGCAGGCAATTTCACACGGCGAAAACGGGGAAAGCGAGATAATACCCATGACCTGAAACACCCCGAAATCCATTCTAAATCAGCAGTAAAGTCATTCTTCCCATTCCGACAACCGGCTTTGAAAAGATTTCCCGGTACTGGGTGTTGACGTTCCGGCTCTTTTGGAGATACTCGCCAACCCATCACTCATTTGACTTTCTCCACTTTCGGATTCCTAATGCCCGTCCCCCTTGCTCGTGATAGCCATGCCGAAACCCGTGTTTGGCGTCTTCTCCCCCAAGCGGGTGATTCTCCTGCAAAGCTCACAGGTTTGTTTGGAATCCACGCCGCCGTGGCCCGGGTGCTCTCCGCTCGGGGGTGGAGTGCGGATGAAAGAACCCGTGAGTTTTTGGCCCCGGACTTGAAAAGCATCCGTGATCCCTTTACCCTTCGGGACATGGAACGCGGTGTGGAGCGCGTTCTACAGGCTCGTGATCGCGGCGAACGGTTATTGGTCTTCGGGGATTACGACGCCGATGGCATTACCAGTAGCGCCATCTTGATGGAGACGTTGCGGTTTCTCAAGATGGAGCCGGAGGTTTTTCTTCCGCACCGAATTGATGATGGATACGGGGTTCACGCGGGGCAGATGGACGACTTTGCCGCCCGGGGCATCAAGCTGATCGTTACGGTGGACACGGGCATTACCGCAGTGGAGGCCATCGCCCGGGCAAATGCCCTCGGGATGGATGTGGTGATTACGGATCACCACTTGGCTCAGGCGGAAATCCCCGCCGCCTTTGCTGTGATCAATCCGAATCTTCCGGGAGCGGAGTACGCCGGAGGGCCGCTATGTGGCGCGGGAACCGCGTTCAAGTTTGCCCATGCTCTGCTGAAAAAGTCTGGTGTGGATGCCACCACCTGTAAAGAGTTCCTGCGGGACTTGTTGGATCTTGTGGCGATCGGTACGGTTGCCGACTGTGTACCGTTGTGGGGGGAGAATCGGGTCTTTGCCCGGCATGGGTTGGAACGGCTGGCAAAAAGTACCCGCCCCGGGGTGATGGCGCTTCGGAGTATGGCGAAAATCGCCGAAACCGACCGCCTGACTTGCCAGCACGTGGGATTCAGCCTCGCACCCCGGATCAATGCCACGGGGAGGCTCAACCACCCGGAAAAGGCTTTTGAACTTCTTACCACGCGGAATGCCAAGCGCGCTCAGGAACTTGCGGAAGAGTTGGAGCAACTCAACCGCGACCGCCGAAAAGAGGAGCTTCGCATTCTGGAGCATGCTCTGCTTCAAGTGGATGCCCTGCGGGAAGAGCATGGTCATGAACACGGCTATGTGGTGGAAGGGGCGGATTACCATCTTGGCGTGGTGGGAATTGTGGCGGCCCGCATCAGCGAAAAACACTACCGCCCCAGCGTGGTGCTCAAGCGTGAGGACTCCCGAATGAAAGGGAGCGCCCGAAGCATCCCCGGTTTGGATGTTCATGAAATCATTCTTCAATGTGGTAGCATGCTGACGCGCTACGGGGGGCATGCCCAAGCGGCGGGCCTCGAGTTGTTGCCGGAGCAATTGGTTCCATTCCGAGAGCGATTTAATACTCTCTGCAAAGAACAGTTTGAGTCTGATCGCGCCTATGCGCCGACGTTGGATATTGATGCGGAATTGGCTCCCGGAGAATTTGGGTGGGATTTGCAGAAAAGCCTGCAACGTTTGGAGCCGTTTGGTCAGGATAACACGGAACCGTTGTTTTTGATGGAACAGGTGGAGTGTGTGGGGGCTCCGCGGTTGGTGGGGCAAAACCACCTCAAGCTCAACCTGCGCCATGGGAGTTCCCAGTTTGCGGGAATCGGATTTAATAAAGGGGAATACTTACCGAACTGTGAACATGGAAGCCGAGTGAATTTGGTGGTGCGAATTAAGGAAAACGAGTGGCAGGGGAGAGTGAGTTTGGAGGTGGAAATTGTGGATCTACGGGTGGGGTAAGGAGTAAAATGCGGCAATATGTGAAGAGGTTTGCCGTAGCTCTTTTTGGAGAAGACCCGCCACGAACGCCTTTTGAGGAGTGGTATTGGGATAACGTAACGATTGAGGAGTGGGTTTGGAATAAACCATCGATACAATTATTGTTTTGGATGGTTTTTATCACCTGCTTCTTTCTCTCGATTACAGTATATCCAACAATATCCTTTTTATTGGCCTTGTTCTTATGGCTTCTTCTTTTCGTCTTAGGTATTCGTTATCTTCTGAATCGTTTTCGCTGGTTGAGTAGGTCAAAACGAAGTATCCGTTTCACTCTAAACCGAGTGTTTCCAGCGGGGTTGAAAAACTACGAAAAGCCCTCCCGGCCAACGTTGCAAATTTTGACGATGCTTTACTCGGATGGCATTCCGATGCGTGTAATCGTCGATTTTTATACGTCGTCTGTGATTCGAAAACGACGCCGATTATTTATCAATAGCATGCTGTTGCTCAGTTATGCGATTGTGTTGCTGTTCTCTCTGCCGCTCTTGTTTGCAAAGCCTGATCCCACAACAGAGGAGTACTCTGCTTCATCTGTTATTTGCTTTTTCATAGTGACGCTTCTTTGGATTTCTGCAGCACAAACCTCCAATTCAGCACTTC
This sequence comes from Candidatus Sumerlaeia bacterium, assembly GCA_033761985.1. Taxonomy (GTDB): domain Bacteria; phylum Sumerlaeota; class Sumerlaeia; order SLMS01; family JAHLLQ01; genus JANRMB01. Next base: position 1,126 of record JANRMB010000267.1, on the reverse strand, counting down.
GTTATCAATGGGAATCCTACGGCAAGCTTACGGAGGATTTGAATCGATTACTGAACAACCAATACCATTATGTGGAATTTCGGAATGGGCTGTTTATTCTTTTTCTGAACCCCGTTTTCCTTTACTTGGTATCAAATATACTCGCAGGAGCACTTCTCGTATATTTCCCTCCTTATGTTGTTGCTGGAATTTATTTGTTCCTATTGTTCCTTCTTTTGGCATGGACGTTTTTTGTTCGTCTTCCATACCTGAAGCATGAGCGAACTCTTTATCTGCTGGAGCTTTCGCGGCAATCGGAGGATTTGGCGTACCTCTTGGAGTTGGTGATTCGTCGGGATGGACTAAAGGATCCTGATTGGAATCGGGAAATTGATTCGGAAGTGGCCGAGAAAAAACTTCGGCTCTTCTTTAATGTTTAACCATCCAAGTAAAAACAAAAACCCCGGGGAGTGGCGAACCATCCCCGGGGTTTGAGAGTTTACTGAGTTTAGGCGCTGGTAGTATATTCCTCAATTTTTTCCCGGAGTGTTTTGAATATCCACGCCCTCTTGACGGGGTCGCTTTCCAATAACGTGCAGCGGAAGCCCTCGTAGCTGCAGTAAAAGCCCGAGAGTGGAACGATGACAATACCGGTGGAACCCATGAGGTAGTAAACGAAGCGTTTATCCGGCGCCACGCCTTGAACCAGTTGTTCAATCCGAGCACGGATTTTGGGATCGGCGATGGGGAGTGTTTGTTGGTTGTTCAGTACGCCTTCGTTAAACTTCACGGTGAAGTAGAAGGCGCCCCCGGGTTTTTGAACGAAGATTTTTTCGCAGGGGCTGAGCGCTGCCATCATTTCATCGGCTCGGGCATCGAACATCGCCTCGCGGTTACGGAGGTGGTCCTGATAACGGGGATCGCCGATGACCACCGGGATACTCAGTTGCGGAAGCGTGGTGCTGCTGACTTCCAAACGTTTGGCCGCTTTGAGCGATTCCACATACTGGGCAAAATTGGCGTCCAAGTGATCGTTGTAGATTTCAATCCAGCCGCAGCGGGCACCCGGCCAGGGGTATTCCTTACTGATGCCGCGCATGGAAATACCGGGAACGTCTCCCAGCCATTGGCTCATGGAGAGGCGGGG
>JANRMB010000266.1:0-16915 GCA_033761985.1 Candidatus Sumerlaeia bacterium | reverse complement strand
AATTCAATGAAAAAACCCCGACCTCCTTTTGGGAAGCCGGGGTGAATGTGAAGTGTGTTCGTACTTGGAATTAGTGCTTGAGGTTGTAGAAGGTTTTCAAGCCGGGATAAATTGCGGCTGTGGAAAGCTCTTCTTCAATGCGGAGAAGTTGATTGTATTTTGCGATCCTGTCGCTGCGGCTCGCGGAACCAGTTTTGATTTGGCCGGCGTTGGTGGCTACGGCGATATCCGCGATGGTGCTATCCTCGGTTTCACCGGAGCGGTGGCTGATGACAGCGGTATAACCGGCGCGCTTGGCCATTTCGATGGCGTCGAGAGTTTCGGTCAAGGTACCAATTTGGTTCACTTTGACGAGGATGGAGTTGGCGCAGCCTTTTTCAATCCCTTTGGAAAGGAACTTGGTGTTGGTAACGAACAAGTCATCGCCCACAAGTTGAACTTTCTTGCCGATACGATCGGTCAACAGCTTCCAGCCGTCCCAGTCGTTTTCATCACAGCCGTCTTCGATGGAGATGATGGGGTAGGCTTTAACAAGTTGCTCGTAGAAATCGACCATTTGCTCGCTGGATTTTTCTTCTTTGGTGGATTTCTTGAAAACGTATTTTTTCTTCTCTTTGTTCCAGAGTTCGGAGCTGGCTACGTCGAGGGCGATATAGATGTCCTTCCCGGCAACGTATCCGGCTTTTTCGATGGCAATGAGAATGGTATCGAGGGTTTCTTCCACGCTGGTGAGGTTGGGAGCGAACCCACCTTCATCGCCCACCGAGGTGTTGAGGCCTTTGCCTTTGAGCACTTTCTTGAGCGCGTGGAAGGTTTCAGTTCCCATGCGCAGTGCCTCACGGAAATTCGGAGCACCCGCGGGCATGATCATGAATTCTTGAAAGTCCACGGTGTTGTCGGCGTGGGCACCACCGTTGATGATGTTCATCATCGGTACGGGAAGAGTTTTGGCGTTCATGCCGCCGATGTATTGGTAGAGGGGAAGACCAAGAGCTTCGGCTGCAGCGCGGGCAACGGCCATGCTCACGCCAAGGATTGCATTGGCACCAAGATTGGATTTGGTGGGTGTGCCATCAAGTTCCAACAAACGCTGATCAATAAGGACCTGCTCGGTTGCTTCTTCATCAATGAGCTCGGGTGCGATCTCAGAGTTGATGTTTTCCACGGCCTTGAGCACACCTTTGCCAAGGTAACGGGAGGCATCGCCATCGCGGAGTTCCAGCGCTTCATGCTCACCGGTGGAGGCACCACTGGGAACCATGGCGCGGCCCACGGCACCGCCGCTCAACACCACTTCCACTTCCACAGTCGGGTTTCCCCGTGAATCCAGGACTTCACGCCCGGCAATGTATTCAATCGTTGTCATGAAACGAATTCTCCAAAAAGAAAAGATGAAGGAGTTGCACCCAATACAAAGCGGCACAACCCGGCTGAAAGAGTTGGAGCTCTGCTCGAGGGGGGCAACTCAGATTGTGCGTCTTCCAAATCAGAAAACGTGGGCGGGAACGGTCTTTTTATAAACACAAACCCGGTTTAGATGCGCCCCACGGCCTTACCAATACGCTCAAACGCCTCCAACGCCATCACCATCTGGTCTTCCGTGTGAGTGGCCATCACGGAGACACGGATCAAGGCATGGTCAGGGGGTGTGGCTGGAGCGACCACAGGGTTAACGAAGACCCCTGCATCGTGCAGGGCGCGCCAGAATTTGAAGCAATCGGTGGAGTCGCCAATCATGACCGGGATGATCGGAGTTTCTGTTTTTCCGATATCAAACCCCAGATTGCGAAGCCCTTCCATCATGAAACGAGTGTTCTTCCAAAGCTGGGTAATGCGCTCGGGCTCTGACTTAATGATTTCCAACGCTTTGCGAACAGCGGCTACGCAGGCGGGAGCCATGCTGGCGCTGAATATAAGCGAACGGGAGTGGTGTTTCAGGAAGGAGATGACCTCGCGGCTTCCAGCCACATAACCACCGATGGAGGCCAACGACTTGGAGAAGGTCCCCAGAATCAAATCCACTTCTTCCGTAAGGCCGAAATGGGCAGCCGTTCCTTCGCCGTTTGGACCCAGAACACCAATGGCATGGGCATCATCCACGATGAGACCGGCGTGATACTTCTTCGCAATCCGGAGCAATTCCGGCAACGGAGCAATATCTCCCTCCATGGAATACACGCCATCCACCACGATCAGCTTTCCGGTGGCGTCGTGGGTTTCCAGCAGCCTTTCCAAATGGGCCATATCGTTGTGGCGGAACTTATGAATTTTTCCAAGCCCCAAACGGCAGCCATCCATGATGGAGGCGTGATCCGCGCGGTCGATGAACACATGGTCATCCTTGGCAATCAAGGCGCTAATCGTCCCCACATTGGCTTGATACCCGGTGGTAAACGCGAGAACAGCTTCCTTACCCACATAATCCGCGAGTTCTTCTTCCAACTTAATGTGAATATCCAGCGTACCATTAAGAAAGCGAGAGCCAGCACAACCGGAACCGTAAATCCGCAGGGCTTCCATGGAGGCTTCCTTGATACGGGGATCATTTGTAAGTCCCATGTAGGAGTTGGAGCCCATCATCAGCATGGTTTTGCCGTTGATGCTGACCATGGTATCTTGGGCGGATTCAATGCAACGGAAGTAGGGATACAGCCCCACCGATTGAAGTTCATCGGCTTTTTTGAAGCGCATCGCCTTATTGAAAATCGGGGCATTTGCCTTTCCGTTGGCTCCCTCAACCAAATCCAAATCCACCACGGGTGGAATCATGGTTTCGATGCTGGCTTCGATGCTCATAGGGTTTCCATTTCTCGTTTGAGGAATTGTGTGTAAAGTGTTTGGATAGAACTTGGAAATTTAGGGTTTATAGTGTTTTCGATGTGGCGTCCAAATCAAGGGTATTTTGAATGCAGACCGGGTGTTTGTTCAAAAATCAGAGATAAATAAACGGATTGTGGGGATTAATCACCCCACTTATTAGAGGAATTGCAAAAAGTTTGTGCTCTGGGCACAAGTTATCCACAGGATGATGTGAATAAACTGTGGGAAAAACATGATTAATGGAGCTCTTAACAATTCTCATGGTTAGAAAACGCTTTTCTAAGAATTTTGTTTGGAACTAAAGTTTGTTTTGTCATCATCCGCGTTTTTTGCAGGGTTGTCTACTATCCCTTCATAGAAAAGGACTTTTTGATTTGATGAATTGTTTTCTACACCATCCCATGAAGTGTGCCGATTGGCTCACCAAAAAAGGCTCGGGTGCGATAACCGCTCTCCTTTTGCTCCTCCTGATTGTTGGTCTGGTTGCGACTCCCACCATCACCACGGCGCAGGAAGCTACCTTAGAAAGTGTTACCGAGGCTGCTGCAGATGTAGTGGAGACCGTTACAGAAGAAGTTTCAGAGCCAGCTCTTGCCGATGTCCTCTCGAAATCCAACCTATCACCTGAAGTACAGGCAGCTTTGGTCCAGTCCTTGGAAGCAGCGAATGCCGGAGCTTCGGCGGCTGCGAGTGCCACTGCAAATGCCAATAACAGCTGGGTACTCATTTCCTCGGCACTCGTTCTCATGATGACGATACCTGGGTTGATGCTCTTTTACGGCGGCTTGGTTCGTTCAAAAAACGTTCTTTCCGTCATGATGCAGTGTTTTCTTTCCTGCGCAATCGTATCCGTTCTGTGGATGATTTACGGATACAGCCTCACTTACAGCACAGTGACTTTTGAAGGCGACAAGGTGCCCTTTTTGAACCAAATATTTGGTGATCTTAGCCTGTTCCTTTTGGCGGGGGTGGAATCCATGGACCCCGTTAGCATCACAAACGTCGTTTTCCAAGCAACCTTTGCCATCATTACCCCTGCCCTTATTGTGGGTGCATTTGCTGAGCGCTTCCGCTTCCGCGCGTTTGTTCCGTTCCTGATTCTTTGGGTCACTTTCGTTTACATTCCCTTGGCTCGCATGGTTTGGTCATCCCAAGGATTCTTCAAAAACACCTACAAAGAAATCATGGGAATCGATCCTTTGGACTTTGCAGGTGGTAACGTGGTTCACATCAGCTCCGGTGTTAGCGCGTTGGTTTTGGCTATTTATCTTGGAAAACGCCGCGGTTGGCCCGGGAATGACTTTGCTCCCCACAATCTTGTTATTGCCGCTATCGGTGCAGGATTGCTGTGGGTTGGTTGGTTTGGTTTCAACGCTGGTAGCGCGCTTTCTTCTGGCAACCAAGCTTCTCTCGCATTCCTAGCCACTCATTTCTCCGCAGCTTCTGCAGCCCTCACATGGACCTTTGCTGAATGGATTACTCGCGGTAAGCCAAGCCTTTTGGGAATGATTTCCGGTGTTGTAGCCGGTTTGGTGGGTGTAACGCCCGCTGCGGGGTACATCTCTCCACTGGCAGGATTGATCATCGGAATCGTCACCGGATTGGTTTGCTTCACCGTTGTAACTTACGTGAAACCCGCCTTGAAGGTTGATGACTCTCTCGACGTTTTTGGTATCCACGGTTGTGGTGGGATGGTTGGAGCAACTTTGACTGGTGTGTTTGCAAGTGCTGCTTTCAACGGTCCCGACCTTGCAGCTCATGGCGCAACTCGCGTTGCTTTGATTCTTTCACAAGTTGGCTCCATCATCATAACCGCTCTGATGGCCGGTATTCTGACTCTTGTTTTTGTAGTGATTATCGATAAAGTGATCGGCATTCGCCCCAACGAAGAAGAAGAATTGGTTGGTCTGGACTTGGTTGACCACGGCGAAATGGGTTACCACAAACTCAGCTAATCACTCTGCTGGAATTAGTCTGATGCCTGAATCATGATTACTCTTCCCCCAGCATAACCAAATCTGTACGGTCGAAAGTCACCAAATGGCTTTCGACCGTTTTTCTTTAATCATCTCCGTGAGGTAGTTCCTCCCATGGCATCAAAAATCCAGGTTGATGTGCGCAAATCTCCCGAAGCTGTGGCCGAAGAAGCGTGCCGCCGTGTTACGGAGTTGATTCGGGAAAAGCCCGATTGTGTGCTCGGTTTGGCCACGGGTTCCACACCGGAGCAAACCTACCGCCTTTTGATTGAGGAATACCATCAGGGTCTTGATTTCAATCGAGTTACTACGTTCAATCTGGATGAATACTGGGGGTTGGATGGCGAGCATCCCCAAAGTTACCGCTACTTTATGGAAGAGCGACTCTTCAAGCATACGAATATCCGTTCGTGGCGTACCCACGTACTCAATGGGATGGCTCGATATCCGGATTTGGAATGCGGGGCTTTTGAAGCAAAAATTCGAGCTTCGGGAGGAATCGATCTCTGGATTTTGGGAATTGGCCAGAACGGCCACATCGCCTTCAACGAACCCGGAAGCACGGCAGACAGCCGCACTCGCTTGGTGGCATTGAGCCCAAGCACCATCGCGGCGAATAGCGACGGTCGCTTTTTCTCCAACCCCGCTGATGTTCCACGATGCGCGCTTACAGCCGGGGTGGGGACCATTCGGGAAGCACGGGAACTCCTGCTTTTAGCCACGGGCGATAAAAAGGCCCAGGCCATTGCCCGAGCCGTACACGGGGATTTCTCCCCGGAATGCCCCGCCAGTTTGCTTCAGGATCACACGCGGTGCACGTTTCTCATCGATGAAGCTGCAGCGAGCCTTCTCTGAATTAGTCACAAAGACTTTCAGCCCAGTTCATCGCCCTCGGGTTCTTGTTCCAGAAGGTTTTCCTCGCGTAGGCGAAGAAGTGTGGGGAGCACGATAAGGGAGAAGATGAGGGAAGAACCGACGCCGATAATACTTACCAAGCCAAGATCGCGTATGCCCTCATACTCGGCAAAAGCCAGGGCACCAAAACCAAAAATCGTTGTAAGGCTGGAAATCAAAACGGCTCGCCCTGTTCCAATCACTGTTGTCTTCAAATCATGGTCGGGGTTCTCGTAAAACCGTTGAATCATGTAGATTCCGGAATCCACCCCAATCCCCACAATAAGCGGCAGCGCGATGATGTTGATGTAGTGCAACTTCATGTCCACCATGGACATAACACCGAGTGTTGTCAGCAACCCCATGATCACCGGGAGCAGGGAAAGCAACGCTTTGAATAAGCTGGAGAAGTAGTAGCAGAGCACCAGCGTGATGGCGAAAAACACCACCAGAACAGAAATAGCCAAATCGCGGATCATGAGTTCGCGTACTTGCTGTTGAATGATAACGGGGCCCGTGATTTCCACGCCGTTTTGCAACCGTGAGCTAATGCGCTCCATGAAAACATTCGGAACGCCATCACGCCATTCCTCGGTAAGTGGTGGGTAAACCTGGGTGAGAATGCGCCAATTCCCGTCTCGAGTTTTGTAAGTGTAGCGCTGGGCAATATCAATGAGCGCGGGATTGGCGCTGCGATCGAGCCGGGTAATGTCGATAGGGACGTTGGGGTCTTCCAAGGCTTTTTGCGCGGAAGACTTGAACTCATCGATTGTTGTGAGGAATTCCTCAAAGATACGGATGGAGAGATTGTTCTCCCGGGCGATACGCTCCAATGTGATGCGCAACTGATCCGTGGGGAAGTTGGCCATGCGTTGCAGTTGAATTCGCTGGGATTGGGCAGAAGGGATAAAGTGGCGAAGAGAATCCACCACGAGAGGAGCATCGGGATTGAGTGAGTTCAAATCCCGGAGGTTTTCAAATAGCTTATCATTTTCCTCCAGGGCAACCTGTGGATCGTCTTGGCCTTGAACCACCAAGACAATTTGGTTCGCTGGAACGCGGAAGTGCTGCTCCAGCCGAGTTTGAAGCTCAAGGTACTCATCCGAGGTTTTCTTGAGCATCGCAAAGTCATCTTCAAACCCTACCTGCGGGGCGAAGAGACCGATAAAAACGGTCACTACCATGGAGGTGACCAAAGCCAGCCGTGGGTAGGCGAGAACGGTGAAGTGGAATTGCTCAAGCCCAAAGCTGGGAAGAGGTCGATAAGTATAGCGGCTTAATTTTCCGCTCCCGAAAATGTTGAGCATAGGTGGCAGAATCAGTAGTACCGATATCAAACAACAGATGATTCCGACGGCTACAATAAAGCCCAATTCTTGAAAACCAACAAACCGTGTTATCATGAGGCCGGCAAATGCCAAGGCGGTGGTTGTGGCTCCGGCGATGAGGCTTGGCCCAATTTCCACGATCGCCAGCCGAATGGATTCCCTTGCGGTGCAACCTGTTTCATTCTCCTCCAAAAACCTATTATAGAGATGGATGGAAAAATCGATTCCCAAGCCCACAAGAATTGCGGCGAATGAAATTGTTACCTGTGTCAGTCGCCCCACCACAAGCGTGGCGATTCCAACCGTCCAAGTAACGCCGATGACCAGTGGAATGAGTACAAAGAGTAATGCTTCGGGGCGACGGAATGCAAAAAAGAAGAGAATTAGAACTGCGAGAAAAGAATAAATCGTGGTCAGATAAAGATCTTTTTGAACAAGTTCCTGATCGGTAATGGCTTCATAGTGAGACCCAAAAAAGGAAATTCTGATGTTGGGTTCTTCAGGGGAATTCCCAATAAACTCAGGGTTTCGCTTGTAGATTCCGGCTTTTGTTTCCTCCAAAAACTTTTGGAAATCCTGTGCAAAACGGAGATCCGTACTGGGCTTAACCGGCCACACCAACATCAGGAGCATTTCCCCATCATCGGAGATGAAATAGTTATCCTTGAGGTTTACCTTGAGGGGCCCGGTTTTAATTTCGGTACGTTCGGTAATGATTTTGGAAATGTTTAGAGGGTCTTTTGCTAAATCCTTGTATCGGGAATAGGGGGCAACGTTAAGCAACGCCACGAGCCGTTTGGCCGCCAGTTCGATGGATTCCGTCTTCAGTTGGTTTTCAAGGATATCCCAATCCTCATCAGTAAGCAAAGAGACGGCGAGTGCTTTGCCCTGAGGAGAATCCAAATTGAGGGACTCGGGGTCCAGTTTGTGAGTAACGCGTCGGATGTATTGGCGGTAATCCAAGGCATAAGCAAGCTCATCGGCCGCTTTTTTCAGGAGTTCTTCCTGATTCCCTTCGGAAGATTCCAGCACAACGAGCATAAAGTCGAAGCTGCCAAAATCCTGCAACGCAGCCTGGGTGATTTGCACCACCTCCAAATCTTTCGGCAAAAGATCGGCGACATCCATCTCAACCTGCAGATCCTGCATTTTGTAAATGGATAGAACCGTGAAGATGATGGCCGCCATGAGCGCCCAGTTGGGATGACGGGAGAGATACCGTGCAAAGTGGCGGATGGAGACAAAACGTTGCGTGCTCATGGGTTTAGTTCAACGAAACCTCATCGGGCGTGCAAGGCGTAAGATTGATGGGTTTTCTTCCTATTGGGGAGAAACGAGGGAGAAAGTTCAGGGATCGGCGATTTCCTCAGCGGGGAGAACAGGCTCCACATCAAACAACGCTGCCAACGGGAGCCGCTGTTCAATGTTTCGGGGCTCGGCGGTAATCACCGCAGGATTCAAGGGAGGCTCGAGCTTGATTTCCTCCACGTTCAGTTTCAGAGAGAACTCCCCGCCCGGAACGCTAAATTCCATTTCCGTGGGGTAGGGCTCATCTGGTGCCAACAGTTCGTAACCACGATACAAGATCCGCAGTTGGATGGCGTTGTTCTCCAAGGGATTGCTAATGATGAGCTCTTCCACCAAGGCATCGGAGCGGCGAATCTTCCAGACAAAAGTTCTTTGTGGTTCCTGATGAATGACGTAAAGGTATTCTTCGGCCTCTGTGGTAGACCAATTGGCTCGGTTGGATTTCTGTTCCAACAATTCTTTTAGGCGATGGTTGACACGAAGAGCACCAACCAATTCGTCGGGTGAGAAGGAACCAAAGATTCCCCCAACCTGCTGGAGTTCTGGAAGCGTTCCGTGAAAAAATTGGCGTTCCTTGTTCAAGAAGACGCTGGCTTTCTCCCCTTCAAGGATGACCTCGAATAAAGTGCCGGCCAGGAAATGGTTGCCGCGTACGCGCATCCGATCGGGTTCGCCGTATAGGAGGAGTGCATCAAAGCGGTAGCGTTTTGTTTTGGTCTCCTTGGGGCTTACGGGGATTTGCTGCTCCAACCGAACATCAGTATTCGCCCAAAAAAGGGGGCGATCCGGCGCTCTTAGGGTGGTGAGGCGCTCCACATCGGAGAAATTTTGCACCAACAAACCGGTGCTGTGTGGTCGTTCGTAGGGGGAAATGAACCGCTTATTGGAGGCACACCCGGTTAGTATAAAAAAGCTGAACAGGAAGAAAAGGCGATATTGCAAAACAGGAAACATAAGGAAGAATGAGGATGTCCCACTTGGGGAGGGAACGTTGCAACCAAAGAATAAGGGATCATCTTGTGGTTGGGAGGAGTGGTTCAATGGGTTTCTCAGGAGAAAGTTTGGAGTTTCGTTTGTTTGGGATGTATTTTTCGGATGGACACACCAGCCGAAGACGATGAAAATTTGTTTTGACCGTGGGGTTTGTCTTGTTCAAACGCCGTGGTTGATTTGTGTGATTTGAACTTACCGTGAGGAGGCGTTTCGTGCGCATGTCACTGAATTCGATTTTGGCCGCAGGCTTGGTGGTTTCAACGGTTTTGGCCCAACCTGCGATTGCGCAATACTCTTCACGATTTGTGGATAATATCAATCTGACCATCCCCGATAACACGACTGCTGGTGTGGAGATAGAGTTTGATTTCCGTGGGCAGGAAGGGAATGTGGGGCAGGTGGTGCTGGCTTTTGATGGTGACGGTCCCTGCGACGGAAGCATCGACGATTCGCTTTTCCTTGGGCTCAGCCACTCATTCGTATCTGACCTTCAGGCAACCCTTATTTCCCCCACAGGCCAGGAAGTACGTTTGTTCTCCAATATTGCCGGTGGTTTTGGAGGGCGAAACCTCTGCAACGTGATGTTCAGTGATTTTGCCGATACCACGTTGAATAATGCCAATTTTCAGGATGCACCGTTTCCGGGCTTCTGGAAACCGGAACAACCGCTGAGCACCTTCAATGGATTGCCTGCTTCCGGTGTTTGGCGACTGCGTATTGCCGACCGTGTTCGTGGTGATGTGGGGAAAGTTCAGGGTGTTACCTTGTATATCACCACGCAAACGGTTCAGCGCAACACCATCCCTCCCCAGGTAAATATCGATATTCCCCGCCCCAGCACCACCTTCAACGGCCCTCTGGTAACGTTTCAAGGGAACGCCTTCGATCTACGGAATCAGCTGGATCGCGTTGAGTATGTGATACGGAACAGCACCAACCAAAGTTTTGATTTCCAGCCCGCCACCAATTTGAGTGACGATTGGACGGAGTGGACCGTTCAGGCTGAATTGCCGATTGATGAGCGCAGCGAGTTTTATGTGCGCGCCGTGAATACGAACGGCGACGTGGGGGCTGTGGCCACCCGTTTCGCCACCACGCTCTTTGTTCCCAGCAATCCGCCCACACTTACGGTGACCCGTCCAGCTTCTGCCAACAGCACATTTTCCAGCTCCATTCCCGATCTGATTTTTGAAGGTTCCGCGAGCACCACCAACCCACAAGGTTTGGGGTTTGTACAATCCCGGATTGGGAACACGGGCTCGTTTACGAACCGTCAAAATCTGGGGGGCGTCGCCAACGCGAACTGGACGTTCTCGCTCGATCCCAATTTTGATTTGGATGAGCCGACTGATATTCAAATCCGTGTTTTGGATGCCAATGGTACACCAAGCAGTGTAATAAGCCGGGTGATCACGTTATCTGAAACGAATACGCCACCCACGGTTACAGTGACGGAACCCGCCACCAACGAGAACTTTACGAGCCTGCTTAGCAGCCGGCGATTCCGTGGAACTGCTTCTGATATTGATGGTCTTGTAAACCGGGTGGAATACCGTATACCAAGCAACGAGACAAACGCAAACCCCGTATGGCTACTGGCAACAGACACTTCTTTGGGCAGCGATTGGTCGACTTGGCAATTCAACGCCCAGTTCCAAAATCTTCAGTCTTTTGTCGATGTTTTTGTTCGTGCCCGAGATATTGATGGTGAGTTTTCCACACAGGTATCCCGTCGGTTGGTAGTTACGACAACGGGTAGCATAAATCCTGTTGTCACCATCACCGACCCAGTTGCGAACGTCTCGGTCAACGAATCCCAGAGCACTGTTCTCGTGCAAGGTTTCGTTACGACCAATAACGTTGGACTCTCCGATTTTGAGTATTCCCTGACGAATACACTGGGCACCGTGGTTCAGGATGTGACGTTGCAATTGGATAACTCCTTCTCCGTGATTGTTCCGCTCGAGTTGGGGGCGAATAATTTACAATTCCGCGCCACAAACCAACTCAACTTCTCAAGTGTTAATGGCACCGCAAACAGCCGTGTCATCACTCGAGTTCAGTCAACCTTGATTCCCCCCACAGCCACCATTCAGCTTCCGGCGCCACTCACCATCACCGTTCCGAACACCCAAACCTCGATTCGGGTTACCGGTGTGGCAAGTTCCGGAACCAATCCGTTGGCTAGCGTTCTGGGCTCTTTCGGGCCGAATTCTGTAACTCAATCTGCCGAGGCTCCCGTGCTTTCCACGGCTGGAAACTTTGCCGAGTGGGAATACGAGATTCCCCTTCAGCCGTTTAACAACGTGGTTCGGATCACTCCCGTGGATAGCTTGGGTAACCGGGGAACAACTGTTTCCCGTACCATCATCCGTCAGTTTAGCCCCGTTAGTCTCAACGTGACCACACCGGCCTTGGGAGTCACTTTACCCGCCAACTCCCCGAACGTTGGGTTTACGGGAACAACATCTGATGCTGATGGCGCCGTTCAGTTGATTCAATACCGGGTTACAACCCCGAATGAGTTCTTCCCGCAATTGAATTTCCTGAGAACCAATGCAAAACAAGTCTCATTGTTCTTCCAAAACGCGACCGATGTCTCCGAGGAAAGCGATTGGACAAGCTGGGAATTTGCGGTTCCTTTGGGAGCAGGCGAAAACACCGTGGAAATTCGCGCGCTGGACTCATCTTTCCAAACTATCGCCACCACTCAACGTACGGTAACTGTGGAGCTTGAGGATATGTATCTCTTCCGCTGATGCACATCCAACACTGGACAAAACAAATCATTCGACACGGTGAGGGAGGAACGAACTGTGGCTGAATTGGAACTTGAACAGTTGGAGCCGAAGGCATTCCCCACGCTGAATGGCCTTTGGGAGCGATCGCCCAAATACCTTTTTCATCTCCCCAGCTTTAGTGCCGCTGTGGGCGGAACACCCAAAATTCTGGCTATCCGCAAGGGCGACGAGTTTGTTGCGGCGTTTTTCTTTGTACAGCAGCAGGGTAAACTGGAGAAGCGTTGGCTTTCCCCTTACTTCGCTCCTTTTTGCGGGGTGTTGGCTCCAGCCGAGTGCTACGAAGCGAATACCAAAACAGAGCGTTATTGGCGTGATGTTCTGGGGCTTTTGGCGGAATCCTCGGCACAATTTCCGGATTGGTGCACATTAATTGGGGCCCCGGGGCATTTGGATTTTCGTGCTTTGCAGTGGAAAGACTGGGATGTGGAACCCCACTATAACTACATCTCCCGCTGGGGTGAGGCAGGTTCCTGGTGGGAAGAATGGGACAACAACGTAAAGCGTCAGGTCAATAAAGCTCGTGAAGAGGGTCTGCAATGCGTTGTACATACGCCGGGCAAAAGCGACGTGCTCAGAAAACTCTGGATCAAAAACGCCGCTCACCAAGGCCTTGATCCCAATCTGGCCGACTCCCTGGAAGCCCTGGGAAACTGGCTTCAACAAGTGGAGAGCGGCTTCCTGGTGGTGGTGCAATCGGCCGAGGGTGTGCCTCATGCCGCCGGATTATTTGGCAACGACTTCAATCGCGTGTATTATCTTGCTGGCGCTTCGGATCCCGAACTCCATGGTAGCGGAGGCCCCACGTTGCTGCATGCCCGCGCTCTCGAGGAGATCGATCACCGTAATCTCCCCCACTGCTATGATTGGGTTGGTGCCAATACCGATAACATTGTAACGTTTAAGCGGAAGTTCAATCCTCAGTTGGAAGTGCTCATGAAAGCCACATGGAAGAGCCGCAAGAGTTCCTGGCTCTCCAAACTTCGGGGCTAAGCTTCCCAATTCCTACAAATCAAACTCACTATCAAGATCATCCGTAACGTGAAGTTCCTCCAAGGCTTTGGGCTCGGTTCCGGTGAGCTTTCTGACCATGGTGGAACTGCGACGTGAGTCCCGAGTTGCGCCTACAACGGGTGGAACCGTGGGCACCTCCCAAGGCCGGGCAACTGCGCGAGGGGGTGGCGTTCCCGGCTGCTGAAGCGTGGAGTCACCCGTGGGATTCCGGTCTTGAAGCTCCATATCCCAATCAAAAATTTCGGCTGGCTTTCGGAAGCGATCACCACTGGTAAACGGTTTTGCCGGGGTGGGAGGGTTGGGGAGAATACGAACGGGATTTGAGACTGTTTGGGGAGTTGTTTTGAGCTTCGGTGAAGCGGGAACATCAGAGATTTCAAGGTCCAGTTCGTCCAAATCCAAATCTTCGCTGAAGGAAATTGGCCGCGGAGAAAGCGTTGAATCCAAGGTTTCGTGTTCATCTTCCTCGCCAAAGTCGTCGAGAGAATCAAAACCACTCTCGTTCGCGGGTGCGGGTGCTGCACCGGCCGTGAGGGGTCTGGGCGCGGGTGGTTCTGCGGATTGCTCAGAGGAACCAAACTGTGAAGTTGTGAATTCCACATCCAATCGGCGAGAGGATGAATTTCCGGAAATGCCGGTTACAATACGGTCATCGCGATCCAAATCCAAGGGGCCCTCCGAGAGATCCAGTTCGGAATCAACAGACTCCGTACCGCGAGAAACGGCTCCAACGGAAGTTACATCGTATCCGCGACCTCGGAGTTTTTTCGCCTTTTGCTCCTTGGGTAGAAGCATTCCCTGCACGGGCTTCCGAATGGCGTTGCTGCTTTCGCGCTGCAAATCGTCCAAGGATTTGGTGTCTCCACCAATGGCGAGGTAAGCCTGTTCCAAGGCGATTTTGAGCTCCAAAGTCGTTTGGTAACGGTCAGCGGGATTCTTCTCCAGGCATTTCATTACGATCTCATCGACTTCCTCTGGGATCGCGGAGCAGATTTCCCGGGGATTGGCGGGGATGACGTTTACTTGCTGGTAGGAGATGTCTCCGGAGATGAATGGGGGTGAGCCGATAAGGATTTCATACATGATGATGCCGACGGAATAAATATCCGACCGGGCATCGATGCGGCCACCGTGGACTTGCTCGGGGCTCATGTAGCGTGGTGTACCGATGAGGGCGCCCGTGGGAGTAAAGGTGGCTTCCTCGATATGAACAATCCCAAAGTCCGTAAGCTTGATGATATTGCCCGGGGCGAGCATGATATTATCCGGCTTAATATCCCGGTGGATGATTCCCTTGCGGTGGGTGGTATCCAGTGCATCGCAGGTCTGCATCATCCAGATGAGTACGTCCAGAATGTAAGGAAGCTCCACCTCGATGGTTTCTTCAAACTTATCCTCCACAATATCCCGGAGGGAGGGACCATCAACGAATTCCATGGCGATATAGCTTTGGCCGTAGAAGTTCGAAATGTTGTAGTCGAGAATATTGACAATATTCCGGTGGTGAAGGGTGGCCGCGATGCGTGCCTCGCGGAAGAATCGGTCGATAGCTTTATCGCTTCCGCTCAAACCTTCCCGAAGAATCTTCATGGCCACCACTGTGTTTGTTTTGAGGTCGAGCACCTTGTGAACGACGCCCATTCCCCCGCTACCGATTTTATCAATATAGCGATACCGCCCGATGGAGTGATCACCGATGAGTTCCCGCATTTTGGGATCAATTGCCTCGTTGCCTTCGCCGGCGGTAACCTGTTCCTCGTAGAATCGCTGCTTGTCCAGAACATCACGGAACTCTGTATCATAGTCGCGGATCATGGCGCTGACTTCGATGGCCAACTTCCATTGCTCTGAGTTCTGGAAGGAAATCATCAGGTCGTAGAGGTTTTCCAGATCCTCATTATCCAAAAGCGGGAGTTCCTGAAACTTTTGGAGACTCGTCTTGAGATCACCTGCGCGGAGCAGGGCAATTGCCATGCGCCGATTGGCTTTCATGGTGAACTCGGGAGTGGAGGCAACCTTTCGATAGGCTTTCATAGCCTTTTCAATATTGCCCTTATCAAGAGCCAAATCACCGAGCTTTAGCCGTACTTCGCAGGCATTCGGGTTTTGCAACAGGATTTGCTCGCAAGCCTGCACCAACCGGGCTCGGATATCCTCCATGTTGGGAGCCAAAAAAAGCGCGCGCTCGGCATAGAACAGGGTTCTTTGCCAATCCCGACGTTCCGCAAAAAAGTTTGCCAGAAACGCCAAGTGCTTTTCGTTTACATCGGGAAGGCGCTCGAGCAGGGAATCGAGGGGTTCCACAATTGTACGGTAGTCTTCGTACCCCATCTCCAGAACGCGGATGTAGGACTCGAACGCACTATCCCACCGGCGGCTTTTCCAGTGGAGCTCGGCCAACTGAAGCTCGGTATTGATTTCGATTTCCCAGTCTTCGCGAGTCTTTTCCCGCACGGGTGGAGCAGTGTCGTCGGGTACCTGGGTCGGGGGTTTGGGACGCTGACGCTTTAGCCCCGTATATTGGTCGTTTTTGTTGATGAACTGAAGAACAAACGCCGCGGTGTCGATTTCCCCGCGTTGTTCCAGAAGCACCGCAATCTCATTCAGCAAGCCTTTGCATTCCTGATCCATGGGGATTTTGGTCAGGTAGTCGAACGCTTGGCGGAAATCTTCAATATCGATGAGCGCACGCCCAATGGACTTCACCAAGTCTGTATGGTTTTTGAGGTCTTTTTCCGAGATCTGCTGAGCCCAACGCAGAGCTTCGGAGATTTTGCCGATCCGCAGACAGAGTTGGCTGAGCTCGGTAATGATTTGATCGGTCTTTAACCCCTCGGGAGTGGGGTTGTCTAGTTCGTCGGTGAGGAATCGGTAAAAGGACTGGAGGATATATTCCTCCACATCAGACTCCGCCATGAGGGAGATGAAGAGGTTGTTAGCCTCGATCCGGAGTTGAGCTTTGCTGCAAATATCAGCCTGAAAGGCCCTTACTTCGGGAGGGAGATCGAAAAGGCGGGCGGCGTTGCGCAGGAACTCCGCCAAGGGGAGGTAATCTTCAAACCCAACTTTGATCGCCAGTTTCCAAGAGAGGAGCGCCTCTTTGTAGTCGTTCTTGAGGAGATAAGTGTCGCCATATGCCGCATGAAGTTCGGGGGAATGGGGATAATGCTGCTCAAACTTCTGAAGCTGATCAAGGATGCGCTGAATGGCCTCAAAATCCAAATCCTGCATGGATTTGCAATCCCGTGCGAGCGCCTGACTTTGGGTAAGGATGAAACCCATGCTGGCGGCGCGCTGGATTTTGAGATCGTTGGGGAGCCGGAGGGAGGCGAGTTGGTAAACCTCCTGCGCCCGTTTATGGAATCGCCCCGCTTTGAAAAATGCCAAAGCCAATTGCTGCAGGAATTTATCGTTCTCTGGATGTGCGCGAAGAGACGCCTCCAATGAGTCGATCGTGCGCTGATAAAGTTCCTGTTGGGACATGGAAGTCATACGGTAACCAACTCAAGGGCACTATTCCTGCATAGTTGCTTGCATTATTCGTCTGGGGGAATCAAGCAGGAAGCACTCCAATCGTGCAAAACCCTGAGAAATCAGTGGTTTGGAAGGGTGGTGGAATGCCGATGTTTGGGGTTGAATTTTCGGCAGATTATCTTCAGGAATACCCTCATTGAGGTTTGGCTTTAGCATGTTCAAAATTCCGTTTTTCAACCGTTCCGCGGCAGTTGAAACCAAGTCGTCTCGTCATCAATATTACGAACAGCCGAGCCGGTTTCAGAGCCTA
>JANRMB010000265.1:0-2498 GCA_033761985.1 Candidatus Sumerlaeia bacterium | reverse complement strand
GGGTTGAACATGGTATCCTGGAACTTGAAGATGAACCAAAGCATTGTTCACCTTCTCGCGGTACTCCCTCAAGTCTTCATAGGTGGAAGAAACGTAAACACGGATCAGTTTGGTCATTGTGGGATGGCTCAAGAATAGTAGGCTGGTGAATGCACTTTTATGAGTTGATTTCAACTAGTGAAGGGGGCCGATGCAAGCCAGAAACCGCTGATCATAAGGGGTATTGGGTAGGGGAGGATGGCCATGTGGCAAGGTGGGTGGGGCGCTCCAGAACCGTGGCGAACTCTCTCACACCCTCCACCGTTTCTGCGTTAGCCACGACCCTACAGATGAAATCGATAAAGGTTTTGTCGCCCCAATCCTGGGTATGACGGATGCCTTCACACTCCCTGCCCCCAAACCCTGCCCCACAGATGCCCCACGGAGGGTGGGATATGGGGTGAAAACGCGGGAGTCAGTCTATGAAGAAAACGCGTAAGATGAGCAATTCGAGTACTGTAGGGGTATTCAGGGAAGGCCGTGAGCCGATTGCCAAGGTTGAGGTCGCGGGTTCGAGCCCCGTGTCTCGCTCCATTCAAAAACCAAACACAAATGCCGGCGCCCCTCTCGGGCGCCTTTTTTGTTCCCTCCCTGAAGCCTCCAAAAGCTTCCTCCCCCATACCGGTTGACCCCTTCCGCTCCAGAAAGCACAAAATCCCCACCCTCAGTTTGAGTGATGCCTGAGTCAGGAGTTTACCCCTATGAGTTCACGGGAAAATGAGTTCTCCCGCCTTGTGGAATCCGTCATCCAAAGTTATCAGCGCGAGACAGAGACCCAGCACATCGATCGCGGTCCGCTTCCGCACCATGCCGCGATTATTGAAATTATCGGTCTCCTTCGTGAACTTCTTTTTCCCGGATACTTTGGTCGGCAAAATCTCGCGTCCAAATCCCTCAACTACCACGTGGGGAGTTTGCTTGCCGATATTCATGATAAACTCTGCCGCCAAATTCAAAGCGCCCTCCGCCACGAGTTGCAACGTTCACCCAACCGAACACTTCCAGCGGCCGATCAATCGGAGGTCATCGTCCGCGATTTTCTTTCCTGCATTCCCCGGTTGCGTGCCATCCTTGCCACCGATGCCCAAGCCGCTTTCGATGGCGACCCCGCGGCCAGCAGTATCGGTGAAGTGATTTTTTCTTACCCCGGTTTTTTTGCCATCACCGTTCACCGGATTGCCCATGAGCTGTACCTTCGGCAAATTCCCCTGATTCCCCGTATCATGTCGGAACATGCCCACAGTCTGACGGGGATCGATATTCACCCTGGAGCCACAATCGATGAGTACTTCTTCATCGATCACGGCACGGGAATCGTCATCGGGGAAACTACTCATATCGGCAAACGCGTCAAAATCTATCAAGGCGTTACGCTGGGGGCTCTTTCCACCCGGGGTGGACAAACGCTTCGCGGGCACAAGCGCCATCCGACGCTGTTGGATGATGTGACAGTGTACTCAGGCTCCACCATTCTTGGGGGTGATACCGTGATTGGAAAGGGTGCCGTTATCAGTGGAAACGTGTTCGTTACCAAATCCGTCCCCCAGGATACCCGGGTTACTGTCAAAAATCCCGAGCTTCAGTATAAGGACCAAAAGCCCTCCGAATTCAAACAAGAGATGCCAAACGATTGGGTGATTTAACCCATCGGTTTTTTCCCGTTTGATGAGTCCGGATGATCGAAATTTGGACTTGTAGAATATCTTTACTCTCGAAAAATCGCGGATTTTTCGGCACGATTGTCGTTCTAATCTGTTTCAACAATTGTTTCTTATGCCCTTTGAAAGGCACATCGCCATGGTCTCCAAAACCCTTCAGCACATTAAGCAAACCCGGGAATTCGATTCCCCCAAGCAGGAACTCTTTTTGGTGATGTTGCGGCTGGTGGAAAATTTGAGCTATGATTTGGAGCAGTCCCTCAAAGAGAAAGGGCTCACGCAAACTCAGTACAACGCCCTGAGAATCCTAAGAGGCGCTGGGCCGAATGGACTCCCCTCCTGCGAAGTCGGTGCCCGCATGGTTAAGCGCGTTCCGGATGTTACACGGTTGCTCGATCGTTTGGAAAAACAGGGATGGATTGAACGTGAACGCTTGGAAAACAATCGCCGTGTGGTGATGAGCCGAATCACCCCGAAAGGGCTCCAAATCCTGGAAGATGCACAGCCCCTGATCGATTCCTTCCACACCAACGCATTCCATCAACTCACGGAAGCGCAGGCGGCGGAAATCATTCGCCTATTGGATATGGTAACAACCGAATCCCCCATGCCGACGTGCGATGAGATGCAGGATTCTGAAGAAGAAACGAATTAATCAGGGGCGGGGGATTCGCCAACCGCTGATAGAGTTGTTCGTGTACAAAACGTGAAGCGTCCGATTCGCTGCATTCAACTTCACGTCGCCACTACCATTCAGATTTTGGAAGGTGGTGGCACCGCTGAGTGAATCCGTTTTCCATA
>JANRMB010000264.1:0-3927 GCA_033761985.1 Candidatus Sumerlaeia bacterium | reverse complement strand
GGGAAAAATGCCCCAACCCAAAATCGCTGGAACAATACAGCAGCACCCTCAGGTCTTTTTGCGATGACCAATCGAGTTTTTTTTGAGGGAGAAAAAGCCGATCCAGCATCCGCCACAAACCGTTGAAAATACAGGGATTTCTCTGGCAGCCTTCTTCCCGCAACCCATGAAGCGCAAACCTATTTTGGCGGAATCCTTCATACATCAATCCAACTCTTTTTTGCTCCACCCCTTCTCTCTTTTGGTGACACGGTTCTGCTGACAACGATAAACCATCCGTCATGGTATTGAACCGATTCAGATAAAGAGCGTTATGACAACTACCAAGCCCGACCGCATTGCCTATGTGATCAACAGCCTCGAACGGGGAGGAGCCCAGTCGCTACTGGTGGATTTCATCCGCCGGGTGGATCGCAGCCGGGTTCAGCCGTTTGTGGTGTATCTCAAAAAAAAGAGCGAGCTTGCCCCCCTTTTCGATAAAATGGGTGTCCCCAACCTCCACATTCGGGTCAGTGCAAAAATGTACACCCAGGAAATCAAAGCTCTAGCGCAATGGTTCGCCAACCACCAAATTGATATCGTCCATGCCCACACGGATACTGCCTCCTTTGCCGCGCGGCTCGCGGGATTCTACTACACCAAGGCCCACACAATTGCCCACTACCATAGCAACTATGGTCGCCGGGTAAACCAACAATACCGGGAACTTGAAACCCTTCTCGGCCCCTACACCGATGCTTACGTGGGGTGCTCCAACACCGTGACGGACTTCATGATTCAGGAACTCAAGCTCAACCGATTCCCACTCATGACGATCATGAACGGCATCGATCTTCAGCCCTTCCTGCGCGGTACCATCGATCACAAAAAGCGCCGGGTGGAACGCGGCATCCCCACCGATGTTTTCCACCTGATCCACGTTGCGAGGCTCAATCCCGTCAAACGCCCCGATCGGGTGCTCGACCTGTTGGCGGAGGCCATTCGTCAGGAGAAGCACTGGATGGACAACTTCCGCCTCACCTTCGTGGGTGATGGGGAAATGCGTATGGAACTGGAAACCACCATTCGCCTTTACGACGAAGAATTCCGGAAAAAAGCGCTCCCCAAACTCTCTGAAAAAGTCGTCTTCGTCGGTACCAGCGATATTGTTCCCCAATGGCTCGCCGCGGCCGATGCCTACATCCTTCTTTCAGAGATGGAGGGGCTCCCCATCGCCGTGATCGAAGCCCTTGCCGCCGGGCTCCCCTGCATCGTCAGCGATATTGAACCCATGCGTGCCGTCATCAAGCATGAGGAGAATGGTTTTCTGATCGATCCCGAAAATCGGGAACTCGGCGTTCAAATGCTCGAACGTATTGTGCTGGATCGCCAAAACAAACTCGATATGCATAACAAAGCCGTGAGCTCCGCCCAGAAGTACAGCCTCGACAATTATCTTCGAGAAACGCTGGAACTCTACGATACGGTGAAGCAAAAGCCCCCCCGAATGCGAAAAGTCAACTTCTTAACCCGCACTCTTCTCATGAACAAAGCCCACCAACTCATCAAGGGAATCATGGATCTCCATAAAGATCAAAAGACGGATGCCATCGAGAAGGCCGCACAGAAGCTCGGAGCACTTCAGGAAGCGGAAGATAAAATTGAATAACGCCAATCTTCGGGTAAAAATTTTATCCTTCCCTGCATACAATCCTTGACCTTTTACACCTCAATAAAAGACTTTAGTCGGAATTAGCCGCGCGGCTTCAGTTCCTTTGCGAGCCCCTTTGAAGATGCCCGATTCCGCCACGAAATCTGCCAAGCCCAAAAAACAGCGCGTCACCATTATGGACGTCGCCAAGGAGGCCGGAGTCAGCATCGCTGCCGTGTCGCGAATCCTCAACAACAGTTACGAAGGCTTCTCCGCCCGCGAGGAAACCAAGGAACGCGTTTACGCCGCCGTCAAGAAACTCAACTACAAGGCCAGCCGCGCCGCCGTGCGCCTCGCCACCGGTCGCCACCAAGCCATCGCCCTGTGTTATCCCGATGACGGCTTCAAATCCGAGGCCATCGATCCCGGTTCCATCACCACAATTTTCGGCCAGTTGGGGCAAATGCTTCAAATCCGCGGAGTTTCCCGTGCCGCCGCGCTACACAACATGGACTTGGTGTTGATGATCCGCAATCGCGAGCGTTCCTTGGAGGAACTCCTCCGCCAAGCCGCCGATTCCGTGGACGGCATCCTCTACGTCAACCCCGAGAACGATCCCAAAGTTGCCAAGGAGCTGGAATCCTCCGAACTCCCGGTGGCTGTTGTCGGTCCCATGACGAACATGAGTTCCAAGTTCATCAGTGTTCGGGTGGATGAATACATGGCCGGGCGCATGGCCATGGGTCACCTGATCGTTGCCGGAGCCCGGAAAATCGTTGTCGCCATCCCGGAAAACCAAGCCAAGGAAATGGCCATCATCCGCCGCATGGAAGGGGTGGAAAACGTTGCCCAAAGCTATAGCGATCCCAACCTGAAGTTCGATAAAGTTATCCTCCCCTCCAACATGGAACTCGCCAAATCCGCGTTCCACAACCACATCGGCAAGTGGGGGAGAATCGATGGTGTACTCACCCTTGGGGGAGTACTCCCTTTTCCCATCATCAACGCCCTTTTCGAAGAAAAACTCCGCGTCCCGGAAGAAGTCAAAGTCGTGGGTTTCGATGAAAACCCCATGTTCCAGCTTCACACACCGAGCATCACCGGGATCCGCTACCCCATCGAGGAAATGTGCCACCGCGCCACGCAACTCCTTTTGGAACGCATCAAAGGGGAATCCGTCCCCGAACCCGAGACGATGAAACCCAAAATGATCGCCCGCAAATCCAGCGAAGCACCGTTCTTCCCGCTGGTGTAAATCGGTTATAGTACTTTTCAGCTCTACCAACCGGGGAGTGTTCAGCTCCTCGGTTTTGCTTTTTAGGGATTCTCTTCACGTCAATATCAACCTCCACAACTTAGGTTGTTCCAGGGGCGATGGAATCACTGATTTTGTTCTGTTAATTCGTTGACTACATGTGTACGCTCGGGCATGTGATTTCGTTATATTCAGAACTAAGGTTTTTCTATGCCTCTACCCGTCTCCCCACGGAGTATGGCTGTTGTGCTGTGTGGTGGTCTTTTCCTTGTGATTGCCGTCTATCTTTTTCAGGGCACGGCTTCTGCACCTCAAACAACCAAAATTCCCAAAAGTACCCCTTCCAAATCCGTCCCGCTTCCGGAGCCCACACCTCTAAAACTTGCGGAACTGGATTCTAATCCTTCTGCAAATGTTGAGGCAGTTCCTGCACCTGTTGAAGTTTCACCATCGAGGCAAACCCCGCCATTCGATCCCAAAAATCCCGAAACCCAGCCGAGAGCGTGGTACATCGGTGAATTTAATGGTTCCACCAATCTGCAGGGGTTTTCCCTCGAAGGCCTGGATTTGACGGAAAACGGCCTGATGCTCAGCCAAACGCAAGAGGGCGCTGCCAACTATGGGGTGCTGGAGTCGCCGCCACAAAAAATGGAGATGCTTTCCAACGCCGTAACTCCCTATTGGTCGGAGTTTATTCCGGAACGTAGCGACGTTGTGATGGAATTGGCTCTCAGCCCCGATGGCACAACCTGGTCGGATTGGATGGTGGCTCACCCGGATGCTGATAGTGTGGGGCAAATTTCCGAGTTCCGGGGCGATGGCTCTCCCAACCCAAATTACGGGTACACCCCTGCTGGTACATTTGCCTTCGGCAACAACCAGTTCGGATACTTCCGCTACCGCATCACCCTCTACAGTGAAACTGCTGAGTCTCCCATCGTGGATTCCGTCCGATTTTTCTATCAGGATAGCACCTTGGGCGAGGGGACGCTCGTACAACCCCAAGCGAAATCAGGCGGCAGTAGTTTGGGCAACTAATCAA
>JANRMB010000263.1:0-6771 GCA_033761985.1 Candidatus Sumerlaeia bacterium | reverse complement strand
TGTGAACCACAGCGCGCACATCCGGGCGCATGCGATAGGCATTCAGGTGAAGGCGAATCTCACTCGTTCCCTGACGTCCACCCACTCCCCATCGGGGAGGGAGGGTGTTTCCTTCCAAATCGCACAAGACCAAATCCTGCGGCTGAAGCGACCCTTTGCTCACACCGGTGGGTGTGGCCAGCACGGTCTGGGCATCCAAGCGTGTGGAGAAATTCCCATCGTTGGCGGCGACCATGCCACGTTGCCACACGCGGCGGCCCACTTCGCAAAACGCTTCCCTTAGTTCATACTGCATCGGCGATTACAGAGGCGACGCGTAGGTGTGCAAACCACCCGCAAACCAAGGGAGATAACTCACACCAAGCCAGGTGATCATCACCATCACAAAGCCGATGAAGGCGATGGTGGCGGAAATAGCGCCCTTGTAGCTCATGATCATGCGGCTGTGCAGGTACATGGTATAAACCAACCAGGTGATGAAGGCCCATGTTTCCTTGGGGTCCCAGCCCCAGTAACGACCCCATGCGGTATCGGCCCAGACGGCGCCCAAGCAAATCCCCACGGTGAGAATCGGCCATCCGACTTGAATCAGGCGATACATGAAGAGTTCTGTATTCTCGGCGTCCATCAGCGGTGTGGTCCCTGCAATCAGTGTTTCACGCCCGAGAACCTTCACCAGCAATGCCTTGAACAAATAGCTGATGGAGAACAACGTGGCCACCATAAACGCCCCATAACTGATGAGCATGGCGGTAACGTGAATGTTCAACCAATAGCTATTGAGCACGGCACGCAACGGGTGAATCCGCGTTTCGTGCAAGGGCATCTGAGCAACACCCATGAGCATCAGGAAGCCCACAATCGCGGTGAAAAGCCCGAACACACCTTTGCCTTCAAACCCCGCTCCACGACCCTTGACGAATTCAAAAATCACCCCAATCACCACGGCACACAACGCCGTAAAGGTGATGCTTTCATACATGTTGGAGACGGGCATCATCCCCGTAAGGAAAAGGCGAATTCCGCCCCCCATCACGTGTGTCCCCAGTCCCAGAAGGAGCAGCGTCAGAGCCACCCAGCGGATGGGATTTTTACGGAAGAACATGAAGACGCCAAACGCGATTGCCGAAAGCAGATAGAGCATCGCAGAGACATCCATCGGTTTGAATCCGATGTAGAAGTTCTTCACATTGCGGTATGTTTGGCTGGGATAGAGATCGATGGGTTCCACCACCGTCAGGAAGTTGGTTACAGCGGGCCCCATGGAAGCCGCAGAGGCACTGGCGAAGGACTCCCGGAAGGCTGCGTCCAGCTTGATGGCCGCTTGGGAGAGCATCCGATTGCGTTCACGGAGAACATCCCGTTCCGCAGCACTTTGTGCGGGAATCACCTTCAAATCGTTGGAGGCCAACTGTACGCCATCCTTCAGGGTGGAGCTTCCGATCATCGAACCAGGAACAACATCGATCGCCGAAAGCCACCGGTTGTTAGAGTCTTCCACATCGGGAACGATGTAGAACTCCTGAAGCCATGTGCTCGGCATGTTGAAACGACGGAACAACTTATCTCCGGCTTTGAGGAAGGCATCATCCTTGGAAACTTCTGCCCGCAACGTGCGATACTCGGTCTCCAGTTGCGTGAGGGTTTCCTCATCCATCACCAACTGGCGAAACTCATTGAGGGAAAGCCCTTCAGGAAGAAAGGTCTCCAGCAGTCCGGGTTCATTAACATCATACTGGCGAGCTTGTTTCGCGGCGTTGAGATTTTTGACAATGGAATCAAGCTGGGCTTTACGGTCGCGGGCTTCGGAGAGGGCCCGCTGAAGCTCGGGTGTCTGAACGTTATCGGCGAGGAACTTGGGGCTGATCCATTTTCCTTGGGAACCGAGGATTTCCGCCACTCGAGGGTGCTCGATGGGAAGGAACGCGGCATCGAACCATTTCTGGGGTTCGTACATGATGCTGAGAACCGTGTACATGGGGTCCTGACCACGGATTTTCTGGCTTCCCGTGAGGTCGTAAATCTTGATGCGGGCCCAGGAGCGGAGTGTCTCGTTCCACCCCAGATGGCGAACGGTGATGCGATCAATTCCCGCCGCGAGGAGTTCCTGTTCAAACGCTGCATTGTGCGGAATGGTGCTGAATCGACTGGTGGGGTCGTCGCTCAACCGGGGGAAATCCGAGGCGGAGAGTTCGCCGGCAGTTTCACCGTTCACTTTGTTCAAGGGAAGAGATAGAAGAAGGGCCAAAAGAAGGAGCAGAACGGTAAGACTGCCGGCCATCCAGTGGGGAAGCGTGGGATGCATCGGTGTTTGGTTCATGACGAAAGAAAACCTCCGGTTTGGTTTTCAGGGAAATCGATTGAATCAGGTGGCCAGTGGTTTGGCGATGGGTTTGTTTTGAGCGGGGAGATTGTTCAAAATCAATTCTTTAACAGCATCAATTTCCTCAGGCTTCGCGGCGCCAAATCGCGGGAAGAGCGCAAACTCCAGCTCCCGGGTTTCGGGATTGTAGATGCCATGGAACGCCAGGTAGCGGGAAACAAAGGTCATTATGGCACCGATGAAAATAAGCGCCACGCCAAGGGTGTTGTAATGCACCAGCGGCTCACGAACAACGCTGAACACCGTGGCGAATTGTGGAACTTTTCCGATGGGGTAAACGTGGAAAAGAGGAGGTTCTGCGCTGGCCGTATCGGCAGCCTCCACAGGGACCGATGATTCCAGAAACTCGCTCTCCCCTTTGATCTTGATGGGGAAATTCTGCGTTTCCCCCGTGGTGAGATCCTCGGCCGTCAGAATAAACCGATACAAGGAGGGGTCGTTCCAGTCGAACGTTTCAAAGTCTTGGGGAGACATTTTTCCACCGCCCACCACTTCGATATCGGCAAACGAAAACTTGAAGAAGGGATTGTTGTGAGTCACCTGAGCATTCAGTTCTTCATCCATGAGAATCATGGTTTTTCCCATCACCACGTCCGATTGAAGAATCTCCACAATCAGCGCCGGGTTGCGAGGCACGGGGCTTTTGCTGTAAGGTACCGGGACGTCCACCCCTTCTTCTTTACGGAGATCAAAATCAGGGAAGAATTCCACCGCCCGTAGCGAGACTCCCGAACGGTTTCCTTTCAACGTTCCCGTTTGAAGGGGTGACTCGAAATCACTCCGGTGATAAATCCGGAAGGCATCGCCCGCGAGAAATCCATCCACCTCCAGAAAGTAGTCCGTTTGGCCGATCTGTACGCGGGTGCCGGGTGAAGCGTCGGCAATTTCAAGGCGTTCGCCAGAATCAGCATGGCGTACATCAAACTCGAAGCGGAAACCTTCGTCGTCAGGAAGCTGAACATAGCTGGCTTGGTGGAAATCCAACCCGTTGATCGTCATACTGTTGTTCATATCGAGCTTATGAAAGCGCGACTTCTGGGTGACGGGATCAATGACCTCCACAAGTGACGAAAAATAGGCGGGCACTTCACTGTTGGCGAACTTGATTTCGTCGAAATCATGGACTTTGATGTGGAAATCCAGTTCGTAGGCTTGGATATTACTGTTGCTAATTTGCCGGGCGAGATCCTTGGGTTGGAAGATTTTGACTTCCGTGGCGCCCTCCACCCCGGAGAAGCGGCCTTCGCTGATGATGTAACCCTGATTGGCCAGGATGATCCGCACAAGATTGGAAAGCAGAATCACGATAATCCCGGCATGGATAATCGTTGGGCCGATGCGCGCACCCAAGCCCCGTTGTGCGTAAAATTTGTTCCCATTTTGGTGCGCGCGGGTGAACCGCCGTGCCAAGGCGTCGCGGATTCCCTCGGCATTTTCCACCGCAACTTTCGTATAGGATTTGGAGCGGGATAGCTGATCAGATGTACGGGAGAAATCTTTCTTCCACCAGATGCTGACGCTCATTTTTGTGGTGGACCAGGTGCTGATTACGAATTGAACGAAGAAAAAGCCCAAGAGAGCAAAAAACCACCAAGCCCCGAAAACACGGGCCTTGGCCAGTGGGATACCCTGGTCGCCAAAGCTCTTGTTGGCGGCATAATACATGGTACCGAAAATGGAAACGGCAGTAATGACCGCCAGCAGAAACAACCCAAAGTGGATGGAGGTGTACATACGCCATAACTTTTTGGGAGTTAGTTCGGAAAAATTCATGCAGCAGCCTTAAAGGGGTTGGGTATCGGGGCAAACGCTCCCATGGAAGAGGACAATTCAAACAGAGTCAAAAATTGTTCCTTTTTTCACAAACTCGGAGAACGCTGGTCGATTCTCTCTTTATCGAATCGTTTCAACGGTGACAAAACCATCGACCCCGTCCGCCGTTCAAGCCAAAGCATTAGTCCTCGCGCTGAATCTTTCGCCAACCGGTTTGGTTTTTGATTCACTTCCTCCCACTGCCTCTTTTCGGAGTTCCCCATGAGTTCCTCCCCCACCATCGTTCGCCGCAAGACCCGGCCGATTTTCGTTCGCAATGTTCAAATTGGTGGAGGAGCGCCCATCAGCGTTCAAACCATGACGAAAACGGACACTCGGAACGTGCAGGCCACTCTGGCCCAATTGCACCAGTTGCATGCCGTGGGAGCCGATATCGTTCGATTGGCCTGCCCCGATGAAAAAGCGGCGCTCGCCTTTCGGGATATCATGAAGGAAGCACCCGTTCCCATTATCGCGGATATCCACTTTGATTACCGTATGGCGCTGATGGTTCTGGATGCCGGAGTAGATGGAATTCGCCTGAACCCCGGGAATCTGGCGCGGTTGGATATGCTGCCGGAGATTGTGGCCCGCTGCCGGGAACGCAAAGTCTCCATCCGCATCGGGGTCAACAACGGTTCGCTGAGTAAACCCCTTCGCAAAAAAGTCTTCGCCGGGGAAATGGCAACCCATGTGGCCATGGCCGAAAGCGCCTTGGAGCACATTCGCCTGTTGGAGGACTTGGACTACAACGAAATCAAGATTTCCCTCAAAGCCTCCGATGTGGATACGACCGTGCGCGCCTACCGGGAGCTTGCCACCCGCTGCGAATACCCCTTCCATGTGGGGCTGACGGAAGCGGGAACCGTCCGCACCGGCACCATCAAGAGCAGCATCGCCATCGGGATGCTTGCCCATGAGGGGCTTTGTGATACCATCCGCGTCAGCTTGACGGGGGACTCCCGCGAGGAGATCTTCGTGGGTCAGAAGATCCTCCAATTCGTGGGTCTTCGGGATTCCGGACCCAACCTCATCTCCTGCCCCAGTTGCGGGCGGGTGGAAATCATGCTGGAAAAACATGCCCACGCGGTGGAAGACCGCCTGCGCGCCTACGCCAACGAGAACATCAGCGTTTCCGTGATGGGATGCGCGGTGAACGGCCCGGGCGAGGGGCAGATCGCCGACTTCGGCATCGCAGGGGGGCGTGGCCAAGGCGTAATCTATCGCTTGGGGAAAGTCCTCAAGAAATGCCGAGAAGAAGAAATGGTGGATGAGTTGTTCAAAACCATCGACGAATGGATTGCGGCGGGTCGCCCAAGGGAAGAAGTCGATCCCGAAATCTACGAGCAGGTTCTAAACGCTCGACCCATGAACGAAACCACAACCGAGGAATTGGAGAAAGCCTCCACCCCCGGTTGATCGGCTCCGCAATCAGGACAAATTCGCGTACCGATAATCCTCTTCGGGGAATGCACCGATGGAGTCGGTCATTTCCATAATCCGTGAAGCGATGCGCTCGCCGATTCGTTCGCTCAACTCCGACATTGTACAGTTGGTAGTTATCAGCATCGGTTTGCATAGTTCGTAGCGACGATTGAAGATGAGGTAGAGCCGTTCCATGACCCAGGCCGAGGGCTTTTCCACGCCAAGATCATCGAACACGACGAGATCGAATTCGTTGATCTCCTCGAGGATTTCAAATTCCCGGGCGTCGCTTTCGCGGTTGTAGGTGCTGCGGATTTCCAGCAGCAGGTCTGTGACGTTATAATAGCAACCGGAAAAACCCCGCCCCAGAATTGTTTTCAGCATCCCCACGGCGAGGTGGGTTTTCCCGCAACCGGTTTTGCCATAGAGCCGAATTCCCCGCTCCTCGGAGCTGGTAAAGGTGTTGGCCCAGGCGTGGGCGGCGTCCCTCAGGGTTCGGCGTTTGTGGTCGCCCTGCTTGACCTCAAAACTCTCGATGCTTTTGTTGGCAAACTTGCGGGGAATGCGTGCGGCAGCGTATAGAGCCGCATTCTTCTGCCGTTGATACGCTCCGCAGGGGCACAGAGTCGCCACATTATCCCGCGAAATCAGGATGCCAGTTCCCTCGCATTGGGGGCACTCCCCGGCAACTTCCAGGGTTCGCCCCGCTTTTTGCTTTGCTTCAGCCAATTGATCCAAAATCCCTCCGAAGAGGTTCCCCTGGTGCGACTCTCCCTTTTGCTGATTCACGCGGCTTCGTGCTGGTTTATGATTGGGCTGATCTGGTTTGTTCAAGTGGTGCATTACCCCTTGTTTGCAAATGTGGGAGAAGCCGGCTACCGCGCCTACCAGATGGAACACATGCGGCTCACCACGTATGTGGTAATGCCCGTGATGCTGCTGGAACTGGCGACGGCGGGCTTGCTTCTGCTCTACCCCGACTCCCGACTACCTTGGGGTCTTTTGGTGGCGAATGCAAGCATGTTGGCACTCATCTGGGCCTCGACGTTCTTTTTGCAGGTGCCGGTGCACGAGCAACTGGTGAACGGACTCAACACGGGCCTTGTGCAGAAACTGGTCTTTGGCAACTGGGTACGGACGTTCTTCTGGAC
>JANRMB010000262.1:0-6774 GCA_033761985.1 Candidatus Sumerlaeia bacterium | reverse complement strand
ACTCTTAATCTTCAACGTAATCTCCGGATGACCGAAGCTGTTCAGCGTCTCAATCATCAGCATATAGTTGAAGGCGATTTCAATGGGGTTCCCCTGATAATTCACCGCAACGTTTCCGCTGAAACGCCCCACATCCGCTGCCATGGAAGTGAACTCGCAATTGTTTTCACTCAGGCGAAGAATGATGGACTTGTTCTTATCCTCGGAAACAACCCCCGCACGGCGTGCCGCCAGCAGGAATTGGGTGCGATTGAGCTTCACTTGGAAGGGGAATTCTTTCGGGATCACCGCATTGCAATCGGGGTATTTCCCCTCAATAACATTGGTGCGGTATTCCACATTATCCACAAGAAACGCCACTTGGCGGTTGCCAATTTCAATGCGAACGGGGCCTTCATCGGAAAGAATCCGTTTCATATCGTTCAGCAGTTTTCCAGAAATTACGCACTGGGCAACGGAGTCGCCTTCAATGCTCTGGATTTTGGTGCGAATGCGGGAGAGCTTTTTTCCGTCCGTGGCGGTGATTGTAAGCACCATGTCATTGATTTCAAACAGGGCGCCCATCAACACGCGGCGGTGATCTTTGGGGGGAAGAGCATAAAGTACCGCATCCAAAAGGCGCCGAAGCTCTTTTTGTGGAAGCACAATACTCGTCAAGCTATCCTCGGCATTCCACTGGGGATAATCGTCTGCCGGGAGAGTTACCAGATTATAGGTGGCCTGTTCTGTTTTGATCGCCACTTGACCGCCTTCATCCGCCAGAACAATTCGCTGCCCTGCGGGAAGAAGGGAAACCAACTCGCTCAACTTGTCTGCGGGAAGCGTCATTCTTGCGGAAGATCCCCCGATTTCAGCGGGGACGCGAACACGAACAAAGGATTCCAAATCGGTTCCGATAAAGTGGGCGACTCCCCCCTCGGCTTCAATCAGAAGATTGGAAAGAACGGGAAGAGTTGTTTGGGATTTTTTCAACATCCCGGCAACAATCATCGAGGCCTGGGTAAGATCTTGTTGTTCAAGAGTAAGCTGCACGGGAATCGGGTCTGCCTTTCGTCAACGGTGATACAAATCAGCGGTCTAATTAAGTGTATGAATAGGGGGAAGCTCTGCCAAAGAGGCAAGGGCTAACACTGGGGGAACTCAGCGTTTGCGCCAAATTTGATAATACAACGGGTGACCTTTTACCCTCGCTTTTTGCTGAAAGTTGGAGTCGTAATCTCCAGGTAGCGGAACTTCATCCAAGCGGTGCTGCTCCACACATTCAAATAACTCCGAGCATTGACCAAACGCCTTCTGGATCGCCTCAAAATAATCCGTTACATCCGTCTTCATGTAGAGCAATCCCCCGGGCTTTAAACTCCGGTGGGCGGCTTTCAAAAAAGGTGGTTGCCAAACTCTTCTCCGGTGGTGACTCCGCTTCGGCCACGGATCGCTGTAATAACAATGTACTGCATTCAGCGACTCTGGAGCGATATACTCCTCCAGGAAATACAGTGCCTCGAACCGCAAAACACGAACGTGATTAAGTTGGCGCTTCCGGAGTTTTTGGGCCGTGCGCAGTACGATTCCCGCCACTTTGTCCAAACCAACCAAGTTCAGCTCCGGGTGATCTTTCGCGTATGCCGCCAGAAACAACCCTGTTCCGCAGCCGATTTCCACCTCCACCGGATTCCGATTCCCGAAAACCTTTTCCCAATCCAACGGTTTTTCAAATTCGCTGAGATTCAGCAACCACCCCTGAATCGGTGCTTCTTCCACCTTGGCTCTGCCCCGCCGGGAGTACACCTCCGCTTCGGGGGCTTCTCCCTCATTATCCAACACTTCACTGAACTGATTCAAATTCTCCGTCAACTTTCCATACCCTTCACATACTCATGAATGTTCCCACGCAAAACTTTCAACTGGGGATCGGTTTGCATCAAAACCCAGCAGCAATAACCCAGAAAACGCTTCAATCCTTCCGTACGCTCCGGAGACCCGATTGTCTCAAGCCCCAAGGTAAACTCCACCTCGCCTTCGGGATTTGTCGCCCCACTTCCGTGGGCAATCTTCAGTAAGAAGTTGGTGGAAAGACCCCTCTCCACCAATAAACAACGAATCAGCAGAACGGATTTTTCTTTGTTGATGAAACACTCGAGCGCCTTACCCACGGTTCCCTTCTCACGGAACTCCAACGTGCTGAAGCCCAAAAAAATATCCTCCAGAGTTGTGGAACCTTGAAAAACCAAATGCGGCATCATGCACTCCCAAAGCGTTGAAGATGTTTGAAGCTTACCGAAGCACCGTGAAGCGTTTCGGAGAGTGAGACAATACCAAAGAATCATCCTCCCGGACGAGTAACAAATCCTCAATCCGCACTCCGCCGACTCCGGGAACATAGATTCCCGGCTCCACCGTGACGATATCACCCGCCATCAAGGTATCCACGCTGGATTGCGAAAGCCGAGGATTCTCGTGAATTTCCAGCCCCACGCCATGCCCAAGCCCGTGCACAAAATACTCTCCATAACCCCGTTCCGTGATGATCTCACGAGCCAGCGTATCCAGTTCCTTCCCGGTTTTCCCGGCCTTGCACGCCGCAACCGCCGCCTCTTGAGCTTCCAGGCAAACCGCATACATTCTTTCCAACTCGGCACTGGGCTTCCCAATCACAGGGTTGCGCGTCAAGTCGGAGCAGTATCCCTCAAAAATCGCCCCCAGATCCAATGTCAGAAAATCCCCTGACTGAAACTGTCGATCGCTGGGTTTGTGGTGCGGCTTGGAGGAATTGGGTCCCGAGGCCACAATATTCGCAAAGGATTCTCCACTGCCCCCCAATTCCTCGGAAGCAAACCGAATTCTGCGGCTGAGCTCCTTCTCCGTAACACCTGCCCGGGCGTACAACTGAGCCACCACCATCATGGCGTCGGCGATGCGTGCCGCCTCCACAATACGGGCAATCTCTGAATGTTCTTTTATTCGCCGCAGTTTCCCAATGATTCCCTCTTCAGCGGTCAACTCGCTTCCCTTGGTGTACTCCCGGAGCTTTTCCAACCGTGAGTAGGGGAGCGAAGACTCAAACAGAATCTTTCCAAACTGTTGCTGCTGAAAGAAATCGGCAAAAAACGCATCCACACCGGAGATCGGTTGGCAAATGACTTCCAAATCGGAGGCTGCCATTGCGCCCGCCACTTCCTTGTAACGCCCGTCGGTGATCAGCGTGCCACCCTTGGCACTGAGGATCAAAATCCCATACGAGGACACAAATCCCGTCAAGTAGCGGATATTGATCATATCATGGATCACGATGGCGTCGGACTGGGATTCAGCCAAAGCAGCTTTCAAACGCCCACGGCGATCATTGAAGGAATGAGAAGGAAAAACAGACATCAGCAAGGCCTCCAGAGCAGGCCTCAGGATAAACATTCACAACTGATGAAAGGCGAGTACTATCGACGTGTTTGACGCCGGAATTTTTCAATTTCCCGTTGGGCGATTCTGAGCGTTGCAGCGGCCTTCTCTATTTTGCCTTCCTGCACTTCCGATTGAGCCCGAATCAGATGGAACAACGCATACTTGCCGTGCTCCAGCCGATCGGCCCGACCGGCATTCATCACAATCACGGGAGTCTGACGCTGTTCCGGCCGTTCCTTGCGGACGGAAAACTGAATCGACTTTATCTCCGTCGGGTAATACAGGTGATACACGTATCGTCTGGGGAGACTATGCCGCAAAACCACTTCACCAGAGTATGGCCCGATCACCTTGTCATCAATATCTCGAATCTCCAAATCAGACAACACCACATCAGCTTCCAATACTTCGAAGGAAACGGCTGTTACCTCTTTGGGGCGGTCCATGGAATTGGGCCATTCACGGCGTACTTGGGGCTGCTGAATCCGAATCTGGTCCAACGGTTCCCAGGAATAATCCAATAAAGTGGAATGCAAATCATCCCGGCCACGCAGATATTCCACCACCTGGGAAATCACTTCATCCACTTTTTTGGGATCCAGATCACTGCGGATTTGGGAGGATTGCTCCAGCGCTTGCGTTGTGCGTTCCACAATATTGATGCAATCGCTCAAGCTGTAGGGAGTCGGGAAATTGAGGGAAACCGTCGAGTTAATCCGCTCAGCTTCAATGCGCACGGGGGCATCGGGAAAAGGTATGCTGTCCAGCACGCTGGCTCGGGGTGGTTGATTCGCCGCAGGAATCACGTTTGATTGAACGTCGGTCGGCTCACCTTGAAGGGGATTGGCAACGGGGGGAGGAGCAGAAGCCGGAATTCCTTGGGCATGGGACTCCTGAACCCCCTTCGAATACAGAAGAGGGAGCGCCACCAAGGCCAAGGGTAGAATTTTCAATAAAGTGCTTTTACGGCTTTTCACGGCTCTACTACTTTCGTCTTGACAAAAGTATGGTTCCAGACCCGTGCCAGTTCAACTGGAAGATCAGGAATTTTCATGAATTTTCCGTGAGTAAGGCCGTTCGTAGAAGATTCAGAGCCTGATTTTCAGCCCAAGCCCTTACTTCCTGGCGGTTGCCGGGATTATGAAACACTTCCGAACGGATCGGAGCGGAATCTCGGCGTCCCAAACCGATCCAAACCGTCCCAACTGGAGACTTCTCATCACCACCGGTTGGCCCGGCAAATCCTGAGATCGCCAATACAACATCAGCCTCGGATCGTTCCAAAAGACCACGGCACATGGCCACCACGCACTCGGAAGATACCGCCCCATGTGTGCTGAAAATCTCCTCAGGGACGCCCAGAATTTTGCTTTTTTGTTCGTTGGTGTAGGTAACCAATCCCAGTTCCAGCACCTCAGAGGCTCCCGGCACATCGGTCAACCGCTTGGCAATTCCCCCGCCGGTGATGGATTCCGCCAAGGCAATTCGTTTCTCGGCGGCGCGGTAATCAGAAATGATCCGGCTTTCCATCTCCAGCGATTCCTCGCCGATGGAGAGGATGTTTTCGCCGGGGAGTAGGGGAAGGATTTCCTGGCGAATCTCCTCTGCACGCGCTTTGGCCGATTTCTCGGTTTCTGCTTCCGCTGTAATGCGAATCCTGACATGACCACGCTTCGCCAGAAGAGCCAGAACCACGTCCTCATAGGCGGTGAAATAGGGTTTCAACCGACGATTGATTTCCGATTCCGGCACCATCACCATGTGGATGGTTTCCGTGTGGAACCGAGGGCGAACCGGATAGTGATTTTGCACCAAACCCGGAAAATAACGGCCCATCATCTCCTGCCATTCCTTGGGAACGCCGGGCATCACAAGGATTCCCGCCCTTCCCGGAGCGGGAGGAACAAAAAAACCCGTCGCCGTTCCCCAAAAGTTGAGCAACGGAATGCTTCCTTCAGGAACGTAATTTTGCTTCAGATTTTCCTCAGGAAGTTGCCGTTGGCGCCGAGCGAATCGCTGACGCAAAAGCACTTCAGCCCGGTGAACCCAGCGGAGTTTGCTCCCAATCAAGTCGGCCACAATCTCTCGATTCAAATCATCCTCCGTGGGGCCGATGCCGCCGGTGCAAACCACCAAATCCGCCAGCGGAAGAACTGCTCCCAACGCGCTGCGAATTTCCTGCTCCACATCACGCGCCGCCCGATGCCCGATGGTTTGGAAACCCGTATTCTTAAGGATGATCGAAATCTGCTGGGCATTTGTATCCGCATACAACCCCTCAGTAATCTCTGTACCGGTGCTAAAAACAAACGCCCGCGGTGCTGGTATTTTCATGCTGAACTCCCTTGATTCAAAAAAACACGCAAAAGTTGGTTCTATTTTCGTAGGGCCTTTGGAAGAGAGTCCCGAACTATTCACCAATTCCGGATAAATTTCGTCTCTTTATCCGGCCCATCGCTAAATCCAATATTGAAAAGGATTGCAGTCCGACGTCTCTCCATGAAGCAATTCATTCCCCCGCGATGAATCCGTGTTTCTGGTAACAGCACTTGACGAGTGGATGTTTCCGGTACATGAAAACATCACGAATGATTGATCAGGTTAACCCATGCCCATCATCAACTACCGAACTCGGGAAATAAACTGTAAAATCGTCTACGTTGGTCCTTCCCTTGGCGGCAAGACCACCAACATACAGGCCATCCACTCGGTGATCCCCGGTAACAACCGCACGGAACTTCAGCAGATTGACACTGAGGGCGACCGCACGCTCTTTTTCGATTACTTCTCCATGGATCTCGACGATATCCACGGGTTCAAAACCAAGTTCCTCATCTACGGCGTCCCCGGTCAGCCTTACTATCGAAGCACCCGCAAAATGGTTCTCAACGGAGTGGATGGACTCGTTTTCGTAGCCGATAGCGACAAATCCCGCATGGTGGATAATCAGGAGTCGCTGGAAGACCTCAAGTCCATGATGGCCGAATACGGTTACGATTATTACAGCCTCCCCATGGTCTTTCAGTACAACAAACGCGATCTGTTCTTCGTCACGTCTGTGGATGAATTTGAGGAAAAACTCAACGATCGCGGTTGTCGAAGCTTTGAGGCGATTGCCGTGAAGTATCAGGGAGTAGTGGAAACGTTCCGTGCCGTTTGCCGCGAGGTAGTGATTCAACTCAACCAAACCCTCGCCAACCAATACGGGAGCATCCGTTCCAATAAATATTGAGTTTCGTATCCACTACTTCTCTCAGTCCCCACTCAGAGATTTTTTCCACCCTATTCGCCCAGCAAGGAAATCGCTGTGAACCATTCCAAAAATAACTCCACCAATCAGCTCTACGCGCTCTCCTACAAAGTGATCGAGCTGATGGAGAA
>JANRMB010000261.1:0-6471 GCA_033761985.1 Candidatus Sumerlaeia bacterium | reverse complement strand
GTGCGGATCGAAGGTCTCGCCGAGTTGGGCGGTCTCTCCGCAGGAGTAGCCCACGAAATCAACAACCCCATCGGCATCATCAAAGCCTATGCAGAATTTCTCCTCAAATCTTCCCCACAGGATGATCCCCGACGCGAAGATTTCGAAACCATCCGAGCCGAAGCCGAACGTTGTGAAGGAATCGTGCGTCGCATGCTCGATTTTTCCAATGCCAAACCCCAGCAGGTGGGCGAAGTCTCTCTGGCTGAGTTGGTTCGTGAAACCGCTGCCCTTGTTTTTGATGAACGCCTCTCCCACCAAATCAACCTGCACCTGAGCATCCCCGAGCAACTCCCCCTGCTCTTCGCTGATGCCGCCCAGCTTCGCCAAGCGTTGCTCAATGTGTTGATGAACGCTCGTCAGGCGGTGGAATCCCTCGAGGGGACAGAGGTAAAGCGCGAAGTCAGAATCAGCCTCAGCCAACTGAAAGGTCTCCGTGCACCCTTGGAGCTGCGTGTGGAGGATACCGGACCCGGAATCACCCGGGAAGTGGCGGCAAAAGCCTTCGAACCCTTTTTCACCACCCGCGCCAAAGGAACGGGGCTCGGCCTCGCCATCACCCGCCGCATCATCGAGTCACATCAGGGAACCATCACCCTGGAACCGCTCCCAACCGGCGGCACCCGCTGCAGTGTTTCACTTCCCATCAGAGAGGAGATATAAGTTGAAACCAGAAGACTCCTCACAGGATTTCGGCAAACTGAGACCCAGCGGAGGGTATAGAACTCTCCGCTCCTTTCAGGTCACAACGATCATTTACGATGCCACAGTACAGTTTTGCGAACACTTTTTGGATGGGCGTTCACGAACTGTTGATCAAATGGTTCAGGCTGCACGCAGTGGACGCCAAAACATCGCCGAAGGGAGTCGAGCTTCCGCCACATCCAGCCAAACAGAACTGCGCTTGGTGAATGTTGCCCGCGCTAGTCTTGATGAGCTTCTATTGGACTATGAGGATTATCTGCGCCAAAGAGGGAAACTGATTTGGGACAAAAACTCGACTCAGGCGCGGGCTGTTCGTGAAGTCGCTTCTCAGAATCCCACCAAGGCTCCTACCAGTGCTTCCTACGCCGTATGGTTGGCCTCCAAGGATCCGGTTAATGTTGCTAATTGTTTGATCTGTCTGATCCATCAGGCAAACTATCTTCTGGACCAACAAATTCGGTCGCTCGAAAAAAACTTTATTGAAGAGGGGGGATACAGTGAAGCCCTTGCCGCCAAACGGATGGCTTATCGATCGTCTCAGAAAAACACCTCACAGGAATCGAAAGCCCCAAGCTGCCCAATATGCGGTGCGCCGATGAGTCTGCGAACCGCAAGAAAAGGCCCTCAAGCGAATACGCAATTTTGGGGATGCTCAACGTTTCCTAAATGCAAGGGTTCTCAAAAAATTTAATGATCAGACGGATCCGTCCGCTCCGACCGATCTGTCGGATCACTTAAATGGTACTTTTCTCCCCATCCCCACAAAAAACAACACCGCCGTGCAGCACCACGCCACGGAAAGCCCCACCGCGAAACCCGTCAAGCTGGGCCATACCAACCACGCCACCGCCATCAGCAGTCCTTGAATCCCCAAGGAGATCCAATTCAGCGCCGCCACTCGGGCCGGTGCTCGACGGTGCGCGAACATCCATACGGCAATCACCTGCACAGCCCCTTGAAGAAGAACCCCCGGAAGTAAAATCCGGAACACACTCACCGCATCCACAAAGTCAGAACCATAAATCACGGGTATCAGCGGGGCGCATACCCAACCAACCACAAGCACTACGACGGAAATCAGAAAAACCTGCCGCAGTGTAGCCCACAGCATCAGGCTCGCCTGCTCCTCTGTCCCCGCCTGGCCCATCGGCTTCCATAACGCCGTGGAATACGATTGGCTCGGCATCAGCCCCCGTGTTGCCAACGCCTGAGCCTGTTGATAAACACCCAATCCCGCCGCACCAAACACGCTGGAAATCACCACCTGATCCAGTTGAAACCGACTACTCGCCGCCACTTCCCCGGCATACACGCGCAACCCGTATCCCAACAATTCGTTGAAGTGCCGACGCTTCAGTGTCCCCCTCAACCCACCCCGATGTTCCGGATACACCAATCGAAAAAACAACAGCGCCGAAATCCCCATCACCCCGTAAAACCCGAGAAGAGTCATCCTCACGCTCGTCTCCCCTGTCCCCCATTGAGTGAAAGCAAATCCCGCCAACAGCGCACTCTGCAAAAATTCCAACCGGGCACGCTCTACTACTCGCCCCAACCCGTTCAACAATCCTCCCGCAAAGGCCTGATAAAGCGTGGCGAAAAATCCAGCCCCCACCAACAGAATCACTTCCCCTGTCCCCATCAGCCCCAAGGGAAAAAACACGATGGTCGCCAATAATGCCAAACTTGCCGCAGAGACCAGCGCCCATCGGTGACAAACCCGCAACGCTGCCGGCTTCCGTGCACAGATTGTTTGAAACGCCACCCCCAATCCCGGATTCAGGAACGTGAGACACAAGCCCTGAACAAGCAGGCTTTGCATCACGAATGTTCCCCGACCCTCCGCCCCCAGAAACCGACTGATCAAAATCCCATACACCATGCTGCACGCCACGGCGCCCAACCGGTAAAACAAATCCCATCGAGCTTTTTGCTCAATCCCACCGGTCCCCGGCATCACTGAAAATCACTCACCCAGGGGTGCCCGTTGTTCTCCAATTTTCCACTCCGGCATACCAGCACTGTCCCCAATCCCGCTTCCCGCGCTGCATCCAACTCCGCCACAATGTCGGAAAAAAACGTGATCCTCTTTTCCTCTGTCCCCACTCGCCTGGCGATTTCCCGGTAACTCCCAGCCTCCCTTTTCGCACCCACACCCGTATCGAAGTGCCCATCCAGCAGCGGGAGCATGTCCCCCACACTGGAATAACCAAACAACAGCTTCTGCGCCAGCACACTCCCGCTCGAGTAAATGAACAGCCGTTTCCCCTCGTTCTTCCAACGCTCAAACGCGCTTCTCACTTCCGGATAAACCGCTCCCTTCAACGCCCCACTCCGATATCCACCCTCCCAAATCTTCCCTTGAATACTCTTCAACGCCGGAGATTTCCTGTCTCGATCCATCAACCACAGCAAGTAGGGGAGCGGCGCATACTCCGCGAAGGGTGCTAACGGTTCACCAACGAATTCCCGCTTGAGGGCTTCCAAATCCGCCGCGAGATCTTTGACGTTTTCCGCCAAAAACGACTCCATCCGAACGCGTGCAAACGGGAACAACTCCTTTGTCACAAAATCAATGGGTGTTGTTGTTCCTTCCACATCGAACAACAACACCCTCGATTGTGAGACCAAACCCGCAAGATCTACGGGAGCAGAACTCATCACGGAAGAATCGGATTCTTGATCAACGGCTGCTGGGGAGCAATCCACGCCGGACCAAAACACGCCGGGATGAAATCCTTGTCCACACCTGTGTTGGTGTAATGGGGAGACCAGCCACTGGCGTCCAAAAACAACCGAATCGCCCGAATCCGACGATCGCTGCACAAGTCAAACCAGTGCCACGTTCCGCTGGGGACACTGATCAAATCACCCGCTACCACTTCCAAGGCAATCACCGGCTTCCCTTCTTCTTTCGGGTGAATGTGAAACAACCCATGACCCTCCACAATAAACCGCACTTCATCCTCATCATGGAAATGCTCTTTGTTGAACTTATTGAGCATCACATCCAGATTCGGAGTCTCGGGCTTCACATCAATCACGTCAGCCGTTACATACCCGCCCATTTCTTTCAGGCGATTAATTTCCGGTGCATACGCTGCCAAAACTTCCTCAGCCGTTGCTGATTCGCTCAACCCCCGAGCAGTATTCCAGTTCTCGTAGAATATTCCCACCCCTGCCAGATACTCACGAATTTCCTGTGCATCCGTCAACTTACGGTTTTCCGTTGGAATGTTCAAAATCGCCATGAATCAGATACTCCGTTGTGTACCAAGTTTTTCGCGTTCTAACTGAACAGCCAGCAGAAACTCAAGGATTTCCACATGGCGCTTCGCCTCTTCCACGGTACGGCCCCATGTCGTCAACCCATGCCCCGCCAACAAAAAACCATGCATGGTGGGATGCGTCGCAAACAAATCATCCACCTCACGGCTCAATGCACTCATGTCCTGTGAATTCGGCAGAATCGGAATCACTTCCGTATGCTCATGCGTCGTAACACCTGCCAAACCCTTCAACATTTCCAATCCGGAAATCTTCAACTGTCTATTCTGTGCAAACCGCTCACTCAGAACCGTTCCCGCAATCGAGTGGGTGTGCATCACCGCCTGAGCTTGTGTCTTTTCATAAATCTTCAGGTGAAGATCCGTCTCCGCGCTCGGCACTCCCTGACCCGAAAAGCTCATCTCCTCCACCAGCACAAACGTGCTTCGGCTCAGGTTCCCTTTATCCACCCCACTCGCCGTAATGAAAACCTGAAGAGGATCGCGCCGCGTCAGGATGCTGAAATTCCCACCCGTCCCATACGTCCAACCCCGGGTATGAAACCCACGGGTCGCCTCAATCAATTCCTCCACCATGAAGAGTTCTGCCGGTTGACCTGGAGTTGAAAACGACACGTGAAACCACCCTTGCGCGACACAGTATAAAAGTGGGCGAAGTGGAAGCAGAACACGTGCTCCCGTCAAGCGAAACCGAAACGAACGCCCTTAGCAGTACTTTGTTGTTAACAATCTATCAGGAGAATGTTTACTGAATACTAAAGCCATACCCCGGGCCGAAGTAATGCAAATCCCCGTTCGAAATCGTCCCGTTCGTGGGATCATAAATCGCCCCGTTCCCATGCACGTGAGGCCCCAAATTCGGCCCCCCTGGAGCATGAGGAACGTTCGTATCGTGATCTTGATCCGGACCAAAACTCTGGAACCAATAACTCACCGCCGGGGGATTTGGCTTCCCATCAAACGTCTCGCGGAAGAACACTGTCCAATAAATCAACCAATTCACCGAACTCGTCTGAGACTTTAACACCACCATGTCCCGCGTGATGCTATGATACAACGGTGGCTCTACGGAATTCCGCGCCTTCACAAAGGGGTCCGTTGCGCGGCTGCTCATATACGCAATCGGCGTCGTCAACAAAATGGCCGTCTTTGTCTCAAAAGGCGAAACAGTATTATCCGTCCTCGGATTCTGGATAAACTCCCCCAACGCATTACTCGGAATCGGGTAACGATTGTTATCCACTGCATACGCTTCCATCGCGGTGGCCTTGGCCCGGAAGTCCGCCCGAACCCGCGCCAACTTGCTCCGTGTTTGAGCCTCCAGAAAATTCGGAACCGCTATCGCCGAAAGGATCGCGATAATCGCCACTACTATAATCAACTCAATCAGGGTGAACGCTTTGGCCATGGAAGATTCTCTCGGAATCAATTTTGAGAATGATTCTCATTGACTGGACGCACTGTCAATCGGAAGTTCCCCGCCACTCAGTGCTGAATCTGAGAATCACTCTCAACCAAGGAAGCAACAACCATGCAATCCCTCAAACGATTCGCTCTCGCTGGTGCCCTCGCCGCGCTTCTCACCGCACCCCTCGCTGCACAAAGCTACACCGTCTCCGGTGTTACCCAAGCCCTTACCGTGCCTGAAATCCAAACCGCCCTCACCAACGCCGGAGTCCCCACCGCCAACACCGACTCCCTCGATGGCGTTGAACTCGGCGCCGGAAATACCGTCTACATAATCCACAACAATGCCGGAGCCCTCACCCTGGCCGCCATCGATCTCGTCTCCAAAACCGCGCTGTGGACGAAATCCGAAGCCCAAATCCTCACCGATCTTGGCCTCTCCGGCAACCTTACCCTCGTCGGTGAAGTCATCCTCGATACCACCAACAACCGCCTCGTCCTCGCCAGCGACATCAACGCCGGCACCGTAAACCCCGCCACCGATCCTTGGACGCTTTTCCAAGTCAGCCTCGTTGGCCCCTCCTACACCGCCTCCACCATCGTGAGCTCCGCCTCCATCATCGGATGGAATAGCCACGGCGTCCTCAACAACGGCACCATCGTCGGCGCCCTCGGAGAAGAACACGAAGTCCTTACCGGAAACGAGCCCCGCGTAGGATACATCAACGAAACAACCGATACCTTCATCACACTTTTTGACAAAGACGACTTCATCGCCAGCACCACCATCGGCGGGGGAGACGTCATCACCGGTGAACTTCCCCCCGAAACCATCGGCATCGACTCCGCAGACAACACCATCTACGTCTTCGGGCACGACAACTTTGAACTCTTCTCCATCGCCGGGCTCTCTGCCCTCGACCCCACCGACATCGAAATCACCGGATGGGACGACGCCGCTACTCCCGCCCTCAACCGCGTTGACTTCCACGCCCTCGACGTCGACGCCAATGGAACCGTCTTCGGATTCGAC
>JANRMB010000260.1:0-5141 GCA_033761985.1 Candidatus Sumerlaeia bacterium | reverse complement strand
TCATTAATCTCGAGAAAAATATCTTTCATAAATGCACCTCGTAAAAAATCCAAAAAGCATTTTGTTGAGCTTGTCAATCAATTTCCCTTGGTTCTGCATTAAATTCGAAAATTTTTCATTCATTTAAATTGACAAGGTATACCACCTACCTGAAGATTTTCAGCCATCCCCATGCCTCACGCCGTCCCCATTCTCCCCGCCAAATCCAT
The DNA here is from genome assembly GCA_033761985.1 of Candidatus Sumerlaeia bacterium. GTDB lineage: Bacteria > Sumerlaeota > Sumerlaeia > SLMS01 > JAHLLQ01 > JANRMB01. The sequence goes on along the minus strand of JANRMB010000260.1, from coordinate 4,932 downwards.
TTTGGAAACCCGCGCCTTTTACGAGCGCCTCGGGTTCCGCGCCATCTTCTGTGACGACGCCCATTACGGGTATCTAATTATGGAGCTTGGAAATTTGGAGCTCCAGTTCTTTCGCCACACCACGCTCGACCCCTCCACCAGTGATCACGGTGCGTATATCCGGTGTGAAGATGTGGATGAATTCTGCAAATCGATTGCGGCTCTCGGGCTTCCCGCAACCGGGATTCCCCGCTATGAGGCTCCCACAAACCGCCCCTGGGGAATGCGGGAGGGTAACTTGATTGATCTCAACGGAACCCTCCTGCGCATGGGGCAGCCAATCTAAGCATCCAGAAACAAAAACCCCCGGAGCGTTTGTGGCGCCCCGGGGTGATTTGGTTTTCGGTTGTTGCCTGAACTTAGGCGTTTTTCAGGAGTTCAGGGGCGAGGTCACGCGCTTCCCAAAGGAAGTCTGGCAACTCGCGACCAAAGTGTCCGTAGCCCGCCGTTTGTTTGTAGATGGGGCGGAGCAGTTTGAAGCGCTCGATGATGGCGCGGGGACGAAGGTCGATGGTTTTGCGCACCAAGTTGGAAAGCTGCGCATCGGAGAACTTGCTGGTCCCGAAGCTTTGAACCAGAATGCTCACGGGTTGAGCCACGCCAATGGCGTAAGCCAGCTGCACTTGGCAACGTTTGGCCAAGCCAGCGGCTACTACGTTTTTAGCTACATAGCGGGCAGCGTAGGCAGCGGAACGGTCCACTTTGGAGGGGTCCTTCCCGGAGAAGGCACCACCACCGTGGGCACCGGCACCACCGTAGGTATCCACGATGATTTTGCGGCCGGTGAGACCGGAGTCACCATGCGGGCCACCAATCACAAAGCGACCGGTTGGGTTGATGAAATACTTGATCTCGCCCTTCACCAAGTTCTTGGGAAGAATGGGGTTGATGATCTCTTCGCGAACACAGGTATGAAGGTCTTTGTCGCTGATGTTCGGGTCATGTTGGGTGGAGATCACCACGGTATCGATGCGAACGGGAACGCCGTCCTGATACTCAATCGTTACCTGGGATTTGCTGTCGGGGCGGAGGCGTTTGATGCCCTTGGCTTCATCGGCACGGCGAACATCGGTGTTTTGCTTGGTGAGTTTATGGGCGAGGAGAATCGCGAGGGGCATCAGTTCGGGAGTTTCATCACTCGCGTAACCGAACATCATCCCTTGGTCGCCGGCGCCTTGTTCTTCAGGCTTCTCACGGCTAACACCTTGGGAAATATCAGGGGATTGCTTGCCGATTGCGTCCATTACGCAGATGCTGTCGGCAGCAAAGTGCAGGGCGGGGTCGGTATAGCCGATTTGGGCAACAGTATCGCGAACAACTTCCTTCACGTTGAACATGGCCTTGGTGGTGATTTCGCCACCAACGACGCAGAGCCCGGTGCTGACGAAAGTTTCGCAAGCTACGCGGCTCAGGGGGTCCTGCTCCAGGCAGGCGTCCAAAATAGCGTCGGAGATGTGGTCGGCAACCTTGTCCGGGTGGCCTTCGGAAACGGATTCCGAGGTGAAGAGGATGGGTTCAGTCATGGGAAATGAAGATTCCTTGAGATTTATGCGTGGAGATTTGTAAGAAGTGCCCGGAGGCTGGGCAAGGGAAAGTGACCGGGAATCGTGGGGCGAAGGGGCGGGCTCCACTAAAACGGTGTAGATGCGAAAAAAACAGCGCCCTTGGACAGGGCGCTGCTGGGAATGGTTTGGGGAATTTTTACAATCATCCGGAGCCATTTGTCGGAATTAGGGGTACGTTTGACCACCCGCATAGCGGATCACGTTGCCGGTGCTGACTGTTCCGTTGGTGGGATCGTACCGGTTATTGATGTTGAACTTGCTGGCGGTGGAGACGTTTCCGGCAGCATCTCGCGCCACCAAATCCAAGTCAGGCCCCAAACTGTAGATCGCGTAAGCCGTGGGCATGAGCGAGGGGTCGTTCACTTGAACATCGGCCCCGGAGGCGTTCAACCCGTTCGTTCCGGCATCATTGGGAATAAAGGTTGGCTTGGTGGTGGTGAATACACCGTTCACATAACCCAAACCAGCGCGGTCATAGTAGAGCGGCCCTTTACCAAAGAGCAACTGCCCGGTTCCGGGATCGGTAAACGAGTGGTTGAAGGCATCCGTGGGGACGCTGCTGATATAGGCAATCGGCGAGGTGATCCCCCCCAGAAGGCGGCCATCCCCTTGGATTGGGCGCCCCCCGGGAACCAACCACACCGCGGGGCCAATGCTTTCAGAGTAGGGGTAATTGTTGTTGTCCAGTCGGTACATTTCCAAACCCAGGGAAATGGTGCGGAGATCAGCGGCGGACCGGGAGACCTTGGAGCGGGTTTGTGCTTCCAAGAAGTTGGGGACGGCGATGGCGGCCAAAATGGCGATGATGGCCACCACGATGAGTAGCTCAATCAGGGTGAACGCGCGGGTGGGGAGGTTTCGAATCATGGTTTCTCTCTCTGTAACGAAGGTTTGTCCAGCGGTGATGTTGTGATTCTGCAACGCAAGACATCAAGTACTCCAAACACTGTGCAAAAAAGAGGACAAAGTGTGTCCTGATATCAAAATACTACTAAACTGAATGATATCAGAAGAGAAGCTTTTTGTTACCAAAAAAATCTTCTTTGGATTGCCGTGACATTCTTGCCGGAATTCCCGCTTTGAGACGCCCCTCTTCCGGCCCCTTAAAAAAACTGAGATTGAGCCTTGCATTGTGGAAAAAATCGACTACCACTTTCACGCGAAACCGGGTTCGTTTTTACCGGTATTTTTTTCTCCACAGGAGATCTCAATGCCCGCTGTCAATCCCATCACCAAGGCACTCAAACAAATCGAACCCTACACGGTTCACGACTCCTTTGACATCTATAACATTCTCAAGTGGGGGAAGGAATACTTCTCCATCAACGAAAAGGGGAACGTCGTCGTTCGCCCCGAGAAAAATGATCAGCGGGAAATCGATTTGTTTGAGCTGGTGGAGAGTCTTCAGCAACGGGGGCTCGGTATGCCGATGCTCCTCCGTTTTACGGACATCCTGGGCCACCGCGTTCAGGAAATAAACATCGCGTTCAAAAACGCCATTCAAGAATTTCAGTACCAGAACGAGTACTGTTGCATCTACCCCATCAAGGTGAACCAACAACACACCTTGGTGCAGGAATATGAGCGGTTCAGCCGCGAATACGGATTCGGGATGGAAGCCGGTTCCAAACCCGAACTCCTCGCCGTACTGGGCATCACCAAGGATCTTCGCACCCCCATCGTTTGCAACGGATTCAAGGACGATGAGTTCATCGAGATGGTCGTCCTCGCCAGCAAAATGGGGAAAGACATCACCCCTATTGTGGAAAAATTCAGCGAGTTGAAGCTCATCGTCAAATACGCAAAAATCCACGGCGTATCCCCAAAAATCGGCGTCCGGGTGAAACTCGCCGCCCGTGGTTCCGGCAAGTGGGAACAAAGCGCCGGGGTGCGCAGCAAGTTCGGCCTTACCTTGCCGGAAATCCTTCAGGCCGTGGAACTCCTGAAGGAAAATGAAATGCTGGATTCTCTCCAGATGCTCCACTTCCACATGGGAAGCCAAATCACCAACATCCGCCACATTAAGGGCGCCCTGACGGAAGCTGCCCGCATTTTTGTGGAACTCCACAAACTCGGAGCCAACATGCGTTACATCGACGTGGGCGGCGGCCTAGGCGTGGACTACGACGGCAGCCAAACCAACTTCGAAAGCTCCATGAACTACACCCTTCAGGAATACGCCAACGACGTGGTGTTCCGCATCAAAACCGTTTGCGATGAGGAAGGCATTCCCCACCCCCGCATTCTTTCCGAGTCTGGCCGTGCCATCATGAGCTTCAACTCACTCCTGGTGTTCGATGTTCTGGGGACCAGCCGCATGGACCTCATCCCGCTTCCTGAAAAAGTGGATGACGATGCACCGGCACCGCTGAAGGATTTGAAAGTCTTCCACGAAACGCTTTCCCAAAAGAACCTTGTGGAAACATATCACGATGCTCTTCAAGCTCGCGAAGAGTGTGGAAACCTCTTCAACCTGGGCTATCTGGATCTCAAAACCCGGGCCCACGCCGAAGCCTACTTCTGGGCCATCTGCGGAAAAGTGCTCGAACACACCAAATCCCAAGCCTACGTTCCCGATGAACTCGAAGGCATTCAGGAACTGTTGTCAGATATCTACTTCTGCAACTTCTCCCTGTTCCAGTCCATGCCCGATAGCTGGGCCATCAGCCAACTCTTCCCCGTGATTCCCATCCACCGGCACAATGAGGAACCCACCCGCCGTGGCATTTTGGCGGACATCACTTGCGACTCCGACGGCAAAATCGATGCTTTCGTGGATTTGCGCGACGTGAAGTCCACCCTCGAACTTCACCCCCTCAAACCCGATGCTCCCTACTACCTGGGAGCCTTCCTTATCGGCGCGTACCAGGAAATCCTGGGCGACCTTCACAACCTCTTGGGCGATACCAACACCATCCACGTCTCCCTTGATGCGGAGGGCCAAGTGGCCATTACCGACGTTATCAAAGGTGATACAGTGGACGATGTTCTCGGCTATGTTCACTATGATACCAAGGAACTGGTGAGCAACATGCGCTCCATGGTGGAGTCAGCGGTGCGGAACAAGAAGATCACCATTCAGGAATCCGCCCAACTGATGGACTTCTACGAACGCGGCCTTGCAGGATACACCTACCTGGAATAAACCGCCTGCACTAAATCAGCCTGAAAATGACAATCGCCCACTTTCCTGCAGTCCGGAGAGTGGGCGATTTGATTTGTGGGGAGGAGGGACGAGAGGATAAAAAAAGTCCAAATATTTTGCATATCAACCCCGACCTGTAAAAATATCGCCGAATTCTTTACAATAGGCGATAGGGTCACTGGG
>JANRMB010000259.1:0-5590 GCA_033761985.1 Candidatus Sumerlaeia bacterium | reverse complement strand
GGCGGATGAAACCTTCCCGACATTGTAATGGCGCTGGGGAACGTTCCACATCCCGAATCAATCGTTCCGGCATCAACCGCGTGAGGTTAAGAAGCGTGGAAACTTTGGAATGAAACAACGCCGTGGAGTGTATCGTCATGGCGTCTTCGTAGGGCCCAAAATGGGGAAGCAATTCACGAAGGAAAAATGACCAATACGCTTCAGCATGCGGAAGTGTCGCGGGAATCGCCTCTTCATCCAAGTACCCCGGATGATCCGCATACTCGGTTCTCAAGGTTTCCAAAACTTCCCGGGTAATGGAATCAGGAGCAAAGGTGGGAAACTTCGGAGGCTCGGGGTCTTTCCCCTTTTCCCAGGAAAGGCGGTTTTCCGTGTCGAAGCTCACTTTTCCACCCACATACTCCGTGGGGGACTCCATCAGAATTCCGGTGTCCTTCCGCACTTGCCGATAGAAGGAATCCATCAGATATCCGCCGGATTTGGTTTTCCCTTTTTGGAATTGTTTCGCCGTGGTCAGCCATCCACTATGGGGATGAATAACTCGCAGGACTCCTTCCTTTTGAAGAATCTGAAGCTCCAACCGGGTTTCACGTTCCGCAGGCTCCACAGCTTCAAGGGGTGAATGCTCTCGGGCGATGTTGCGTAGTGCTGGGGCGAAGGGTTCCTCCACAAACCGATATTCCACCCAGACACCGGCCCGTGCGAGTTCCAGGGCAAAGTGGCGTTGATTCGCCCACACGTGAGCCAGCTTCATAACGTGATAGGGTCGACGCCTTGCCCACCAACGATTCTCCAAAAACACCACCGCGAGTTCTGCAGGCGCCGTGGATCGCAGAGGCTCCAGTTCGCGGGAAAGTTGATCATGGCACAGGAAAACCCAGCGACGATTTTCCGGCTTCCGCCCCTTTTGCAAGGTATTCAGTTGGGAGATAAATTGAACATTTACAGGCATCTGCAGTTTCCTTTCCCAAAAGGCTGCAGTCGCCGTGCCAGAGCCCAGGGAGTTTAGGTGAAATCCATCACGGAATCAGGAGGTGTGACCCGTTCTTCAAACCGAGTGATGCGAATCGGATTGGTTGCAATCCAGAGCCGACGATCCGACCACACCTCAGCCCGATAAATCCCCGGGCACGGCACCGGAAGATTCAGCTCTTTTTCCGTCCCCCAAAAGTAGGGTTCACCATTCCGGCGTATAATCAGTTCGCAGGAACTGGGGGCCAGAAGCCGAACTCGCCCACCGGGTCGATAGGGGATGGAATCTCCGGGGAAGTAACTGTTCCGCTCACAATCGATGAACCGGAAGTCGAAGTCGTTCGTTTTTCCCAAGGAGTGATTATAGATGTAGGAACGCCCAGTGCGGAGTGCTTTCCAGATGGCCCGACAGGCCGTTTGAGTATTTTCGGAAAGTTCCTCCGTATAAACCATGGTGCGAACAGTTCGGAAAGAAGTCGTATACGGGAAGAATTCTTTCCAATCCAAGAGGGGATCTTTCTTACATACGGCATTCACGCAACCAACAGCCGCAAGAGGGCGCTTCAAAAGCTCCTGGTCCCAAGCAATAAAGTGCTGCCGTGCTGGACCGTACAATACCCGTTCCGGGCGCTGGTGAAAGGTTAGAATACGGTCCCCGGAAAGCCGCCCCACAAATTCCTCCAAAAAAGACCACAGACAAACAACGTCCATCTTGGCAACCGGAAGAGGTTTCGGGAGAGTTCGGCGTTCCACCCCATCAGATAAGTTGAAGTTTGTTCCACACACAGCCCCTGAATGACGCTGCACCACATCAAGCGCATAGGAGATGTCCCGCGCGTTATGGAGAGATTCCGGGCATTCCAAAGAGAGGAACTCTCCATCCGGATGCAAAAACTCTTCAGCCACCAACACCAATACGTCACCATACCATCCCGACTGTTTGCGGGCTTTTTCATCCATCTGTCGTTCGGTGATGACGACAAAATCCACCTTGGTTTCCCGGGCGGCATCGAGAATTTTCTCCAACGTCATTCCACCACACCGTTCGGTGTGAACCTGAATGACTCCGCTATAACGTCGATATTTGACAGGCATGGGATGAGTGGGTTGATCCGAATTCAGTCAGTTCAGTAATGAGGGATACACAACGTCCAGATATTGCCAAGGGGGAACTCCATTGATGGTTGTTGCACAAACGCATCAACGGATACCATGTTGACTTATAATGAATCGGACGCCGGTTGATCACAGTTATTCGAGCAAATCCGCAGCCGAAATTCCCTGCGTGAGGTAATCTCCCAAATGGGGGATCACCTCTTGAAGCGTTGCTCCGGCCAGAAAGTCCACCTTTGTTCGTATAGCCACGCTCTCCGCCAGCGCCAGTTTGATTCTACCGGTCTGTGGGGCGTCTGGAACGTGACGCTGAAAAAGCGCAGGCTTGGAAAAGGTGATCCGGTTCATCAGTCCATTCAACTCATCCTGAGAAATCAGCACAAGATGGAGTCCGGGATACGGATGCACGTAAAGATTGGAAAGCGTGTCCACGGTAAACGGGGTGGGCTGGGGAGCAAAGTCCTCCATGTGAAAGAGTGCGGCATCGCACCGGAGAGAATTCACCAGCGCCTTCCCGATGACGCCCGCCATTTCTGTCGGATTCTTTCCAGCGAGAGCTTTTTCCCAGACGGAGAGCTTCGCCTTGCTTTTACCGGTTTTCAAGGGACGCGCTGGGGCGGCAAGAGGTTCACCGGAAAGTTCAAACTGATCAAACCAGTGAAAAATCTGGGGAAGCATATCGCTGATCAGGGTGCTGCTGTGTTTGTATCCTGTCGTCTCCAAATAACGATGACTGATTCCATTGCGGGCAAACCAACCCACAATACGGCGGCTTTCCTCCACGGGGACGATATCATCGTCGGCATCGTGGATTACGAAGGCATTGATGGGTTTTGGTTCCATCGGTTCACGGTCGATGGCAAAACCCGCCATGGGGGCACACGCGGCGAAGATTCCCGTATTCCGTGTGGCGATGCGCAACGTTCCGAATCCTCCCATGGAATGACCCACAAGGTAGATACGTTTGGGATCTATACGGAAGTCGGGTTGCTGTTGAAGATGGAACACCAGATCCAAAACATCCTGCTCTGCAGCGCCGCGATACCACCCTGTTCCACGGGCATCGGGAGAAGCCACAACACACGGACGCCAGGCATCAGCGCATTCCTTGACTTTGGTGAAATCAAACCAGGCGTTTTCATTCACCCCTTTGCCATGAAGGCAAATCACGAGCGGAACCGGCTCACTCCCCACCTTTGCCGTATAATATCGAAACCTCTGGGGTAAACCATCCATGGAGCTCAAGAAAGTGGCGGCGCGATCCATACCTTAAAACCTGCTTCTTCGTTGTTGACGATACACGGGTTGAGTGCGGTAATCTAAACTTTCCATTACCCGTACAGCGGGAAAGAGACTAGTCAACCATTCAACCGGGAGTAAACCATGAAATCCAACAAAGCCCTCATTCTCACATCCGCCCTTGGCGGAGTCCTTCTTTTTGCCTCCGTGGGTTGTGGAAGCAAAAAGACGGTGGTATTGGACTTAACTCCCGAACAAAAGGCCTATGCCACGGAGAAAGGGCTCAAAGAATCGGAACTGGGAACCATTCTGGGCGAACCACTTTTCGAACTCACCCCCCGCCAAAACGAAACCTTTTTTCAATATCTTCAGACCACGGAACCAAGCCTGACGAAGCGGGTGGTAACCTTGGCCAGAAAGAATATTGGCCAACCCTATGAACTCTATCTGCTGGGAGAATACCCCTTTGAACCCTACGATCCCCAGCCCGTTGTGAGCCTTGATAAGAGCGACTGCGTCGTGTTTGTGGAGCATACCTATGCCATGTCCTTGGCCGATGACTGGGGAAGTTTTTTCCGGTATCTTCAACGCATTCGCTATAAGGACGGGGCCATCAGCGTTCTCACTCGCAATCACTACACGGAAGCCGATTGGAATCCCAATAATTCCTGGTTGTTGACGGATCTTTCCGCCGAGTTGGCCGGCGCTGATACCGCCACCTACTCGCAAACCGTAAACCGCAAAAACTTTTTTGATAAACGCTACAAGCTCAGTACCGAAATCGAAAAACAAACCGTGGAAGTTCAATATGTTCCCCTTGAAGTAATGGAGCGGGTGGCGCCTCAGCTCCAGGAGGGGGATATGGTCAATTTTGTCCGCACGAAAAAGGATGGCGGTAAGTGGGTTGGGCATGTGGGTTTGGTGGGTGTTGCACCCGATGGTCGGCGTACCATTATTCACTCGGCTGAACCGAGTGTCCGGGAAGAGGATATGCTCAAGATGGTGGAACGTTCCCTTGATGGGCGTGAGGAACGCCTTGAAGACGGTAAACAAGTTCTCGTGGGATTTAAGTTTCTTCGGCCCACAGCCGATCCCTTGGCAGAACTCCGGAAAATCGATGGCCCGGATGCCCCCAAAATTTCCTTTCCCTAACGTTTGATCATAACCGTCATCCATTCCTTGATTGACCTACTCCATCTTTTTCTGAGAGGTGGAGTCACGTATCAGTAAAGAAATGGATTGCCGGTAATGATGAGGAATAACCGAATTATTGACCTCACCATTCCACAGCAATGGGTGGTGATTCTGAGCTTAGCCATTTTCTTTATTCTCGCAGGCGCGTTTCGAGTCTTCAAACCCTATTCCTATGAGTTTGTGGATGAGTTGGATAACCGTAACTACGAGGGTTTGGCCACTTTCCTCAGTACTTCAGACTCTCTCACCAGCAGCAGTGTGTATGGCCTCACGACACACGCGGAGTATCCCCTTGAATTAAATCTGCGGATTCCCAAACGCCCCGGTGTGGAAGGCGCACTCTTTGTCTATAATTACGCTCCGGCGGATGTACAACCAACGATTGAGGTATTGGGAGACGACGGCCGCACCACTGCCTCCTACAAAAATGTGGTGGATCGTTACACAACTCCTTTTTCCTTCTCCGCCTCGCAAGACAAACATGAAGCTCATGTGAGGCTTTATGCTCCCACACAGCATTTTCAAGAATTGCTGGTTTTGGATAGAATTGGGTTTGAGCTGAAGGAAGTAAGTCGTCCGGTATTTGATTATCTCCTTTTCACTCTCCCTCTGATTTTGTGGTATTCTGTTCTCTTTATTCTATGTAGAAATCTAAGATTTGCTGCATTTACCTTTCTTCTTCCTGCTCTGGGATTACACTGCCTTTTGGAGCATCTTTATCTTTTTGAGAACACGGCATGGAATTTTTTCTGTTCACTCATTCTTTCAACATTTTGTTTCATCCAAATAAGGCTGTGGTGGGCAAATGCCTGGTAGTTTCTCACAAGCCACCCTCCAACAGTATTTATTTGTAATCTGTGGCCTCCTCTTGTTGTTGGTAAGCGCTGTATATCTGCGCGAAAGTCGTATGGCCTTTGGGGAGTTCAAAAATGTTGTTCACAGTGGAGACGAAGAAGCATTCTACAACACTGCGAAAGCCCCGTTGGCGAGTTCCAAGTTTTGGTTTGGAAGTCGCCCGCCAGTAGTGCCGCTTGTTCATAAAGCCGCAGAACAAAAGGGTGAACGCATTTTC
>JANRMB010000258.1:0-17738 GCA_033761985.1 Candidatus Sumerlaeia bacterium | reverse complement strand
CCGGCCCACCCCCCCCGGGGGGCCCGGGGGGCGGGGGCCCGGGGCCCCCGCGGCGGCCCGGGGGGAGGGACAGCAGCGTATCGAAGATGGGTTCTTTGCCGAACTTCGGCGCCGGGTCCTCGAACGTGACGTTGTTTTGAATATCTGCCGTGCTGCCGTTGATGATGGCGCTGATTTCCTCCACCGGGGGCTCTGCGGTTACGGAGCGGTTTTTGGTAATGAGCAGCAGGGCAAATACAAACACGCCGGCCAAAAACGTGGCGTTTAGGGCGATGAGTTTTTGTTCCAGTGAAAGATTTTGCAGCATCTTGAGCAACCTGTTCTGCGGGAGGGATGGTGACGGGGTTACCCGCGGATGTAGTTTTCCACAATTTTGCCGACAACGATTTCGGCGCCGATTTCAGCGCGATCCACCGGCGATTCCAACCGCACTTGTTGGATGATCAAGCCGTTGGCTTCGAACTTCTTCACCAGCGCCGCCACGTTCGCCAACTGACCCCGGTCAATATCCACCGTTACGTTTACCAGCCGGTAGTCATCCACATCCTTGATGGGATCGGTTTTGGAGCTGAACTTTGTGTTCGGAAACCCCGCTTCCGTGCACCACACTTTGACTTGATCCAGGAAGTCGATATCCGGGCGGAAGGCTTCCCCTTCGGTGCGTTTTTCCGTGGTGGAGCCTTGACCCACCAGGCTGAAGTATTCGCGGGAGATGGAATCAGCGAGTTCAATTTTTTCGATGAGTTCCTCGTATTCCGCCCGCAGGGAGCGCAATTCATCGGAGGAAACACCTGCTTCCACATCTTCCGATTCTCCGGTGAAGGTGAGCAACACGTAGCCGACCAGCACAACGGCGGTAATACCTGCTAAAATTTTCTCCGACTTTTTCATGCTCTCTCTTCTCCCAGGGTTACTTCACGTTGAGTGGCAGGTTGAGGACAAATTGGTACACGCGTTGTTCTCGGCGCGGAAGGTTGGTGGGGCTTTGGTTTTGAATTTCCACGTTGGTGAAGATTGCTCGGTCGTCCTGTTTGAGTCCGCTGAGGTAGCGCACAAACTCGGTGATGTCTTCCACCTCCAGAGCGAAGCCTTCGAGGCGGACTTTGTCCCCGAGGCGATACTCAAATTGCGTCAGGGAAAGGCGGTTACCGGGGTCGAGCGTGTTGGAGCCGAGCTTCCCGTAGTCGGAAATATGGCCGAGAATTTCCAGGGCGCCGGCCTGTTCCGAACGGATGCCACGAATGATATCGATCCGTTTTTCCCGGTCTTCGAGCTGTTCCACGATGAGGTCGAGCTCATCGGTGTAGGCCTCAAGTCGTTCGGCTTCCTCGGTTTTGTATTGTTGCTGGCTGGCGTAGAAGAAGTAGCCCGCCAACAGAAGCAGAACGGCCATGGCGCCGGTGATGGCGTAATGAATTTTGAGTTCGGCGGCTTTTTGTTCCTGTACGATGGCGTAGGGGGTGAGGTTGATGCTTTCCGCCTCGTCCTCGCTCAGGGCGCGGTGAGCGGCACCAAAGCAGGCGGCAAAGGCGACCAGGGAGCCGGAGTCCACCAAGGCTTTGGGGTCGCGCTCCACGGTTTCCAAAGGGTTCAACAGGGGGCAATCGAACCCCATGCGGTTGGCAAACGTGGTGTGAAAACCTTCCCAGGCGAACGCCTCGCCCGAGACAAACACGGTGGAGATAATCGGAATCTGGGATTCCCGGGCGGCGAACTCGATGCTCTTCTGAAAATTGGAGAGCAGCTTGGTGAACCATTGATCCACCGCCTTGGCGAAGTCGGGATTGGTGGAGATCAATTCAGAGAAGGGTGTTTGCGAGGCCACCTCGAAGGTGTAGGAGGGGTCCACGGCTTTCAGGAGATTCACAATCGCCACGCGGATACTGCGGGCCAGAAGAACATTATTCCCGCGCATGATGACGACATCGGTGTTGGAAAGCCCGATTTGAAGAATGGCGTACACAGTAGGGAGCCCCTGCGATTGGGTGGCTTTGATGGTTTGCGCCAATGCGAGGGAGGAGACCTCCACGGATTCCAGTTCCGTTTTCAGGGGTTTGGTGTGGGCCATCCACTCCGTGATGATGGGTTCGTCAATAGCCCCGATCATCACCTCCGTCCCCTGAAGCTCGGGGGAGTGGAGCACCGCATAGCTGATGGTGTGGCGTTCCACGTTGAAGGGGATCATCTTTTCCGCTTCGAAGTACACCATGGAGGCAAGCTCCTCGGCATCCTGCGTGGGGAGTACGGTGTTACGCAGTGTAACGTATTGCTTGGGAACAATGAGGACGGTGGCTCCCGCCCGGTTGGCGATCCGCCGCACATTCATCAGCAGGCGTTGAGCGCGACCGGGGAGCGATTGTTCAGAGCGTTCCAGATCCTCAAAGGAGACGCGCAGGGCTGCTTCCAACCGGAGCTCCCGTTTGCGGGAACTGGAAAGCTGAAGAATCTTGGCGTCGAGATCCGTAATGTCGAGTACAAGCAAAGAGGGCATGGAAAAGCTTCAGGGGGAATTCGGTGTCAAAAAAATTCTCTAGCGGTGTATTAGGGTTTTAACCAGCGGACAACGTAAATGGAGGGGATGCGGATCAGGAGTTCGTCGTCCTTGTCCTCCCATCGTTTTCGGCGGTCATCAAAACGTTCCAGGCGCTCCCGCTGGCGATCGAGAGCTTCAAAGTTTTCCTCGCGCTGGATTTGGATCAACTCTCGTGAAACCAAGACCGCCAACTCTGTTTGCTGACTGCCGTAGGTGGCTGTGGAACGCACCAGAAACTTCTCACTGCGCACCCCCAGCGGGTGTATTGCTTGCAGAGGACCAACAACGGCGGCAAGGGTATCGAGCTTGGAAAAGTCATCCACCGTGGTGAAGGCGCTGTCGTTGTCAATCCGGCGATCCTTCCCCCCCCGGCGATAGCGAATCACATCCTCAGCGGCGCGGTCGGCGTCATCTCGCCCTGCAGCCAGAAAGAGCGCCATCAACACGTGTTTGGGGGCGGTGTTGAGGTTTACCTGACCGTTGGAATCGGCGGTTAAGAAATCCCTCAAGCCCAGATTGCGCTCCAGATCGGAATCAAACCGTTGGCGTTTATTTTCAATCTGGAAACGGTCGTCGCGGCGCTTTTTGCCATCCTTCGCCATCAAGTTGCGGTAGTAGATGGCCTCGGGGGTTTCGGGGCCAAAGTAGAGTTCCGGGGTGACGCCGTACACTTCCAGAAGAGTCTCCACCGTAAGGTACGGTTCGTTGGGGAAGATCAATTTCACCACATCGTCCTCATCGGCTCGGATGCCATCATCCTCGGCTTTGAGCAACCCGTAGGCAATGGCCTCGGTCTCCGGAGCGGAATCGAGGACGGGAGCTTCATCCTCATCGGCAAAATCGATGATGGCGGCAGCGGCGATCTTGGCGTCGTCCTCGTTGTAGCCGATTTCCTCGATGAGCTTTTCCAGAAGAATGCGGTTGGTGGGGCTGAGGGCACGGAGGCTGAGAAAGCGCTCCTGATCTTCAATCGTCACGGTGTAGTTGCCGTCGCCGAATTCCTCCTCGTCCTTGCCTTCCTCGGGTTTGGCCCAGTAATCCCCCTCGGCATCAAAGGCGGGGATGGTTTCATCGGAGAAATCGGCGATGAGATCATTGCGGAGATCCACGAAGCCCTTGGCCAAGCCGGCCCGGGCGATTGCCTTGGCTTGAACGGTTTTCTTCCGCACGGAGGTGATTCGCGTCTCGAGAGTGAGGTTGAACAGCAAGGAGTACATCAGCAGGGAAAGAATCGTTACCACCCAGAGCACCAGAACAAGCATGATGCCTCGGCGGCGGGTGTGGCGAGCGCGGAAGGGGGCCGGGGCAATCATCAGTTTTTCTTCAGTGCTCCGGGGCGTACTTCCACATACTCATCGCGACGAAGTTTGACTTCATTATCGCGTTGATCTTCATCGAGTTTTTCACTGGGGACCCAGGTTTCCACGGAACCGGGAACCCGGAATATACGGGAGAAGCGGATTGGTGTGGAGCCCTCGTCGTCGGGGTCGCGCAGGGCAATGTTCATCCGCACATAGGCAGGGAGGCCATCATACTGTTCGTTGGGCGATTCATTCAGGTTCTCATTGAAGGCATCGGAACCAAACCCGAGATCGGACTCTGCTCCGGATACCGGGGCAGCATTGGGGTCTTCCAAATCCTCAAAATCGTACTCACCCTTGAGGTAGTTGCCGTTGCGGATTTGCTTGGTGGTGGATTCCCACTTTTCGATTTCAAACCAGGTATTGTCCACCCAGAATCCGTAGGTGAGGCTAAACTCCTCCACGCCGCTGGCGATGATCGTGTGCGTGGGGGGGACTTCCTTATCCAGAATCTCGCCTTCCAGCGTGCGGGGATTCCCAAAAATGTTATCCTCGGTCCGAATCAACAACGGCCCATCCAACTTGTACGTCACCCGGGCAAGACCCCATGGTTTGTAGGGTTCGCCCAAGGAAAACACCTTGCGTGTGGTGAAGTTGATGGAGTCGGCCAGATCGCCATCCTGACCAAAAAACTGCAAATCAAAGGTATTGGATTTCTCAAACGGATTGCCGATGTAATCGGGGTCTTCCTGTTCCTCGGCCCGGCTTTTCTTGGGGCCGTATAGTTCATCAAACTTATCCCAGTCGCCAGTTTCCTCGGCCTCTAAAAAATCCTGCTGAAACTTTGCAATCCTGTCTCGCGATTTTTGGTTATATTGATCCTCCGCAAGCCAGTGGATGCGTTGAAGATCCTGGTGGAAGCTATCGAAGATGGTGCGGCTGCGCTGAAGGATTTGCCCCTCGCGGTTGCCGGCCTCGTAGGTATCAGTGCTGACCTTGAACACGTTGAAGATGGCGATGGAGATGAGGGCCATGATGGTGCCCGCGAGCATCACTTCCAGAAGGGTGAAGCCGTGGGCGCTGGTGGTGATGCGGAAACGTTTGGGGGCCATCATCGGTAAGGGGTTATCCAAAAAAATCCTTTGTGGGGAGCTGACCAAGGCAACACGCCCGGGGTTAGTAAAGTTGCCTGATGCTAATACAGTTGATTTTCCTGAATGCTGGCGCTGCTGAACAACTGCACATCCAGAAGCATGGTATTCAACACCAGTGGCGTGTATTTTTTGAATCGGCCGTCATCATAAATAATGCGCAGCTCCATCTCATAGAGGGGCTCAAACTTTTGAAGCGGGGTTTTCGGGATTTCATCGTAATCCACGTCCACTTCTTCCACGCGGCGTTCCCAATAGAAGTTCTCGAAGCCCTCGGCAAAACGTAAATCCTCGCGGAAGGCGCCATCCTGGCGACCCTCCGTGGGGGGTTCAATTTCATAATCGTCCAACAGGGATTGCGCCAGAAGCATCGCCGTTTCCTGCAGTCGGTTTTCCCGAATCGTGCTGAGTGCAATAATGAAACCGCGCAGAATGGCAGTCATGCTGATGGCGAGCAACACCATGGCCACCAAGACTTCAATCAACACAAAGGCTCGGAGAAGGCGGCGGGGATTCATGGCGAAGGTTGAACCTGAAGAGGGGCCTTGAGTTCGTTGTCCTTCTGCTTGGCCTGCTCCCTTTTGCGCGCGGTGTTGGCCATAATGCGGGCGGCAGCATCGGCATAATAGTTTTTGCGTTCTTCCGTTCCCCCGGCCACCACACCGAATTTCCCGGTGGTGCGTGCGGCGGCATCCACTTCCTTGATCTCCGGAGTGATCCCCGCGTAGGCCGAGGGATCCACGCCGGCTTCCTCCAAGAGTTTGGCAAAGGACTTCGGCTCCCCTTCGTAGGCGGAAGCCAACCCGGTGGAGCGTTCAAACTCCACGGTAATCTGAACAGCGTCCTCGGTATCTTTTTCCAGAGTGGTGAGCACGATGGTGGCTTGTTCAGCGGTGCCGTTGGGGTAGAACCAAATCCGGAAGGGATCGCGCCCCTGAACCATCTCGCCGTTCAGGCGGAATTCCTTAAAGTCAAGCTTCCGGTGAAGTGTATTGGTGAACTCCTCGTCGGAACCGGGGATACGATCCTCGGGATCGGGGAACACACGGCGATCCCAATCGCGCTGCGCCCGGCGATCCTTCTTATCCCGCGGAGGTAGGGATAAATACCACACGCGCTCCTCTTTGTGGAAGCTTAACACCACGGGTTGATTGAGGGAAATCGCCGACTGGCGGGCATACGTCCCCAACCGCGCCACCTGATTCGCCGTGGTGCGCAGCGCAATCACCGAGTCGCCCCCCGTGAGCCGAGGGAGAACCACTCCGAAGAGAATCCCCAGAATCACCACCACGAACATCAACTCAATCATGGTAAACGCGCGGCGCCGGGTTGCGGAAAACATTAGGCGGCTCCGGGGTTCAAACTGAAGATCGGCAACAGCATGGCAATCACAATGAAGCCGACGACGAGTCCCATGATCACGATGATCAACGGCTCAATGAGCGAAGTCAGCGTGCGGATTTTGCGGTCCACCTCCGCCTCGTAGGAATCGCTGATGCGCAGCAGCACCGACTCCAGTTGGCCGGTTTCCTCGCCCACGGTCATCATGTTGATCGTCACCGGAGGGAAGAACTGGCTGTTGCGGAGCGGTTCGGCCATCCCCTGCCCCTGGGTGATCCCCTCAATCACGGCATCCAACTCGGCCTTCACCAACTCATTCTTCAACACTTCACGGGTGATTTTCAGCGCCGTCAAAATGGAGACGCCGTTCTTCAACAGTGAACCCAGGGTGCGGCTAAAGCGCGAAACTTCCTGCTTCCGAACCAAATCCCCAAAGAGCGGCAACCGGATCTGCGTTTTGTGCCAGAAGAGCATCCCCTCCTGGGTTTTGAGTACCTGGGCAATCCCCAGCACCAACGCCACCAGTGCCCCCAGCACGATGTACCAATAACTCTGGGCGAATTCGCTGGTGGTAATCAGCACCTGCGTAATCGCCGGAAGAGTTTGGTTCAATTCCTTGAACACCCCGGTGATTTTAGGGATGATGTAGATGAACATCACCGCAATGGCCACGGCCCCGGCGATCATCATCACCACCGGATAGGCAAGGGCCGACTTGATTTTGCTCTTGGTGAGTTCCTCGGATTCGCTGTAGTCGGCGAGGCGCTTCAACACGTCGTCCAGCATGCCGCCGGCTTCCCCGGAACGCACCATGGCCACGTAGAGTTTGCTAAACTCCACGGGGTGTTTGGCCAGAGCATCGGCAAAGGTGGCGCCCCCGGAAACATCGGCGTTCAGGTTGGTGATGATTTCCTGAAGGCGGGGATTGTCTGACTGCTTTTGCAGAATCGTAAGGGCCTTCACCAGCGGAATACCAGCCCCGAGGAGATCGGCCATCTGGCGGTTGAAGGCTGCCAAATCCGCCGAGGTGACGCGGTTGCGGCTGAAGAACCCACCGCCGGAAGCAGCAGGGGCATTCTTTTCCATCGTGGTGCGCGCGGGAGCCTTTGCCGCCGCCTTGACGGGGACCTTCTTCGCCGCCGCCTGAGCCTGATTGTTCAACGTTTTGGGCTTTACCACCGCACGGCTGACCCGGGGAGAAACCCCCGAGGGACGCGGAACCGCCGCCGAGGAACCCGACATTGCCGGGGCCGCCCCGCCGAACGCCAGCTTGGGGAGCAACCGGGTGATGGAATTCCCCTTGGAATCTGCGGTGGCCACCGCCGCAGAGGAAGCAGCCGCCACGCCCTTTTCCGTTACGGAAATGGGGAAGTAGCCCATGCGGCGCAACTGCTCCGTGGCACCGGCGCGACTCTCCGAATCCAGAGAACCCTCCACCGGGGCGCCTTCCTGATTTTTGGCCTTATAGTGAAACGTGGGCATTCGGCAAAGGTACTTTCCAGAAAATCAGCTTCTCACGGTGCGCGGTGCGGAAGGGGAAAATCAAGCGGGATGCGTGGTATCGGGGTGATGTTGATCGCTCAGCTTTTCCTTGAGGCCGGGCATTTGCGCCAAAACCTCGCGGATTTCCTCGTTGCTAAACTCATCTTCCATGGTGGCGCGCATCACCTCATCAATGGTGGTGATCCCCTGCTTGATGACGTCCCAACCGTCCCAGCGGATGGGGCGCATGCCGTGCTTCATGGCCTCGCGCTTGATGACGGAAGCCGATGCCCCCTCCACAATGCAGCGGCGGATGGGCTCGCTCATCTTCATCATCTCATGCAGGGCGGTCCGCCCGCGGAACCCGGTGTAGCGGCACTTTTCGCACCCGGTGGGTTTGTAGAACGTCAGGCTGCTGGTATCTTCTTGCAGTACGTTGATCTTCTGCAGAACCCGCGCCTCGGGTTTGTAGGGGGTTTTGCAATCCTTGCAGAGCACCCGCACCAGGCGTTGGGCAAGAATGCCTTCCACCGAACTGGCGATCAGGAACGGCTCGATACCCATGTCCTCCAAACGCGTAACGGCAGAGGGAGCATCGTTGGTGTGCAGCGTACTGAACACCAAGTGACCCGTGAGCGCGGTTTGAATCGTGATCTTGGCGGTTTCGGCGTCGCGCGTTTCCCCCACCATGATCACGTCGGGGTCCTGACGCAGGATGGTGCGGAGAATCCGGGCAAAGGTAAGTTCAATCTGCGGGTTTACCTGAATCTGCGTAACCCCGGGGATGCGGTATTCAATCGGGTCCTCGATGGTGATGATCTTGAGATCGGGGCCGTTGAGTTCCGAAAGCGCGGCGTAAAGGGTTGTGGACTTCCCGGAACCCGTGGGGCCGGTGATGAAAATAATGCCGTGGGGCTTTTGAATCATCTCCCGCATGAGGCCCTTGTGGTACTCGGAAAAGCCGAGCTTATCCAGCGTGGAGAGTTCGGAATCGCGGGAAAGAATCCGGATGGCGCTGGATTCCCCATAGGGCGTGGGCACGGTGGAAACGCGGAGGTCGAACTCCTTGTCGTACATGCGGATTTTGATCTTCCCGTCCTGCGGAAGGCGGCGCTCGGCGATGTTCAAATCCGCCATGATCTTGATCCGGCTGATGATAGCCTGCTGGTAACGCTTGATGGAAGGGGGGATGGGGGCCTCGTAGAGAACGCCGTCGATGCGGTAGCGGATGCGGAGGTCCTTCTCCATGGGCTCGATGTGGATGTCCGTGGCGCGGTCCCGGAAGGCTTCCTGAATGATTTGGTTCACGAACTTAACGATGGAGGCGTCTTCGGCGGCGAGTTCGTCGTCGATCTCCAAATCGCCATCCAGATCGATCTCATCCTCGTCCTTGTTGCGGCTCCCTTCCAAATCCATCATGGTGGCGCCGCCGATACCGTACATCCGGTTCCGGGCTTTTTCAATTTCCTCGCGCGTGGCAACAACGGGTTCCACTTCCAGATTCAATACCCGGCGCAGGTCATCGAGGGTGTGCACATCGAGCGGATCGTTGAGGGCCACGTAAAGAGTGCCATCAGCAAATTTGTAGGGAATGATGTTATAGTGGTCGGCCACTTGGGCAGGAACGAGGGCGATGAGTTCCTTGCTGGGCTGGAAGTCCAACAGCTTGACGAAATCCACCCCGGTGGACTCCGCCACGGCGCGCATCACGTCCTCCTCCTCGGAGAGCCCCATTTCCACCAGCACCCGGGCCAACGGAGCGTTCTTCTTCATGCTCTCCCGCACGGCCATCTCGAAGTCATCGGGATCGATAAGCCCTTTTTCAATGAGGGCGACGTAACGTTCTGCTTCCAAACTGACTGCCATGAGAAACCTTTGGGAGGACGAGAATTGGTGCAAGCACACTCACACAACCGAAACGAGCCGTCAATTCGTGCCGTGTAAAGAAGACAATTTGCGGAGGGAAAGGTTTGGGGTCGGGGGAAATGGGTGTTATAGACAATTTTTTGCAGGAATTCTGCAAAAAAAGATTGATATACGCTAACCACGCTTCCTTATATCCCCAACTTTGCTTCTTGGAAGCCCAAAATGCTTGTTCAATTCACCGTTAAAAACTTTCGCTCTTTTCAGGGAGAACAAACCCTGAACTTGGTGGCGAGCAACTATATCAAAGAATTGCCCCAAAACATTCTGCAACCGGATGGAGTTGCTGGACTGAAAAAGTCCAAACTGGTGCGTGCCGCGGCGCTATATGGGGCCAACGCCTCCGGGAAGTCCAATCTCCTCAAGGCCATGACTTTTCTGAAGTTCATGGTGGTGGATTCGGCGTTGGGGCTGAAAGTGGATGAGCCGTTGGATACCCAACCGTTCGCCCTTTCAGGGGAGAACGATCCGATTAGTTATTTCGAGATTGAGGTGATTATTGAACAGCAACTCCATCGCTATCAATTGCAAACCACCCCCCGCCATGTCGTCTTGGAGCGGCTGGAGCGCGAACGCATCCGTACACCCGAAGTCCTCTTCCAACGAAACCGAAAAGATAATGGGGATTACGAATGGGAGTTTTCCGACAAAAGAAAATCTGAGTTGGATTTGACCTCCAAGGTGCGCCCCAACAGCACGTTTGTTTCCACCAGCGCCCAGTGGAATGGAAAACTCACGGCAATGTTCCATTCATTCATGAAGGACAAACTGAATGTAGTACACGCCAATCATTTCAAGAATCTTCTGCCCTTCGAGACAATTCGTGCTTTTGAAAACAAGGTGATTAAGAAAGAACAAATTCTTCATTTTCTGCAAATCGCCGATCGGACCATCTCCGATTTTCAATATGAAAAAAAGGAGGAATCGATCGATCAGTTTCGGGAGAAATTCCCCGATATGATTTTACCTAAGCACATTTCAGATGTTGGTAAAATTAATCGACTGGATGTGGAAACTATCCGCCGAACAACTGATAGTAAAACATGGGTCTCGCCATTTCATCAAACAGAATCAGATGGAACGACAACGCTGTTTTCCTTCATCGGGCCTTTTTTTGATGTTCTAGCCAACAACAAAGTTCTCTTGGTGGATGAAGTGGAATCCAGTCTGCACCCTCGGCTGTTGATGGAGTTGATTCACTTCTTTCAAAACACGCACCCTGAATCTACGGCACAGTTGGTCTTCACCACCCACAATCCCCTCCTGATGGAACCGGAGAAGTTTCACTACCCTGAGGGGCTTCTTCGTCGAGATCAGATTTGGATGTGCGAAAAAAATCAGCAATCAGCAACGGAGCTCATTCGTTTGGATGAGTACAGCCCCCGAAAAGGGGAATCCCTGGCGAAGGGCTATATGACCGGTCGATACGGTGGGGTTCCCGTAATCCCCGGGCACATTGCTGATGCCGTTGGATGGAACCATGAAACAAAAAGCTAAAGCCGCCCGGTTTACTCGAAAACCAAAACCTACGATTCTGATTCTTACAGAGGGTGAGACCGAAGTAAACTACTTCAAGGAATTGATTCGATTATTGAATCTGACTTCCGTTACGGTGGAAAAGTCGAAGAATCAGGATTTGGCCGGAGCAATAAAGTATGCAAAGAAGGAGCGAAAAAAGGACGCTGATATCATTTATGTGGTGGGAGATTTTGAAATAAATCCAAACCAAAAGGACAAACAACCCGACCAGTTTAACGACCCAAAGGTGATTGTTTGTACTTCAAACCCCTGTTTTGAAGTGTGGCTGCTGCTTCATTACGTTTACACCACCAAACCATTTGGTTCCTGTGACCAAGTCAGGAAAGAACTTCGCAAATTTCTCCCGGGATACACCAAACCGAACATTCCCCATGAACTGGTGGAACTCCGTACTCAGGCCGTTGAATATGGCAAAAAACTTCATAAACACCAAAACGAATCGGGACTCCCTGAGGAGCCCCGATTGTGTAATCCATATTCGGATGTGTTCTTGGTAGTGGAAAAACTCGCCCCAGTAGCGGTGGAGTAATTACCAGCTTGCTTTTTTGATTCCGGGGATTTGCCCTTCGAGTGCCAAGCGGCGGAACTCGATACGGCAAAGACCAAAGTCGCGAAGGTAACCACGGCTGCGGCCGGTAAGTTTGCAGCGGTTTTTGATGCGGGTGGCGGAGGCATCGCGGGGCATGTTTTTGAGTTCGCTGTAGGCGATTTCTATTTCTTCCACGCTGGAGGCGGGGTTCTTCATGATTTTTTTGAGTTCCGCGCGGCGTTCACGGAATTTCTCAACAGTACGAATGCGCTTTTCGTTGCGGGCGTATTGGCTGACCTTCGCCATGAATTCATTACTCCTGAACACGCTCTAGGCGGTTCCGATGATCTTCCCTTGGCAGGGGAACAGCAGTGAACGGGAGAGCGGTGCGCCCGTCAAGCTGAAAAGAGACGCCTCAAACGGCTTTTTCTGTTATTCGGTCGCTGCAGGTTTGCGGTCGCGGATTTGTGAAATTAGCCGAGTCTGGTTTTCATCCAGAAACTCCGGCACCAATTGCTCCAACCGTTCCAACTGTGCCAACTGCGCAGAGATGGGTTTAATCTCCGCGAAGGTGGGGTCGGCCTCCGCCAAACGCAGCCGAAGGACATACAAATCGGGATTGATGGGATTGCGCAGAAGTTCACGTTCCATAAATTCCGCAGCTTTGGCGGGTTGGCCGCTCTTTACATAAGCCTCTGCCGCCACCAGGGTGAGTTCGGGGACGTGGGGATAATCGGGGAGGAGGATTTCCGCGGCATCGGCCAGTTCTTTCCATGCCTGGGCCTGTATGTATGCGCGGATCATGTTGCGCACGGCGTTGAGGCGCATTTGGGCTTCCTGTTCGCGCTGGCCTTCGGATTGAATTGTTTTTGTGATGGGGAGTTGAGCAGTGCGAAGGAAGTCCACTGCGGCGAGTTTGAGGTAGAGATCCCGTTCCGGCTGGCCGGTTTCGTAAAGAAGAGCGGCTTCATAGGCGGTGGAGGCCTTCAGGCTCCACACACTGATTTTGTTGCTGAAATCCGCTGCGCGGTTGGCGGCTTCCATGGCGGATTTGTAGTAGCCATGGGCTTTATCTTCGAGTTCTTTGGGGACGGGTACGCCGGGGTTGAACTGGCGGAAGAGTTCAATTTCGGTGCGGGCGCGGCTTGCCTCAAGGATGGCGATGTTGTTGTGGATTTCCGCGTAATCCGGGGCATAGCGTTGGATTTTGCGGTATTCCTCCATGGATTTGTCGAGTTGTTCCCGGTAGCGTTTTGAGTACTCGTTGATGATGGACTGGAGGTTTTCCGGCGGGGTTTTTTGGTTGGCCGCCTGAGCCACGGTTTGTTGAAGGAGTTCCAAGAACACGTTGCCGAGCATGTTTTCCAGATTGGCGCGCCGGTAGTTGCTGGTGATGTAGGAGGGGTTACGCTTCTCCACCTCTTCCAGTTCCTTAATTGCTTTTGTAAGGAACTCCAACTTTATGGCATAGTGCTGGGGGCTGGTGCCGTTCATGATTTCGGGGCTGAGTGTGCTAAACTGAAGGGCGGCGCGGTGGTGTTTGGCCCCTTCAAAATAGTTGAACGCCCAAGGGGTGATGTTGATAAACAGCAGGGAAGCCACGCAGCCCCCCACCACGCCGATGGGAACCCATACTTCGGCGGGTTTTGGTGCCTCGGGAATGTTCCAGTCGTGGGCCAGCAAACCGCCCCCCATGCCCACCAGCGCCCCAAAGGTCATCAAACCCACAGGCCACGCAAGGATCGGCGTAGCCAAGCCGGCGGCCAAAAAAGCCAGCAACCCACCGAGGTATGCCAACGCCAGAATTTTTTGATCGGGTGCGGTGCTTTTGCGCGCGGTTTTGAGGAGTAGAAAACAGAACGTGCCCAGAAAGAACAACAGCGCCAGCAGGCCGATGATTCCGTTCTGCCCCAGGGCATCGAGGATCCAGTTGTGGGCCGATAGCGTGACGTTACTGATGGTGGTCATGTGGTAATCGGGATCGCGGAATTGGGGAAAATACACGCGGTAACTCCCCGTTCCCATGCCGACCAAAGGCGATTGCTCGAACATCTTCCAGGCGCCGTTCCAAATCACCACGCGGGAGGTGGTGCTATCGTCCATGGTGGAAAAACGCGTTTCCAAATCCTGCCGAACAAACGGGTACAAGGTGAGCAAATTGATTACAACCAACACCAGGAGCACCGGCCAGTAGGGAAGCTTCGGTGGGGAAATGCGGGCCACAACCGGAAGGCCCAGGTACAGCACCACCACCCCGATGTAGAAGGTGAGCAGCGTAATTTTGGAGTAGGTGAGGGGGATGCAAAGGAGCATCATGAGGAGCGTAACCAACGCAAGGCCCCCCAGAATGACCGCTGCTTTACCCGCCTGCAATCCGGAGTCCTTCGGGATGCCGTTGTTGAGCGTGCTGATAAATTTTTGGTTGGGATCGTTGGTGGCTTCCCAATGAAACAGCACCTTCCAAAAAGGAAAGACCATCAAGGCCGCGATCGTCATGGGGAGAAGAAAGACCAGGATGTTCCCAAAAAACTGGGTGTTGAAGATGAGCGAGAACATCTCACTGCTAGACTTTAGTGTGCTCAACACCAGGTGGAGGGAGTTGTTGCCATCGATTTTTTCTGGAACGGGAATCAACCCGTTGTAATGGATCACGCCGAAGGCACACAGCACGAAGGAGAGGATGATGAAAAAGGCAAGTGCCTCAAGCCCGGCCCGGCGACTGGAATGCGTTGCCCAGCCGAGCACGATGATTCCACACGTGGCGATCCAGTTGCGGAGCGTTTCCCAGCCGATCCACCGAGCCACCTCTTCCGCCGTGAAGATGGAGAGCACCAGCGTACCGATATACACCAGAAGGCTGATCCACAAAATGCGTGGCGGGCGGGGAGCCGTGCGGAGCACCAACAACCCAAAACCAAGCACCAGCGAGAAGGAGCCCCCCACCCACATGATGAGACGTTTGACTTCATCGAGGTTGGAGGTTACCCCCGAAAGCCCCACGAAATGGGCGAACAGGATCACATACAACACATAGCGCCCGATGCTGATCAAGAGGTGCTCCTGATCGAGGTTGACCATCGCCGCCTTCCCCCGCCGTTCGGCCACACGCGCCTCAATTCCAGTTGTCGTCATCATCCAATCCTTTCATCCCCGTCTCTTCGGCCACACACCGAATCGGAAAGTCCCGTTGGAACTCAGCGATGATGCGTTTCACAAGAGGCACATCCACGGTGTTGGTGTAAATCCAAAGGCGATCGGATCCTGGTTCACGGGTGCGTACCAGGGCAAGGTTATCGAAAGCCTCCATGGTGGAGCAAAAGTGCGATATGTATGCCTTGGGCACTTCCACGATAAGCGTGGAGAATTCACCGGTAAATTGGGAAGCAATAGCGTGGATGTTCCCCAACGGTGGGTACCTCTGATTCTACTGAAGATAATCCCAAATCGGAATATTGAGGGGCACCGGATCAACCCGGCTGATATCCCCTTGGGGTGGGAATTTGAAGTCCTCGCCAATCAGGTATCCATCGGCGGGGTCCACAAACACATGCCAATCCTTGATGAAGAAGCGAGCGCTTTTCCCTTCCTTATCAAGACGGGCGAATTCCGGATTGCTGAGGAAGTGCGTCCATCTGGGGTGTTGCCAAAGAAAGTAAAAGAGCGCATCGGCCTCGGCGCCACGATTCAACCGGCGCAGGCATTCCACCTCCAGAATGGTGGAGCGGAAGAACAACGGGTGGTTTGGGAAGCGTTCGCGAATCCAGGTGGACATGCGGTAGGCGGAATCAAGCTCCGCCTGATCGTTGGTTTTCAGGTGGGCGAGGTAATGCTTCACCCCGAGGGCGTAGGCCGCGTGGGCGGAGAGCTGTGCCTCGGGAAACTGCTGCACCAGCAACTCAAGGGCGGGTTGATAGGCGTCGTCGAACAGCACACCGGTTTGGAAGTTCAGGAAGATCTCCGGCTTTTGAGCCAAAAGTTGCAGGGCTTGGGTGTTTTGGTGATCGGGGGCGGTTTGAGCCACTTGAACGAGCATGGGGTTGAACTGAATCATCCGCTCTTCGCCGGACTCACGGCAGCTCCAGGCAAACCCCAGCAAGTAACGCCCGGGGGCATCCAGAAGCGCCCCCGTGACCGATTGATCATCATAGGAGAGGGTTACAATGGTGCGGAAGACTTCTCCCGGGCTGATTTTAATAACCGTGGGTTTGCGGAACGTGCGCTCTGTTTTGGTGGAATACTCCCAGGGAGTGCCGAATTCCGGCTGAACCAGAAGCTCGAGCACACGGGAAACATCGTCGGAAAACTCAAAGGAAACCTCGTCCAACGCCTCCGGGATTGGCCGCACCGCCAACTCCGCCAACAACGGCTCACCGGGAATCAACTCGGATTGAAGCAGGCGGATTTGACGTTCCGTATCGCCGCACCGCACCCACCCTGTGGCAAGTTGTTCACCGATGGGTTGTTGCGCAGGCTGGGAGTAGATGTTCACTGTTTGGCAAATGCCCAAACCGGGTAATGCCACAAGATTCAACAGTGCCAAACCACAGAAAGTGAAAAGAGAAAGGGAAAAACGAGGGAGCATGAGTTGCCGGAATCAGGAAGATGAAGGGAGTGGTTGCGCTGGAAAGGGAAAAACACTCACCGGGGAGCAGACACTGCTTCAGCGGGTTTCGTTTGGTTTTCCACCGAAACACCCCCTTGGAAGGGCCGAGCCACCACCATCGCCGACACAGCTTCAGCGGAAACCTCTTCCATGACGCCGAACACGGAGGAGAAGTTCTCCCAATCCGTGGCGGCGTAACTCCACACCAGTTCACCGGTTTTGCCGTTGTAGAGGTGCACTTCGCAATCCAGCGAGCTGCTCCAGGATTGAAAAAAGCGGTTCTGGGTAAGCCGCGCTTTGTTGATCACGGGGTAAAGGATGTAATCCACGTTGAGAGACTGGGCGTAGTCGGCGGGGTTTTGCTCGGAAAGAATCTTCAGGCGCTCTTCGGGGGAAAGGTCGGGAAAAGCCCGGGCCAGCAACCGCTCCTTGCCCGCCATGTAGGAACGCAATTCCAGCCGGGAAACATTTTTCAGCGCCCCCTGTTGATCCAACTGGGTGGAGAGAAGCTCTGCCATCAGCCGGTGGGCGTTGCCATTCTCGTAGCGGGTGCGCGCCAGAAACCCGGAACTGATAAGGGCCTTGCGGGTTTCCTCCTTGCCGGGCGCCATGCGGCCATCCAGCACGGCAATGCGCACGGGCTCGCCCACGTACTGGGGAACGGCCTTGCTTCCACAGGCGCTCATGAAAAGACCGACCAAAATCATGCATAGTGGAAGAAGGAAACGCGACTGGTTCATTCGAAAACTCTGGGGCTGAAGGTGTGGCATTGGATGAACCGCCGGAGAGGGGCGATGTGTCAAGGGTAGGTGGGGTGCGTGGCCAAAGTTGCAGGGAACTGCGTTGCGAAGGGCACCAAAAGAGTTTTTCCCGAAACCATAAGACTTTGGAAACGCTACTTGAAAAATTTGTTATTTGCAATTTGGTGGCATCTTCAGAGAGTCACGGGTTAGCAAAATACATTTCGATTGGATATGTCAGGAAATCTTTTCCTGTTATGAACGGCAATCAATCAACCACAGTTCCGGAGTTTGAGAGAATGCAGGATTCCCAACGCGATCACCAAACTTATTTGGTTATTGGTGCTGCAATGGCGGTGCACTCGGAATTGGGCCACGGTTTTCTCGAAGCTGTTTATCAGGAAGCTCTGGAACTGGAGCTTCAAACTCGGCAAATCCCCTACAGCCGTGAGCACTTGCTACCGATTCAATATCGTGGACAAAACCTCAACAGCTCTGACCGAGTAGACTTTTTATGTTTTGGTTCGCTCTTGGTAGAATTGAAAGCGCTCCAAAAAATCGGAACGGTGGAAGAAGCTCAGGTCATCAACTACCTG
>JANRMB010000257.1:0-20482 GCA_033761985.1 Candidatus Sumerlaeia bacterium | reverse complement strand
CCACCATTTGCGGATCGGGCAGACCTCGTGGCGAACTTGCGTAATCTGATCGACGACAAGGAGCAACCGGTGTTCACGGACGAACACCAGCAAGCTTGCCTCCTGCTCAACCGGCTGAATCGGAAGGAGGTGGCCTCTTCTGGCGCGAGGTGGCTGGTGGTTGCTCCTGCTGCCGTACTCGACTGGCTCGAAAAGGAGGTTGAAGCTCTCCCTCAGTCTGCAGCGAGGAAGCCAACTTTGGCGCGCTTTGTATACACGTCGCGGCCAGGCTTTCCCAGCGATGTATCACTCGAGGTTGTCGAGAAGGCGCCGCAGAACCTGCTCAATCTCTGGGGGGTGGATTGGCTACTTGTTTCTGCCGATCTATGGAAGCCGGCGGCGCGGTACGTTCCCCCTGGCTTTATTGTCGCCACGGCCCCAGAGCGCGGTGACTTGGCCTTGCCGCCCTCGCACCCATTCCGGTTTCGCCACGAATGGACGAAGAAGGCGCTCGGACAACTGAAGCGAGGCTACCGTGAGCGGAAGGATGAAATTTCCACTTATGAGCGGGCGCAAGATCACGAATCCCGCTGGCTCTCGGAGCACGATTGGGCTGGGGAAATCGCTTGGCGCCTCACCCGTATACACGAACTTCGGCGCTCCTCCAAATCAGGGGAAACGAAGCGACTACTCGAGGAGCTGCAGTCATTGAGGCCCTCCTGCGTGGAAATCTTGGACCAGATTTCCGAGATTTATGACATGGGGCTCCCCAGTGTTCTCGAGACGATTCAGGAGGGGATCGGTGAGGAGCGAAGCAATCGACCGAGTGCTCTAACGAATGGGATGCGGGCAGATCAGGAGGTGGCTTTTCAGAAGAGGTTCACCGGGCTGTCCTTTCAGCATCGAATGCATCCGGACATCTCTGGGCTGCCCCGGGAACTCTTCTACAACAACGACTCACTCAAGGACGCCAACACCATCCAGAGCAGGGATGCCCGGGGTAATTGGGCTTGGACGCCCTACCCTGCGCGACGGGTCTGGGCGCACGTCGCCGGTGTAGAATCTCATGGTGAGAATCCCGATGAGATCCGGTTCATTGAGAGTCAGTTGAAGGATTTTCTTGAGTGGGCGAAGACCGCAGGACGACCGATCGGTCGAGTCGGTGGGCCTTGGGAGGTCGCCTGTTTGACTTTCTACGTGAAGCAGGAACAAGCCATTTCCGCCATGCTGCAGCGACTCTCCGGCGAGCGGCGAACGACCCGATTCACTTTTCCGCAGGCGCACACTGAGATCGTCTGCGGCACCGTGGATCGCTTTCAGGGACGTGAGGCGGATTTGGTTTTTCTCTCGTTACGGAATACCAGAAGGGTGGGCTTCATGGACAGCCCCAATCGGTTGAATGTAGCCATCACCCGAGCCCGGCAGCAACTTGTCATTGTCGGGAATGCCGACTACTTCGCAAGTTGTCACACCCCGGAGCTCGAAGAACTCGCCAAGCGTAGTCACAGAATTGACGGCACCACCAAGGGAGGAAAACGGAAATGAGAACGGAACTGAGGGCGAAGGTCCAGACGACCCGTTGGGCGGCCTTCGCGGAACTCGCCTGGATGGAGAGACGTCCCGAGATTGGAATCCTCTGCCAGCGCGCAGCCAAGGAAGCCGGAGTCGTGAGCCCGTCGCTGATCCAGCAGGTGGTGCCTGGGCTCCCGAGTGCAGGAGCGTTGAACATCATCGCACAACTCAAGATGCTGGGGCTCTGCGATGGTCATGGGGCCTTGACCCCTCTCGGAAGGGAGGCAGCGAAGGACCACGAAGTACCAATCCCTGAGCAGGGGACCTATGAATTGTGGATTGGTGAGCATCCTGTGTTCGGATGCCGATTGGTGCATGTTGACCGGATCGAGGCGAAAGGCGACGACCGGCGCGGCTATGATCCCGTGCGGATCCCCCCAGTCCCCGATCGAAGTATCGCGACCCCATCTGCACTTGATCCAAAGGAAAAGGTGGTTTTCCGGGACTTCCCAAGGGCGAACGGAAATCCAGTGGGAATCCGACGTAATGATTCTTCAAACCTTGAGGTCCGATGGGAACTGGACAGCGAAACCGAAACGAGTCGCTGGTCTTTGGTCGGCATTTTGGATATTCCCGGTAAGGGTCCCCGTCAAGCGATCCCCGTTCAGATCGACCTGGAGGTTAATTTGGAGTTGCTCACGGATCACTGGGGGCACGAAACGTTGCGTCAGGAGGGACAGTGGGATCCCAAGATGCGAAGGCTGCGCATCAGGGCAGAGCAGGCGTCTGAAGCTGAAAAACGCAGTTTCCGAAAAGCATTTGGGCCAAGAGAAATTGACGTTCCGGGCGTGGCAACATTCAAGGGAGCCACTCTTTCAGATGTTGCAATTGCACCCGCGAATCAGCAGGAATCTCAAGCTTGGGCGACTGCGATGCTTCACAGCGCCCTCGCGAAGGAACAGCAGTACCGAACCCGACAGCAGGTTCGATCCCTTTTTGCGCAACAGATCGATGGAACCCCTCTGGAGGAGTTTGAGACAGTCCTCAAGCCACACGAGGAGTTGATATCTGAATTCGACTCGCAGCCCGAGCTGTTCTGGGAACTGGCTGCACCAGTTGATCTTTCTCCCTTTCTCGCCGCTTCCGATGATCTTCAGGCCCTTCGAATAGGTGGAAAAAGTACGCCTCCAATTACCCAGTTTAGTTCAAGAACACCGGGTGGCGAGACTGTTTCAGTGTCGCTCGGCTCGCGCCTCACGATGAGGGAGCTGGTCGGAAGATTATTTGCTCAGGCTCGACCCAGAAAACTCCTGCTTTGTGATCGCCACGTACGGGGCGAACGATCCTTGATTTTATTGCAGGTATTCGTGCAGGAGGTCAGTGAGGTGAACCCAACATGTCAGTTCCACATATGGACAGATAGTCCCTCGGTCGACGATATTGCTGCGATCAACAAGTATATCGGTCAGCCTCCCAAGTCTTATCAGGAAGTGTTCGGAAAGAATCGCCCGCATGACCGCTACCTCCTCGCGGTCGACCACCAAGGTGCCAAGCACGCTTGGCAAATGACCAACAGCTTACTGCACCCATCATGGGCTAGAGCAGCGATCTCTGTCCCGGATGGCAATACGCCTTTGCGCTGGAACGACATGCTGGCAGTAAAGTTACCGATCACATCCATATCGCCTGACATCGCTCGCTGGTTTGGAGAAGGCAAATGACGACTGAAACGTTGCCAATAGGGCCAATTGGCCCTATTTCTCGGGAAAAAGAAATCGACCGAGCAGACTCAATAGTCTCCACCGCTTGGGTGAAATCCGGAACACCATTCATTGCCGAAACCCAAGCAACCGGCCCAACGGATTTTGGTAGGAGTGGAGCCGAAAATGTTGGTAATGCCAAAACAGAAAGCGGACCGGTCCTCGTCATGCTGTCCGAAGAGCCACCTCCGGCTCTATGCGAATGGTTGCTAAAGCAAGGCATGACTGGATCACGCATATATCTGCTGGCGACAACCTCTTGGGGATCGAACCAGCTAGCCAAAGAACTATGCAATTCTCGGACTGCACGGGTATTAGTTCGGCGCGCTCCTGATCTGCCCTGCTCAGCCATCCACGGGGTTTCGGGTGGAGACACTATCTGGCCTGGGCCAACGATGTCGACTGGCGGAAGCTGGTGTCTGCGATTAGATTCCGCTCAGTCCGATGCGCTGCGCCAACTCTTTCTTCGCCTATTTTGGTACCATGCCGAAGACGAAGCGTGGACATCTGGCAAAAGGCAATTTGGCTTCCACGCAGCAAAGGAACGCCCCTTCGATGTCCCCCTGCTGCCCGAGACTTCCTCCGTCCGGCTACTTGAACCGTTCGAATTAGATTCGCGGAATCTGGCGGGAGATATCCAGTATGTTCCGGGGGTGGGCCTTCCTTCCACCTCTACCAGGCAGCTCTTCATGCCCCCCTCCGGTTCCCTTCACTCCGAATTGGGCGCCTTTGCCTCCAATGGGACTTCAGTCTCATGGACTTCTCTCGAATTGCCACGTGCCGCATGGGGTGCGAAGGGTGCGATTCTCGTACCGGCGACAACCCAATGGATCATGCCGATTCGATTGAATCCGGGGCAACATCAGGCGCTTGAGAATTTGGTCCCGACGCAGCCCGAGTGGAGCTTCAGGCAGGAAGTCGGCATTGTTGCATTAGAGGGGCTGGAGGTTTGGCTGCCGAACGAACAGACACCTCGAAGGCCCCTAGGTGAGCAGACTTTGTGTTTGCCCGATATCCGTTGTTCGTCCATCCGCGAGTGCATGTCCTCCGAGCCAACCAGTTGGAGCCCACCCGATCCGCTCGCGATGAGTGTCTTATATAGATGGAAGAATACTCCCCCCGTTATTCCTAACGGTTTCCAAAATGATCCGTTGGTGGGTGAGTGGGAGCGGGCTGATTCCCAGTGGCAGGCATGTATCAAGGCACTCGAAGTCAAGCTCCGCGAAGGAGAGTCGGTTCTCGGGAACATGCAACGGTCCCTGTCAAAGTGGTTGGGGGGGAATCTCTTGGGCTTTGGGCAATCCAAAGAGCAACTGGCGAAGGGACTTGAGGAGTGTCGTCAAGTTAAGCCCTCGGTAATGAGTAGGAAGGAACTGATCGAAGTCACTGACAAACTCAAGGTTCTAGCGTCGCGCCTCCAGACCTTTGCGGGTGACCTGTCGAAGTCGAAGCGCGAGGGCGAGGAGCGCCAGCAGCGCGAGCAATGGGAGGCCGACCGCGCCCGAGACAGGCAGCTCCTAGAGGAGAATAAGACAAACCTAGAAGAGGCACACCGGAACGAAGTTGGGTTGGCAGAGAAGCTGGCTGAACTCGACAAGACTCCTGTAGATGATCGGGATACGGACTGGAAGCCAAGGCGCCAGAAAACCAATGACGAATTGGCGAAGGCGCGGTCCATACATAAGAAACTTAAGAGTGAAGTCGACAGCCTGCAGACAAAGCTCAACGAACAGTTCGTGTTCAAGCCGATGGAGGGTGCCTCCAAGTCGGGCGCTGCTCCTAAGGGGAACAAGTTCGTCCCTCAATCCCCGAGCGAACCCGCCGTGGCGATCCCCGCGTTCCCATTAGAAGAGCTGCCATCGGTTGGACAACTCTTGATCCACCAGAAGCAGAGATACCTCGCCATCGCAAAGTGGGAGGAACTCGACGCTGGAGAGCGGGAGGCGACTCGCCTAAAATCCAAACTGGTTGCTAAGGAGTAATCTTTCATGAAAGAGCAGAAGATCGTCGTCGAGATCAGTGCGGAGGGAAAGCTTACCGCCAACGCGGAGGGTTTCGCAGGGGACGCATGCATCAAGGAAATCGAGGCCCTTCTAGGTGATCTCGCGGCGGAAGTTGAGAAGGTCGAACGGCACGGTGATCCACGTACCGCATCTATTGGTGCAACGAAGATAGAGAGTTTGAGGAGGAAGCAATGAGTGCCTATGTCACGTTAACCACGGCAATGGTTGACCAAGAGTGTCTCCTGGAAGCGTTAGCGGAGACGGGTTTCAAAAGATCCGTCATTGAGATTTCGTCCGAGCCAGTTTTCCTTCACGGACCTCGAACCCGGAAGGCGAACATCCTTATTCGCCGAGAGCACCTAAATCCTTCTTGGGAGGACATAGGCTTCCTCAAAACCTCAGTAGGTTATCAGGCTACAATATCGGCAGATTCCAGATCTCCGTACGGAAAAGAATGGCTCACGCGGGTATTGTTGGCTTATGAGGCCAAGTATGCTGAGAAGCAGACACGCCTCGAACGCGAAGCCCTTGAGGCCGAAGTTGAAGCCCGCCGCAAAGCAGAAGCCGAGCGTATACGGATGGAGGAAGAACGCCGGCGTCTTGTCGAAGCCCAGCGACTTGCCGTTCACGAAAAGGCCAAGAAGATGGGCTACCAAATCAAAGAGACGCGCGAGGGCGAGACTCTTCGCCTAGTCTTGGTCAAGCGGACCTACTGACGTGGACATCAACGTCGCACATTGGTTGGAACGGAGCGAGTCGAACGGCCCAGGCACGCGATTCGTCCTGTGGGTGCAGGGTTGCTCACTCCACTGCCCAGGCTGCTGGAACCCGGACACCTGGTCCCACGGCCTCAGAGTCTCCACAACTGTGGAGGCAATCTGGGAGACCATACGAGCCATCGATGGACTCGAGGGGATCTCCATAAGCGGTGGCGAACCGTTCGAGCAGGCGTCCGCATGCGCCATGTTGGCGGAACTTGCTAAAATTGAGGGCATGTCGGTATTGGTTTATACAGGCAAAACTCTCGAAACTCTACGGCTTCCCGAGCACCAACGCTTGCTCGCTGCGGTCGACATACTGGTCGCCGGGCCCTTCGTGGCTTCCAAACTTGTGACGGGACAACCACTACTAGGTTCTGCCAATCAGAGGATACACTTCCTTACACGCAGGTACTCCGAGACTGACTTAAAGGATCTCCCCGTCTCAGAGGTCCTCATTCGATCCGATGGTACAATCGTCTATACGGGTTTCCCAGATGTATTAATTGAATGAACCAAAGTGCACCGATATTCAGTCTAATAAAATCCGCTCAGGAACTTTTTTCAATCTGCAACATACGGCTTCCAAAGTGCTGCGCGAGGATTACAAAGCATTCCCTAAGTTTTGTCGCGAATCAAATTCGGAATAATTGTTTCTCAGGTAACCTTGCCTCGTCTCGAGAATCAAGATCTTCGCAGAGCATACCCCCGCTACCGCCCTTGCACGCACTCCGGTTTTTCCCCCTAGTTTCAGCAGCCAGCGGTACCCCGCTGCCATTTGTTGCCCGATTGGTTCCCAGCTGTAGCGTTCGCACACAACTTGATATCCAATCCCTCCCATGGTGCGCTGTTGACCCACAGTCGCGCCAAGGGCACCAGCAATGTGGCGTGCAGTGCCTCGGGGGATTTGTCGATCTAGTTCCCTCTTCTTTCACTCGAGATCACACATTCTTGATAAGCACGCATCCATTCCACTGGACTTATCTCCGTTGATGAATTTAAAGAAATCTATGCTTTCCACGTTTTTTCAGCAGTTTAAGTTCCACAGTCCTTTTTTGGCAGTTCTGATTGCCATGATTCTGGTGGTTTACTGGCCACTGCTTCCGCTCACTAAAATTGCCAGTCACCTGATTGATGGCGACGCACTACATAATGCCTACTTGATGAACTGGGGTCAGCGGATGCTTTGGACTAATCCGCTCGACTATTATGATGCACCGATGCTGTATCCTCAAAAAACCTCAGCAGCATTTTCTTCAATTAACTTATTTCTGGCGTTTATAACAGGGCCTCTTTATTTTCTACATAAGCCCGTTTTTTCCTATAATTCAGCAATGTATTTAGCTGTTATTCTCTGTGGAATATCCATGTACTTAACAGCATTTATGGTAGTTCAAAATCGCAAGGCAGCCTTGGTGGCGGCAATTTTGTATGCGTGCAATAGTGATTTGCAATTCCATTTCAACGGTCATCCGAATGTAGTGTCTCCCATTTTTCTTCCACCGCTTATTTTGATCGCTTTGCGTTTGGCGCAACGTCCTCATTATTGGCACGGTTGGCTGTTCTGTTTGTTTCTAATCCTTCAATTTATGTGCGATTGGTATCTTGGTTTTATCAGTCTGCTGGGTGTAGGTATTCCCTTGTCCGTTGGTTTTGTTTTTCATATCAAGACCCGTTGGCGTGAACTTGTTTTTTTTCTTTTTCTATTTCTTGCAACAATGGCGTTTCTTTATGCGTTTAGTAGCCCATTTCGAGCTGTGGGAGAAAGAGTGGGAAGCATTCGAGGTTTGGGGAGCCATATTAATTATTCCGCTTCTTTGCAAGGCTATTTTCTCCCCGCTTATGTGGAGGGGATGAATAAATCTTGGTTTTCAACATTGCTCCCATTTCTTTCCCCGAGGGATTACCGTGATGGTGATTCGCAGTTTTTCGGGTGGTTAGTTTACGGAGCATTTTTGACGTGGGTGATACTTAGTTATCGTAGAGGTAATGTTCTCAAAACGTTTTCCCAACCATTAGTAGGTTTATTGATAGCGGTGGGCCTGACGGGTTTTCTTTTTTCTCTCGGCCCTTATCTATGGTTCGGAAATCGACTGACTAAGTTACCACTTCCAGAATTGGCGTTGTTCCAATTTGTGCCACCCCTGCGTTTCATGAGGGACACCTCAAGGCATGCGGTTGTTGTTGTTGCTGCCATGAGCTTTCTCCTCGCCATCCTACTTTCTCATTGGCAGTTGTTGAATCTGAGCTTCGCCAAGCGTAAAGTATTGATTTTGTCTGCAATTCTGGGTGTGATGATTTTGGAGTTTCGGGCGGCTTCATCCCCTCAATTCCATGTATTCAACAAAGAACCTCATCACTGGCTAAGCACTCGGCCCAACCTGACTAAAGTAGCTTCGATTCCGGTCAACAACCAAGCATTCCTATTACAATCAACTTCCACGTTTCCCACAACAAGCAGCGTTTATGCAGGAGGAATTTTCAACTATTTCTCCGGAGAAGTTGGTGGATGGATTCGCGATTCTATTTCCGATGAATCGCTGGCATTATTTGCTGAATATGAAATGCAGGCAGTGATGATCTACGGATTTGATCGCGTTCAGCAAGCTCTGAAACATCCGGCCTTAACTCCATTGGAAAGATCGGTGGATGACAATTATGGATTGTTCGCTTTGAATCCTGAACGCATCTCAGCAAGCGCTCGTCAGGATGCAGCTGATTTTCTTGCGCATCTAACGGAATTCCCTCCGATTGCAAATCAGTTGAATGATCCACAGGTTGATGAAGAGCAGAAAATACATCTGATTAGCGCTCCCTTAAAGTTCCAATATCATACACCCTATGGATTTGCGCAAAATCTGAAGTTTGAACTAAAAGCCACTCCCGTTGAGGATATAGAAGGAATATGGGCAGAGCTGGGATCAACAGAAACGGGAGTGGATTATATTATTACCAAGTTCTATACACGATTTGAGAATCAAGAACCGACAGATTTGGCTATCGTGGGAGGGCGTATCCTTGAAGATTGGACGCCCAGCGCTTTTTTTTGGGATCCTCGAATCGTTGCCTTCCGTGACTACACTTGGAGTGAGTATCAAACTCTGGTGCGCTATATCCCCTCCAACGGAAAAAGGGTTTGGGTGTATTTTGACTTCGAAACACTACGAAGAAACTACCCCACTAATTCTCTAACGGCGCTTCGTTGGGATCTTAATGCCATGCCCGCACCAGGTCTATCGGTTGAAGTCCATAATGCGTTTCTGGTAATTCGAAAAAAATCTTTTTCATCACCTTCTATGAATTCTCAGGAAGAATAGACCCGCTACCGCCCCTGCACGCACTCCGGTTTTTCACCTTGTTTCAGCAGCCAGCGGTACACCGCCGCCATTTGTTGCCCGATCGGTTCCCAGCAGTAGCGTTCGCACACAACCCGATGCCCGATCTCTCCCATGGTGCGCAGTTGACCCGCAGGCGCGCCAAGGGCCTCCAGCAGCGTGGCGTGCAGTGCCTCGGGGGATTTGTCGATCCACCAGCCGGAGCCGGTTTCCGCCAGTATCTTCCATGGGGTGCCGTGGGTGGTGATCACGGGTTTGCGGTGGATGAGGGCCTCGGCCACAACGAGTCCGAAGTTTTCGCTGTGCGAGGGGAGCACCACGAATTCGCAGTTGTTCAATGCTGACGCGCGGCGCGTATCCACGAGCGGACCAGTGAAGGTAACTCGCGAGCCAAGCTGGAGTTGGAAGGTCATTTCCTCCAGCTTTTCCTGGTAGTTGGAAAAATCCCCACCGGCGAGTATCAGGTGCCAATCGGGGTATTGACGTTCCACCCGGGCCCAGGCGTGGAGAAGGTCATCGACCCCTTTTTTCTCGTGCAATCGGGAGAGAAAGAGAATCCATTTTTTCCCTTCGAGCTCGGGGAAGTGGCGCTCCAGGGGTTTGCGATCGACGAGGTCTTCGTGGGCTGGAACGTCGACCCCATTGGGGATGATGGCGATTTGTTTGGCAAGCCCGAGGCGGAAGATTTCCTCGGCTTCGAGTTCGCTGGTGGCGTGGAGCAGCGCCGCAGAGTGAATGTTGGAGCGTTCATAAGCCCACCAGGCGAGTTTTTTTCGCCACGGGTGGTGCTTGAGTGACCACTGGTTGAGCATGCCGCGAGGGGAGATGATCAGGGGGACGGAGTGGCGATTGGCAGCGCGGCGGGCGTCGCGGTTGGGACCGAGCCATAGACCATGGTTGTGGATGAGATCCACGTTTTTGGCGAGGTTCATGATGGTGCGGGAACCAGTGCGGGAAAAACTCCAGAGGCGATGCTCCAGCGGATGAAGGGGAAGCGCCACGGTATTGACCTGCTCCGCCAAGTGATTCATGGGGCCTTTATCCGGATTGTTGTAGGTGAACAGCGTTGTTTTAATTCCCTGCTTTTGCACTTCCACCGAAAGGCGTGGTACGGAATACGATGGCCCGCCCACCTGAATATTAATACAGGCTACAATTTGCATCACATGAGGAGAATCGGGTTTGGTATCAGCAGTTGGGGAAATCAATCAGGCACTCTCAAATCATGGACAAGAGCGATTGAACAAGAGAATGAAATTGAGTCGAGCCAAATCGTTTGATCGTCTCGGAGCGAAGTGTTGCGGCATTCAATCGTGCTACGGGATGAGTTCCGTTGAAGTAGGAGACAACCCCTTCGGCGATTTGTTCCGTGGAATGAGGATTCACGAGAATTCCGAGAGCACCATCGCAAAGGGGATCCACGGAGCCATCGAGATTTCCGGCGAGGCAGGGGGTACCGCAGAGTTGCGACTCCAGGTAAACGATACCGAATCCTTCCAGCAGGCTCGGCATAACAAAAAGATCAGCCTCTTGATACAGTTGAGGAAGTTTATCCTCGGCTACATAGCCAAGAAGTTCCACATGTTGGGAAAGACCGGAGGCGCTAACCTCCTGCTGAAAAGTGGTGAGATCATTTCCCGTTCCAGCCAGTTTCCAACGCAAGTTTGGAAGTTGTTTGAGGATTTCCGGAAGGGCACGCAACACCATGCGATAACCGTGATACGATTCCCGCCGTTCGAAGCGATTGACCGTAAGAATAATCGGATCATGCGGTTTGAGTGGTAGTGGCTTGAGGGCAAAGCGATTTTCGTCTGAGGTGTTGGGGAGTATCCACAGCTTCTGTTCGCTCACCATCTGCTCACGCAGCAACACATCACGTGTGTATCGGCTCACCGGTGCCACAACGGTAGCGGATTTCAAAGCCAGCCGATTGAGAGAGCGCTTCGTGTTCCAGACCTCCACACCATGGGCCGAGACAACGTACTGGAATCCCCCAACACGTTGAGCAAGAATACCGTAGGGGGAAAGATTGATGTGGGTAAACCAGATGAGTGTGGGATTGAACTGGCGCAACAGGGAGAAGAAGCGTTGAGTGAACCGAAGTCGATTGGCTCCGCAACAAGTTACGGGGACAGAGGAATCAGCGGGGGTGATACCATGGAACGAGAGTACCCGGACGGACTCCGCCCCCAGAAGTTGTTGAAGCGCCGAGACCAATGCGTCACCGTATCGCTGAATGCCGCCAGCGGAGGGATTCCATTCCGGAACGACCACCAGAATACGTTTGCTCATTGCTGTGTCCCCAAAGCGTTCAACGCCTGAAGGAGTCCCAGTGTGGCGCGTTCGTAGGAATACTCCTGAATCTTATGGTACGCTGCAAGGCCCATGGCACGAAGATGCTCGGGGTGTTCCTGAGCCCACTGCAGCGCTCCGGTGAGATCACTCTCGGAATCATGGCGCACCAGCAGGCCCGTTTTGTAGGGATGAATCAAATCCTCGGCACAGCCGGTTCTGGTGCTCACCAACGCAGGGCAACCACACGCGAATGCCTCATTCACCGACAACCCCCATGTTTCAGCGGTCGGAAGTAACAGAAGATTCGCCGCACGATAGATCACGGGCATCTGCTGCTGATTTTGGAATCCGAGAAAATGAATTCGAGGGTGACTCGCAGAAAGTTGCTTCAATTCTAATTCAATGTCCCCCGTTCCACAGAAAATCAAGTGGGCCGGAGTGGTGGAGTTCTCCGCGCGTTGTGATTGCTGAAAGGCCCGCAAGATACTCAAGGGGTTCTTTCCAGCGGTGAGTTTCCCCACAAAGAGAAATACCAAGGATTCCGGAGGAATACCTAGGGAGTGGCGTAGATCGGAAGCCCGGAGTTGAAGTTCCTCCGTGTCCCCCTGAAATCGTTGATTATCCACCGCGTGTGGGGAGTGAAACAATCGGTTGGCGGGAATACCCAATCGACGGTAGTATAAACGATTCGCTTCGCCCACCGTGAGAATTGCTTCAAATTGGCGATACACCCAACGCTTCAATAAATGTCGTGGATGGAAGAATGATTCTTCACGCCCCAACCAATGACTGTCGCCCCGGAAGAGTTTGGGGACAGAGGGGAAATACTGCAGCAACAAATGGCGCAACAACGAGGATTGAAAGAGTGTGGTGAACAAAATTGCATCGGGTCGCAAGCGTTGAAGATAATCGATAAGTTCCGGATTTCGCAATCCATTAAAATGATGCGTCCCCGGATTTGGGCTCGTATTCCTGAGAAACATGTACGGATATCCACTCAACAAATCGACATCCCACGAGATGGGTTGACCGAAGGAGGGATCAATCGCGTGTGTTCCGGAGGGATTCCACAAATAAAGCACGTGCAACTGAACATCGGTGTTTTGATGAATCCAGCGAAACCACGGGGCGTAGTATTGGATCGGATGCGAGGCAATGACGACGAGTTTCATTCCTGCGTCCCCCTGAGTACTTGCAGAAAGAATTCGGATAACTTCAGGGTCATGGACTCATCCGTTAATTCTGGTTTCACTGGAATATTTTGCGCACCCTTAAGCAGCTGCAGGAGAATGTTTTCCTGTGTAGACTTGGGCACAGAAGGAGTGATGACATGACCGGCTTGGTGATGCTCCATCATGGCGGGAATAAGGGAATCCGAAGGAGCCAACGCCAGAATGGGACGGTGGAACATCAACAGCGCCTGAAACTTCGAGGGAGAGTAGGCGGCATCCGTGGAACCGAGCAAAAGCAATACATCCGCCTCTTGCTGAAGACGAAGCGCCTTCTCATAGGGGATGCGATCGGGGTACTCATGAACGATTTGGTCCAGATGATAATCCCACGCAAGATCTGAAATCGGAGTTCGGGGAAATGACGTGGAATGGTACTGGGTGCCGTGGAATTCGATGGTAATTCCTGATGCGATCAGTTCCTCCCGATGGATGCGCAAGTGGTCAAAGAACATCTGCAGCATGGGATGGAAGTCCTCGCCACCGCGACCGACATAGAGCCATCGTCTGCCAATGGTGGGAGGCGTGCTCTCGGAGTGATTGAGGAACTCCAGATCACGAATCGGAGCACCAAACGGAAGGTGAAGCGTTGGAACTGCGCCCTCATGGTAATCGTTCAGTTGCTCCATATACTTGGGGGACACTGCAATGATTCCGGAGGATTCCCGAACGACTGTGGGTTCCATTCGGCGAGCAAGGGCCTGCATGGGGCCATACTTCCACCACCCGCCAGGGGGACGCGTCCCCGTTTTCTGATAGTGGGTACTCACCCAGGGATCCTGATAGTCTAGCACGTAGGGAACGCCATGCTTTTGTTTCCAGTACGGCCCCAGAGAGAAGAAAGGAAACTGTGTTGTGGAAAACAAAATCAGGTCGGGCTGAAATTCCTGAATAACGATGTCCCCCAGTTTGCGAAGCGCACGACCATACCGAAACCACAGGGAGCGAACTCTAAATGCGCGCAGGAGTGAAAAACTTTTCTCCACTGCATGGACGCGGATTTGATCCATCGGTACCGTTCGGAGAAGAAAATCATCCTGTATTAATTCCGTTGCATCCGGACTGAGACACAACACTTCCACCGACCACCCCAGCTTCAGCAAATGAGGGATTGCCATGCGTACACGGTGTAGATCTGCGGCATTAGTTGGAGGAAATAAGGGTGAAACAATCAACAATCGTTTTGAGGGAGTCATTTGAGTGCCGCCTCCACTTCCTGGGCGATACTCTCCGCCTGATGATGCCAACCAAATTGCTGTTCATATTGATGGATGATTT
Organism: Candidatus Sumerlaeia bacterium; assembly: GCA_033761985.1. Taxonomy (GTDB): domain Bacteria; phylum Sumerlaeota; class Sumerlaeia; order SLMS01; family JAHLLQ01; genus JANRMB01. The sequence continues at coordinate 6,333 of JANRMB010000257.1, read as the reverse complement.
GCTCACGATTGATGGTGGAGGATTCACGATGGAGGAGTTCCTGCAACACGATTTGCAAGGCGGTGGGAGTGTAATCGGAAAGTAAATGATGAAGCTTTCCTAGATACTCAAAAACTTCCCTCTGTCCCCTTGTGGGAGTGGCAATGACATGGAGCCCGGCTTCGAGATATTGAAAGACCTTATTCGTGATGGTGAGATCCCGATTGCGGATGGTATTCGTCTCCAGCGCCAAACCTACATCATGCCGCTGCAATTTCTCTCCTAAGTTCCATGGTTCCACGGGTGGTTGTATTTTGAACGTATCACCCAATGGGAAAACATGCTCCTGAAACCAGGCTTCATAGCAATTCTTGCGTTCGCCAATCAATGTACAACAAATCTGGGAACGTTCAGAATCACTCAAACGTTGCAACGCTACAGAAAGTTCCTCAAGACCCCTTCCAGGACCAATTACTTGGGAGAACCAGACAAGTCTAAGTTTATCTGAAGTGCTAAATTTACTGGGGACGGACTCCTTCGCACCATAGAAATCAAGAGGGAAGGAATTGTACACCACGCGGGGGACACTGACGCCATGTGTGCGCTCCAACTCCTGAGCCATGGCGTTTGATGTGGTGACTCGATAGCGCCCTTGTTGGAGGAGAGTGTGCTCAAGCTTGGACAGGACGGTGATTGGTCGTGTCACGCGTGCGCTGGGGAGCAAATCCTCAGAGTGCCAATCTTCCAGATCAAGGCCCACACGCTTGCCCATTTTCAGCAACTCGCAGGCGACCCACAGTGAAGGCTCACCATGGGCTATGGTCAGATCGGCTTTGGATTCCATGGATTTCTGAAGTGTTTGGCGAATCCCATATCCGAGAAGTTCGGGAGTAAAGTGCGAAAGATATCGCCATCCTTTTTGCGCCAACCACTGGGTTCCTTTCCGATGCAGCAGTCGTAACCCGCGATTATGACGAAGATCGGTAAACTCCCAACTCAGATTGAGTCGTTGGGCAATTTCCATATCTCGCTCATGTTTTGCCTCATCGACGGATACGCCGCGAATGACGACTTCATGACCCAAAGATTGAAGAACCATGGCCTCCTTTTGGGGACGGGGACACATACAGAGATGCTGGGGAATCAAAATCTGAAGGAGGGCCATGGATTATCGTCCCCGGAGTCCCAGCAGAATTCCATAACAACGAAGCGCCAGCGTCGTTCCGAAGATAAGACGAAGCATTCGAGTTGTTGGAGTCAGATTAGGCTTCACTGTGGCGAGACCGTACTCACGGGATTGTTTCAAGCAGCGCCAACCCAGTAACAAATCAAAGAGGGACAACTCGTAGGCGCGATGCGCCAACCGATTCGCGCACGCTCTATGGGTACGCGGAGAATTTTCCTTTTCAAGTACTGCTGAAACTTGAAGCTGCACAGCTTTGAATCGAGACTCCAAGTGTACCCGTTGATGCATTCTGCTCTGCGACTTCACCTGTCCCTTTCGATAGTAAAAGCAGGCATCAGATGTATAGCAGACGCGCTTCGCCATGAGCAGGATACGCACAAAGAAATCTCCGTCGTCATCAGAACGCAATCCGGGTGTAAAACCACCACTGCGCTCCACCAAATGGCGGGGCATGAGATAACATCCAACACCCATCATAAGCTGATGATTCCAAAGAGTGAGGATGAGCTCCAGTGGTTCCTCAAAGGTTCGAAAGTGAGGGCCAGTGGGAACAGTTCCTCTGTCCCCCGGTGTGGATAGAAAAGGAACCCACCCACACGTGGCGATGGAATCAGTGTGCTCCCCCTGCAACGCCTGCAACATAGCAGCAATACTGTTCGGGTGAAGTTGATCATCGGAATCGATGAAGAGAATGTACGCCCCGTGTGATTCCTGAAATCCCGAATTCCGCGCAACAGTGGCCCCTTGGTTCGATTGCCGTAACAAACGCAGTCGAGGATCCGAGAGGGAACGCAGAATTTCCGAAGTCTGATCCGTGGAGGAATCATCCACTACAATCACTTCAAGGTTTTCGTGGGTTTGTGCAAGAAGGGACTCCACTGTCCCCTTTATGGTATGGGCAGCATTGTAGGCGGGGACAATCAAGGATACCAGAGGACTCATGATAAGAGGGCTTCCGGAAGATAGTCATTTGCCAGCACAACAAAATCTTTCTGGTCCACGTGATACATGGATTGTAATGTACGTACTTGGAGACAACGTAGAACACGTGCTGCCTTAAGAGGCCCCAGCGCCGCAGCGACAACCTGAAAAAGCGGTCCACCCACTTCCCCTTTGAGAAGACGTGCGTAAGGCTTCAACAACATCTCCCAAAATCGGAGGTATTTTGGGTGTGTTCCACGAGGGAGTTTTCGATAGCTCCGAAAAACACGTACTACAAACTCTGCAACAAATTGCTGATTCTTTTGAACCTCGGAAGAGTTGAGGAGGTCATAGTAAAATCGATGAGAAGAGAGCACGAGTTGCAAGCGTTTCAAAGATACCTGTCCCTCTTTGTACTGACACCAATAGTTGAGAAATTCATCCACACACACAGTTCTGGCCTTTTGTAATGCCACCATGTACAGAATGTAATAGTCTCCAACAGGTCCATAGAGTGGCATGGGGGCCAGAGGTGCCTTTTCAAGTGCCTTGCGAATCAAGTCTCCTCGATACACCAGATTGTTGGAGCGTAAATCCTCATGGATTAACAAATCCAGAGCATTGAGTTTCACTGGATGCCTCGATATGCTTGATGATCTCATCACCGAAAGCTGTTCATCCAACCAAGCAAATTTTTCCTGGGAATAACTAATCTCTGCGCTGGAAGATTCCATCCCATCGATCTGCTTCTTCAGTTTTGTGGAATCAATAAGGTCGTCGGAATCGGAGAGAAAAACATACTCTCCTGTACTCTCTAGAACGCCGTTTGTTTTGGCAACAGCTGATCCCTGGTTTTCCTGTGTCACCCACCGAATATGTTGAAATGCATGAAACCGGGGATCACTTTCCAGAGGTGGTACAGTCCCATCATCGACGATTATCACTTCATACTCATCAGTGTATTGGCGAGCAGAATCCTGTAGGTTCTTCAGGGTATGGAACAACCGTTCGGGGTAGTTATACGCTGCGATAATGATGCTGAGTTTCATTTCGCAATCTCCCGTCTTCCACGAAAGATTCCGCAGCTATGGGCATATGCCAATCGAGCTTTTATTGTACGACGACGTCCCCTTTTCAACCAAAGTTTCACGCTTCTCATCAGCCATCCCCAGTACCCCAGTGGCTGAAAACTTCCCACACCATACATCCAGGAGAGAACTACCCACGTTCGGCTGGCCTCTTCCACAATCCGTTCCAGATACTCTTGCTTCAATCGAGAAGCGGGAATTAAGTGCCGGAGATTTAATTCAGGGACATAGGAGAGCCGATGGCCATTACTGAGAAGCCACAGGCATATTTCCACATCACCCCCGCAGGAAAAAGATTGGACTCCTCTGCGATCGGTAATTTTTGTGGGCTGGTTGCTCATCTGTTGAAAAAAATGGATCAGTAGTTGGCGTCTCACTGCCATTCCTGCTCCCAGCGGAAACCGATGCGTAATGTTTCCAATTCGCTCCGCGGTGAAGTCATCGGGAGTGACGTGCACTTCCTTATCGCCCAAATCCCTGCATGCCAAATACCGTTCCATTCCCGCAAACCAATCCGGAGGTGATTGAAGATACTCAGGAATGACTTTCCCACCTATACAGGTAACTTCGGGATAGGCTTTCAGGTAGTTCACCGCTTGTTCGGCATAATCAGCACTGAGAAGATTGTCATCATCCAAAAAGATCAGTATCTCAGCGGTTGCTTCTTGTACGGCGCGTTCCCGTGCTTTCGTCAAACCGGGTTGAACCTCCTGAACAATCCGCAGTTGGGGGACGGAGGAAAGAATCAGGGAGATATTCTCGGGAAAAGATTCCGTGTCATTATTGATGATGAGGATTTCCAAGTCCTCAAAGATGGTTTGATGCCGGATGTGTTCCAACACTTGACGAAGAAACTCCGGATTGGGTTTGTGTGTGCAACAAGCGATGGTGCAAACGGGGACACTCATGGTGTTTATCCCTCGAATCCCGCATGATCACAAAGTTGACGATACAATTCCATCAACGCTGGAGAGGCAGAAAGTTCCTGTGCCGGTTTGCGAAGGGAGCGATCCGGAAAAGTGCGATCCATGCGAATTCCCAACAATTCCTCCAACCGGGGATACGCCACACCTGAAAGCAAATGATCATCATGGATAACATGAATCTCCCGACCCTCCTCCAGATGATGCAACAGGGTGCGATAATGTGTCTCCACCACTTGGAGAGCTTGCTTGGAAGAACTCAAAACTGGCGTTTTGGATTTGGGCCCAAACACGCGCAACATACTGGATGCCGTGGAAACTGGATGCCGAACAACCGCAAGAACACAGCACTCCTTGAGAAAGGGCGACCAAACCGGTAGCGTGAAGGTAAAACCCGGATCCTTGTAACAGAAGGGCCGACGGCTGGTTGCTTGTTGAATCTGGGTCATCACTTCTGCCGAGGCGTGATGCACCTTATCGGGATTGATGGGTGTGGCCCAACGAAGAGTATGGCCTTTGGGGACGGGCACCAGTTTGCCAATCCAAGGGATTTTTCCCCAAGCTCCACGAAGTGATTCCGCAAGTATTGCCTCATTCAACTGGTGGATGGCATGATCTTCGAAAAAACCCCAGAGCTCCTGTGTCCCCAATTCCACCGGCTGATTTCCCATAAACCAGTTCCGTCCCGTGATGGCCCCGGCAATTAAACTTGCTCCACTGCGAGGAGCACCCAGCAGAATACAACTACGAGCCATTATGCCTGTTTCAACTCCGTTGTTTCACGACTCTGTCCCCATTGGATCGGAGGATTCAAAATCCCCTGATCACCGGGAACATAATCCCCTGATTTGCTGATGGGCATAATTTCCACTGCCAACGCCGATTCCACCGTGTCCAGCAGACTCCCCAAACGGCGCACCTCCACCGAGAATAAATACACCCCCGGTACCAGATGCATACTGGGAAGCGTGACATCCACCGTGAGAATCCCATTCCCCGGGTGGGTGTAGCTTACTCCTTGGGAGTCGCTTCGGAACAAGGCTACCTTGGTGTGTGTTTGAGTCTCCAGTTGGAGCGTGACGGTAAAGTCCTCCTGAGCCTTTTCCGACTGAAACGAGATCTCCAACGGGACGATATCACCAAAACCAATCTGGGGGTGTCCCCGTTGAACAACCTCGGATTTTACTCTGCAACGGGTGATGAAAAACCCGGGATCCTTTTTTTGCTTCGGTGGTCGGGGGCGTTGATCCAGCTCCAGACCATTCGGTAACCCCTGCCCACTACGAGAGAGATACTCCGTGATGCCGCCTTCCACTGTCCCCCGGTAAATGACCTGTCCCTGTTCCAGCACCAGCGAGGAATGACACAATCGTTGAATGGCACTCATATCATGACTAACGAACAAAATGGTTCGTCCGCTTTGGGTGGCAACCTCATTCATTTTTCCGAGGCACTTGCGCTGAAACGCCAGATCACCGACCGCCAGCACTTCATCAATGATGAGGATTTCCGGTTCCAAATGGGCCGCCACGGAGAAGGCCAACCGAACAAACATCCCCGAGGAATAGCGCTTTACGGGAACCTCCAGAAATTCCTCCACATCAGCGAAAGCCACGATTTCCTCAAACTTGGCCTGAATCTCCCTGCGCCGCATTCCCAGAATTGCCCCGTTCAGGAAGATGTTTTCGCGTCCGGTGAGTTCAGGGTGGAACCCAGTGCCGACCTCCAGAAGACTCGAAACCCGCCCATGGATTTCCACCCGGCCCTTGGTGGGCTCGGTGATGCGACTCAGAATTTTGAGCAAGGTGGATTTTCCAGCGCCGTTGCGGCCAATCACCCCCACCACCTCACCGGGTTGCAACGAAAAGGAAACATCGCGCAGGGCGTGGAAGCTCTTCCAACGCTCCTCAGTTTGTAGAGTCGTCGGTTTGCCTTCCCCCGTTGAAAACGGAGCAAGCATCTTGATTGCTCCCCGGCTCAGGGTATCGCGCAGCGTTCCCCGCAGCTCCCCCCCTCGGGAGGACTGGATTGTGTACACCTTGGACAGATTTTCAACAATCAGTGTGGCAGTCATGGAAGTCCTGGGGGTCAGGCATCGAATACAAACGCATGGTGCGTCAGCCGGTGATGACGTATCAAGCCAAGGTGAAGATTTCCCAACTCGACTAATTTACACCACATCGGCCAGGCGATCTTCCACCGAGCGAAAATACCGAATGGCTCCCCAGAGTAGGAT
>JANRMB010000256.1:0-3804 GCA_033761985.1 Candidatus Sumerlaeia bacterium | reverse complement strand
GAGCCGCGCCGTTGGCGCTGATGGGGGTAAGCAGCCCAACACAGAGTTTGCGGGAATTGTGAATCATCCTGAATGCTTCGACCGCCCCATAGGGTGTTGGCAAACCCGCAAAATCAAGGCGGGCAAGGCGAAGGGGACAAGGCGTAGCGGAGCTACGTTGCAGGAACCGTTCGACCGCAGCCCAACACCGAGTTTGCGGGAATTGCCAACACCCTATGCTTTTTTCTTTTCCTTCGCCCACTGATCGCGCAACGTCACCGTACGATTGAAGACCGGAGCTCCTGGGCGGGAGTGTTTGCGATCCAGACAGAAGTAGCCGATGCGCTCAAACTGGAAGCTCTCGAAGGTGGTGAGGGCCGCGGCGTGCGGTTCCACAAAGCAATCGGAAAGCACCTCCAGCGAATTTGGGTTGATGACCGTGCGGAAGTCTATCTGGCCATCCTTGTTCCGGTTCGGGTTCGCCACGGTGAAGAGCGATTCATACAACCGCACCTCCGCGCGCTGCGCGTGGCGGGCGCTTACCCAATGGATGGTAGCTTTCACGGCGCGATTGTCCGGGGCGTTGCCGCCGCGAGTAGCGGGGTCGTAGGTGCAGCGGAGTTCCACAATTTCCCCGGCCTCGTTCTTCACCACGCGTTCGCACTTGAGGAAATACGCCCAGCGCAGGCGCACCTCGCGTCCGGGAGTGAGGCGGAAGAATTTTGATGGGGCGTCTTCCATGAAGTCATCGTGTTCGATGTACAATTCCCGGCTAAACGGCACTTGGCGCGTGCCGGCGGATTCGTCCTCGGGGTTGTTGATGGCTTCCAGCCATTCCTCCTGCCCTTCGGGGTAATTTTCAATCACCACTTTTAATGGGCGCATGACCCCCATGTATCGTGGGGCGACTTTGTTGAGGTGTTCGCGAACGTGGAACTCCAGTAGCGGCCACTCGATCACGTTATCGCGTTTGGCCACGCCGATGGTTTCGCAGAACGCCCGGATGCTTTCGGGTGTAAAGCCCCGACGACGCAAACCGCTGATGGTTGGCATCCGTGGGTCGTCCCAGCCGTCCACAAAGCCTTCGTTGACCAAAGCCGCCAGTTTGCGTTTGCTCATGACGGTATTGGTGATGTTCAGGCGGGCGAATTCTATCTGTTGAGGAACATGCATTTCCAGTTGTTCCAGAAACCACTCGTACAGCGGACGGTGATCCTGAAACTCCAGCGTGCAAATGCTGTGGGTAATCCCCTCGATGGAGTCAGACTGGCCGTGGGCGAAGTCGTACATCGGGTAGATGCACCAGGCGTTGCCGGTGCGGTGATGGTGGGCGTGAAGAATGCGGTACAAAACAGGGTCGCGGAAATTGATGTTCGGGTGGCCCATATCGATTTTGGCGCGGAGGACTTTTTCGCCATCGCCGAATTTGCCTTCGCGCATTTCTGCAAACAGGCGGAGGTTCTCCACCACGGAGCGATCGCGGTAGGGGCTCGGCTTGCCGGGCTCGGTCAATGTTCCCCGGGAAAGGCGGATTTCCTCACCGGTTTGATCGTCCACATAGGCTACCCCTTTTTGGATCAGCTTTACGGCAAACCCATATAATTGTTCAAAATAATCAGAGGCGTAGTAAAGGTGCTGGCCCCAATCGAATCCCAACCAGCGCACGTCTTCCATGATGGAATCCACGTACTCCACGTCTTCCTTAGTGGGGTTCGTATCGTCGAGCCGCAGGTGGCACCGGCCGCAGTATTCCTGGGCGATTCCGAAGTTGAGGCAGATGGATTTAGCGTGGCCGATGTGCAGGTAACCGTTGGGTTCCGGGGGAAAGCGTGTAACCACCGCTCCGCCGAACCGCCCGGAAGCGTTGTGCTCATCAATTATTTGGCGAATAAAGTCGCGATTGCGTTCCCCCTGCTGCTGTTGGGTGGTGGGTGTCTCTCCGTCCTTGGGATGCATGGGTTGGGAGGAGGGGGGCGTTGTCATGGTGGAAAGAAAACTCGGTAGAGCGAGAATGATGGGAGGAATGAGGGGGAAACTTGAACCAAAAGAGGGGAGCGATGGCAAATGGAATGAACGGTTGGGGCCTTTCAACGGAAGCGCCACGCATCGTTAGGATAATTCCGACGCTTAACCCGGTTTTCTCACCAACTTCGTCGCGAGACGGCGGAGCGCCTGTCAGGCCGGGGGGGTCCCGACGCGAGTCGGACGCCGACGTGTATTCACACTTCAAGGTCGACGAACAAGGGATACCCTTGGAATGGCGGGATGATTCGACTGTCGCAGCAGATGGCTGGTGAGAAATCCGGGTTACTCCAAGCTCCGCCAATAAAGCAAATCCCCGGAGCTGAGGGTGCCGTTCGTGGGGTCGTAGGAGTTCTGAATGAGGGCAGTGCGAAGGTCTTCAGGAGTCTTGGAGTTGAGAGGGAATACGTTCTCGGAAACTTGGGAGACGCCATCCAACCCGACGCTGATGAGTACGAGTTCTTGATCGAGCAATACGTAACGGTACGCGGGGTCAGGCGTTGTTTTGAAGCTGTTTCTCTCCAAAACTGATTTCTCGGAAATCAGTACTTGGAAAACCAGAAAAAAGAAGAGTAACCAGCAAACGATTGTTCTCGGACTCATTTCGTGAATCCAAGATAGATATTTCATGGTTCTGGATGTTGGAATGAGCGCCAAAAGAAGAATCAGGGTGATGATTAGTGGGATGAAGCCGAAGGAATAAATCAGATTATGGAAGAAGGATATTCGCACTTCATACTGTAGCAGATGATCTGTGATGGAGACTTCGATTGGGGCAGAGACGGAGTATAATGAAGCGATTTGAGATGGGGGAAGTTGATCGAGCGCAGATGCTTCGAGAGAGTTGGCGATAGCGCGCATCTGGTTCCGTGCCGAGGAAGAAATTGAGCGTTCATGCATTTCCAGAAAACCAGAAGTCGAGGAGTAAAGAAGGAATACAATGAGCAATATGGGAGCAAATGAAGCAAAACACCCTGCCTCGGGTATCGGTCGTGGCTGCGGATTTTCTGAAGGATTGAAGCTCGGGTCAGTCATGGTGATAAACAATCGCAGGATTAGGGTCTTGGTGATGTTGGAGAGAAGCTTCCGCGCACGATTTTTTGGCAGTTTGGTGTTCCCAACAGTACGTCTTTGGTGGGTTCGGCGTTACCAGATGGCCGTAGAAAATTAAATCTGCCTTCAAAATTTCCTCGCACCTTGAATTCCATTCGTTGGAACTCTTCATTACACTTCTGAGGGGAGTCCAACATGGAAACGCAATCCGAACCGAAAAAAAGAAACTGGCGGGGATCGGTTCTTCGAATCGTTGTTTTGTCGACGCTTATCGCTGGGATTGGCGCCCCCATTTTATGGCAGCAGTTGGCGGCTTATGAGTCGGAAGGGGGTCTTGCCTCCGTGCCTGCGGTGGAACTCCCCATAACAGCGAAGCTCAAGGAAAACCTCTTGGCCCACATGGCCGTGGATCAGCCGATTGTATTCAGCGATTATGAGCAGGTTTACGGCGATCCGCCGGCTGCAGGGCTGGCACTAATTACGGACCCCGGGTTGTTGAGTCGGCGGATGGTGTTTGGGGAGCGTACCTACGTGGGGGCTCCGCTTTCGACTCCCTGGAAAACCAACAACCAGTTTCTGATTCATCGTATCGTGGGTGATTTGTGGTTGTTTACCGAGTTTTCTCGGAAGGGAACGATTGAGGCGGTTGACCTCTCCAAAATTGAGGTTCGTGAAACCGCGATGGACCCCTATGATATCAAAACGCTGCGGTTTGATTATCGTATTGTGGGCCACCCGGAACTGGGAGAT
>JANRMB010000255.1:0-12085 GCA_033761985.1 Candidatus Sumerlaeia bacterium | reverse complement strand
TCCGCCGAGGTAACCGGGAAAACGCTTTTGGATACCTCAGGTCTTGGCCATTTGGCGGTTCCTGATCCCCTCACTTCGCCACTTGTTTTGTGGGTGGTAGTTGAAGACGCGGCAGGGAAGCACCGCGCCAAATTGGAATTCCCAACCACCGAAGCGCACGGTCACGACCATAGCGAATCTGATCACGGTCATGAGCATTGATTGAGTGGGAGTGCTGTGCGTTTCCCCGGCACTCCCCTCATTATCTCAACCATTTCTCCTAGACTGAATCCTTTGCTTTATACAGCGGATGGAATGTCGGGGAAGAGGAATGAGGTCTTCGAATTTCCGAAGCGAAACCTCCTTGCCCCCCTTCAGTTTCATGGGCAAATACCGCCTTCTTTTTTCGCGGATTACCGCGAGCTGATAACATGTGATGGAGGGATGATCGTAAATGGCGATGAAGTTGGAGAATGTGGTTCCGTTCGGTCGAACCTTGGCGGAATACCGGGCAATGTTTTCCCTGACTCCCGAGGACGAGAAGCGTCGGATTCTGAGTGCGGCGGATGGTCCGGCCTCTTTCAACGCGGAGTTGCGCGCGTTGGGGGGAAACGTCGTCTCGCTGGATCCCGTGTATTGTTTTTCGCCGGAGGAAATACGTTCCCGGTTTGACGCCGTCGTGGATAACATCATCCGCCAGGTAACGGAGTCATACAACGATTGGGTATGGGAATTCCATCGCTCGCCGGAAGAACTTCGGAGGCGTCGTGTGGAGGCGCTGGAAGGGTTTTTGAAGGATTTCCCCGAGGGCCTCATCGCAGGACGATACGTGACGGGTTCCCTTCCCGTGCTCCCGTTCGAGGACGATCGGTTTGATCTGGTGCTGTGCTCGCATTTTCTGTTTTTGTATTCGCTGCACTTTGATGCAGAGTTTCATCTCCGCTCCATGCGAGAGCTTCTTCGTGTGGGGAAGGAGGTACGCGTCTTCCCGTTACTGACGTTGGCCCGGGAGCCCTCGTCTTATTTGGAACCAGTGACGAAAGCGCTACGCAATGCGGGGCATTTGGTTACCATAGAGACTGTTCCGTATGAATTTCAACGGGGCGGAAATCAAATGCTGCGGGTTATTCGGAAGCCGTGATTGTCGGGGATATAAGTTCAGCAATTTTGTAACAAACAACTTCCCGTTCTCCATCGAACAACCACAACTCACTTCCCGTTTTGGTTACAAAGGGCTTCCACGTTTTCTCCGTCGAGGGGACGGGGACGGAGGTGAGCGCCTCGCCTTGGGAATTGAAGACGACGATTTTGTCTTTGAGGGGGACATAGAAGTACTGTCCGTCCCATGCGGATTGGTGAAGGTACCAATTCAAATGAGTTTGAGGATTTAGAGTAGAGACAAGAGAACCTGTGGAATCATAAACGCTAAAGTTGATATTCGTGCAATATGGGGTAAAGCTGTTATTTTGAACGAGTATATGTCCTATTGGAGACTGCAGTAAAATAACTTGCTTTTCATCGATTGTATTATAAATCTTCAACAGATCTTGGCCATTTAGATCTCGAAGAATTATACCTGATTGGTTTTGTAACCAGAATCTATCATTATTAAGAAATGGTGAATTGGAATTGAAAAAATTCGGCCTACGATAAATTAAATCTAATTCTGAAGTTCCGCTGATGCGTTTTTGTTCGGAAACTCGCTCTCCTGACTTGTCAAATAAAAATGTCCAAGTCGTTTCGGGTAGCTCACTTGATTCTACATACTCAGTGAGAGTATAGTATAAGCTTCCATCTCCAGGTATCAGGATTTTATAATGATATGGTTCGGGATTACTTATCGGGAATTTATCATGTGATATGTCGGCGCGATAGAGTACTTTTCCACTACCATCAAATACAAAAGGGACTCCACTTCGTGTGGGGAGTAGATAGATACGTCCTTGCTGATCGATATTTACATAAGAGATTGGGCCGCAAAGCGGGTCCAAAGGCTCATAGCCGATAGTATGGATTACTTCTCCCTCTTCGTTTTCCTGCTTGAGAGTAAAACCATCCGACACCCAAAAGGCTCCGAAGGGATCCAGTGTCCCCTGTTTACGGTATTTGTGAAGCACCTTCCCGGTGGCATCCATGTGAACCGTGGGGTACCGACCGTTATAGTCCGTGACGACGATTGTTCCGTCGGGTCCGGGATGAATGTTGGAGAGGTAGTTGGGTTTATATCCCCAGCTTTCTTCAAGGTTGATGGCTCCTTTTCGGGTTCCATCACTCGAAATGAGTTCCACCCGGGCGGGGGAATCATCCAACACGGCGATGGTACCATCGGTAAGAAGACAGGCGTCTGTAATGTGATGAAAATAATCTTTATTTGTACCACTAAATTCATGTTCCATCATGCTCCACAAACATTCTTCTTTCAGATTGTATAGGGATATAGAATTGCAAGCAGTTGGGCAAATAATTTTGGTATGACGAACGAGAATCGTTCCATTTTTTGAGGTTCTCAACCCTGAATGTACATGCGCATCATCTGTGAGAAAATCATTTAGTCGAATTATTTTTTCTGTGATTACGTTTACTTGAAATAAATTAGTTGTTTGGGTAGATAAAGGATATTCACTCATCTCACCGTTATTACTCTTGTGTGCTGATAGAAGAAGAGAATCGTCATCTAGCCATCCTACGATAAATAAGTTATCATAATACGGAATGTTTAGAGGGATTTTTCGGATGTCTTCTATTTTGTTGTTGACTATGAGGGTGTGGGATTTGTCTTTTGTTATGCTATTTGTAATTGGACTACTTATAAAGTAAATATTTCCCTGGTCGTCAAATGTACTATTATAATTTACAAATGCGGCATCAGCTGGAGAATTTGGAATCTCTAAGGAGAATTTACGATACGGTTTGGAGGCGCTTAAGGAAGCTTTTGTGGAAGCATCTTCTGGTGAATTGTATGTGAAATAGTTTTCGGATTCTATATCTTCAAATGCTGGAACATCAGATAGTTTCAATACTTCCCAGCTATTATTTGACTCTTGAAGTTGGAAGGTTGTATCGAGTGACTTATCGATAAAAGTCAGTAGTTTCGGCCCACGGCTATAAATCCTTGATTGACTTTCGTCACATATTGTTCGAGGATGGCGCCATAATTCTTTCCCATGAGAATCTAATATGGAAATCCACTGATGTGTTTCGTCGAATATGAAGGGTTCTTCCTGCCAAGCAATTGCTAGAAGGGGAACCCCCTCAATTACTACCAGATCTAACAGCTTCCCGCTTTTCCCGTATAGATATTCAGTAAGTGGAACAGGAACGTTAAATTTTTCTTGGGATTCATCAAAAGTAATAAGTACACCATTTTCTTCATAATCTTGATTATTTGTCAGATAAAACCACCCAAGTTTCTTTTCCGGTGTATAGAACATTCTTGAAACAGTTGGTTGGAACGGTGAGAATTTGTAATTGTTAATTGCAGTCGGAAAACGCTTCGTTCTAATTATATCACCATTAAGGCTGAGATAACTTAATATAAGATTTCCGCTTTGGGTAGTGTCTGAATCCTCCATATTGCTAAGCGCATACCCGATGGTGTTGCCTTCAACCGTGATGATTGCATCGCTCAGCGTAAACGGGAGTTCCCGTTTCCAGAGAACCTCGCCAGAGCCTCGCATCGTGTAGGTTGCTGGACCAGTGCCGTACTGATCGGATGGATCGAGATGGAGTTCAAATGCCCCATCAGGCGACCGGTGCGTTTCTGGTTGTTGAAAGGTTGGCAAACGAGATGCCCAACCCACGCCGTTGAGGGCTAACAACACGCCAAGGGTGGTATATTCCTTCCGAATCCGCATGCTTCATCCTCCATTTTCGGTTATTTTCTACAAGGACGTTGAGGCTGGTCAATAAGTTAGGTGGTTTGTGCCAAGTAACTCGCTTTCAAGTCTCGGTATGACTTCAGAAGCCGTTTTCCCCTCCACACACTAAAGATGATGAGAAGCAGGAGGCCCAGCGATAGAATTTCAAACCACGGCCAGCGCTCCAACAGGCGTTGCATTCGGGTTGGGATCTCGAGTGATTGTGCTTCAGCGCGTTGGATCGAGTAACCCCAGGCAAGAAACGCGTCGCCCACGGGGAGCATTCCATAAAGATACTTCGTGGTGGTTAGTCCGTCTTGGTGCTTCTGAGATGGAAAACCGAAGAGATGGGAGAGGTCTCGGATGTCTGCTTCAAGGTGGGTATCTCCCTGACTGCGCGCCATGGCGAGTCCAACGCCTGTGGCTGTCATGCCGGCGTCCCAAACAACAGGGCCTGAATCGATATCGCCGGATTGCCCCTCATGTGATTCAGGCCATTCACGCAGGATTCGATAGCCCAATCTCCTGATTGCAAAATGCTGAAGGTATCGATCAGAAAGTTCCTTCGCAAACTCGGGATCAACCTCTGCGATAAGGGGGATAATCCAAGAATTTGTACAGCCCCTGGCGGGCTCCAGCAGGAATCCCGTCGAGGTGTTGAGATGGCTTGCGGGGAGTTCTGTTTCGGGATCAAAGTGAGTGATTGTCCACGCTTTCCATTCCTCATACGCTTGCCGATAGTTTGTTGCATACAGTTCATCATGAAGTAGCAACGACCGAAGTGCGGTGACATTATCAGCGGCCCAGGAGAGACCGGGATAAGCATTCAAGTGGTGCGTGTTGCTGGCGCGGAAAGCATCATAAAGTGCGCGGGAATTTGCCTGAAACTCCGTAACCCAATTGGCGGGTCGTTCCTCTACGGGGAGTGCCTTGAGGTAATGACCCAGAATCAGATTTCGTTGCCCCAGCCAAAACACCCCGCGGTGGACTTCGGTATCCGTAAACGGTTGGACAACAACCGGGTCCAACTGCCGCTCCAAGACGAACCGCAACTCGGCAAGCCCTTCTGCCCGCTCACCCGAAGAAAGGTGCGGTAGGGCATTGGACCATGCCATGCCGTAGAGCGTGTACATAAAGCTGGCCCCCTCGGGGAAAATCTCCTGCATGCGCTCTGCGGCGTTTTCCTGATGGAGACTTTCCCCAACACCGCGAAGATGAGAGAGCACCAACTCTTTCGGGAAGGCTTCCTTTTCAATCGCCGTGGGAATCGAGCGGTATAGGAGAACAATCAATAAAACGAGTAGAATGCAGCTCAATAAGCCATGGGAGATCAGTAGAATGACATGAAAATAGAGTCGTGCCTTTCGCCCTGATGCTGCTTTCGAGCTGGGGTGTCCCTCTGATGGGATTTGTGGAGTTGGTGATTCCATTTGTGATTCTCCCTTCCAGAAGAGGATGAAGCTCACCCCGCTTTTCGGTGCAACCAGCGCCAGCGGCTCCACGGGGTGCGGCAGAGGACGACGTAGCGGATGCCGCAGTTTTCCAACACACGGGTCAGGGTTTCCTCTTCTTCCGCCGTGGGGCCGCGCCACGTCTGGCAATCCACCAATATCAACCGGCATTCATACTGGGGGAGCGACGGTGGAATTTTGCGGAAAAGGTGAAAGGCTCGGATGCCCCGGGTCGAGGTGCGGAGTTCCTCCAACCGTTGCTCCAAAAGCATCCGTGAGGGATCTTGGGCGGGTGTATCATCGGGTTGTAGATGATCGTGGGGTTCCAGGGTTTCGCATTCATGGCGAGCGGCAAGGTATTCCCCGAGTGAGTGGAGTAGTTCGGGAAGTTGGGGATTCGGAGTGGGGGCGTGACAGTGGATTTTCCACAGCAGACGGGGTCGTATAGTGGGGACGGAGGTAAGCACATGCTGAAGAATAGCTTCCCTGTCTCCGGGGGACACATGAAGCGTGGCTTCTGCGAGTTGGGCGAGAACAATCTTGCTTCGGGGGTAGTGTTGAAGCATCTGCTGCCAAAGGGGGAGTTGTTCTTGGGGAGGGAGGAGAAGTGATTTCCCGAGGGCGACTTCAAGCGATTCGGACTCAGTGAGGGGTCGTTCCCGTTCGAGTTGTTCCCAATAGGGAATACTCCCGAGTCGGGCTTGCCGGATTTGGAATTGTTTTTTCCACGGATGGATTTTTTCCTCATACCAATGGCGTGAGAAGAGTTGAACAATACCGGGGAAGACTTCGCGCAGGAGTTCGGCTCCGGCGGAGATTTCTGGTGAGAGGGAAGGGAGTGGGTATTCGGTTAAGGATTTCTTGCCGGGCTTTTCCTGAATCCGCTCTAGTCGTTCGATGGGAGCGGGGTGCTCCAGAAAATCCCAGGAAGGGCGTGCAAGTTGCCACTCCAGAGAACGGTGCAGAAGCGTGTTGGGGACGTTATCCAACCAGTGCTGGTACTGTTGATAGACATCGCCCGGGGGGACGGGGGAGTTCTCGTGTTGCTTGAGAAGGCCGGGCCAGAATTCCTGATCGGTGAGTTGAAGAAGGAGTTCGGCTTTGAGGTAGGCTTGGCTGTAACTCTCCCGACCCACCCAGGAGGCGGCGTGGGCGTCGCATTCAAACTCTGTGGCCCAGGAGAGTTCTGTGATGCAGCGATGCAGGGGAATGTGAATGACTCGGCGAAAGACGAGGGCGAACAATCCAGTCGCCAAATTGCGCTGTTCAAGTATGGTGAGGAGTTCACCCCAGACCAAATCGCGGACGCGAAGCCCATGCGAGAGGCGGTTGAGCGGGGCTGATTTATGGGCAAGCTCATGGGCGAGGAGCGCGCGCAGTTCCTCTTTGGTAAAGGCCAGAATGTAGGGGAGACCAATTTGCAGGGTATAAGAGGGATGCCCGGTGGTTCGCAGTTGAAGGGGCGTGACGACGGAAAGGGAGGGATCGGGGATGAGGAGGATATTGCGTGGCGGTGGGATGCGGAAGTGCCGGGCGACTTCCTCCACGAGGCGGAACAATTCGGGGACTTGTGCGCGGTCGAGTCGGATTCCTTTGATGGCAGCAGGCCCGATGCGCCACCACGTTCCCCAAAACGGCAGGGCGATGCTGAGCGCCAAAAGTACCAAAGCAATTTCCAACACGGCGAGAAGAAAGCCATCAAATGAGGAGCCCAACCCCTGAAAGAGGGACACGGAAAGGAAGAGGAGACCGATGGGAAGGAAAAGGCCAAAAGCAAGAAAGAAGAGTGTCCCCAGAACAATCAGCACCCGAGCCTTGTAGGCAACGGGGACAGGGGAGAGAACACCCCGCCATCGGATTGCACCAGGGTGTGCAGTTGATTCAGCGGGGGATGGCATTGGTTTAGCCCAGATTCAGGGCGATCCACTCGTTTTCATGTTCGAGGGAGACCGTGGCGGCTTCCAAGATTTTCACCACCCTCACACCGCTCTCCCCATCGGAGAGGGGTTTCTCCAACCCGCGAATGCAACGGATGAAATGACGGGCTTCGGTATCCAGTGCTTCAGTGACGTTCAGCTTCGGCGCAACCATGTCCCCGGTGCGGCGGTATTGCAGCATCTTCTTTACGCTTTCGGCATCAGAGGGGGGAACTTCTTCCACGCCTTTGTCGTACAAGCGGATTTTTTCGCTCGGTTCCAGGTCATCGTAGAGGACCATCTTCTGGCTGCCGCCGAGCAACGTGCGGCGAATTTTGACGGGGGAGAGCCAGTTGACGTGGACGTGGGCAATCATGCGGGAACGGAAGCCGAGGGTGAGGTAGGCCATGTCCACGGGTTGATCCTCAAAGTGTTGAATGCCGACGGCTTTTACACGAATGGGTTTTTCAGCGATAAGGTGATCCATGATGCTGAGATCGTGAACGGCCAAATCCCAGAGGACGTTGACGTCGGATTGAAAGAGCCCAAGGTTCACCCGAACGGAATCGTAGTAATACAGGGAACCCATGGCGCCGGTATCGATGAGTTCCTTCATCTTCTGAATCGCGCCGGTGTAGAGGAACGTGTGATCAACGAGGAGGGTCACGCCATTCTGTTTGGCAAGATCAGCAAGCTCGCGGGCTTTGACGGCATCGTTGCAGAGAGGCTTTTCCACCAGAACGTGTTTTTTGTGGGTGAGCGCGCGAATGGCGAGATCATAGTGCGAGGCCACGGGGGTGGCGATGGCCACGGCATCGACCCCCATGTGGGCGATGACTTCCATGGCGTTGGTGGTGGTGCGGATGCCGGGGTGGCGTTTGCGAGCCAGATCGAGTCGCTCGGGGCTGAGATCACAGACGACCGTAACTTCCACGCCATCCATCTGGCTGAAGTTGCGAACCAGATTGGGTCCCCAATAGCCGTAACCAATCACACCAATTTTGATCATCTGCCCGTTGCCTTCACCTGAGGGAATGTTTTGGGGAGATTACGAATTGCTCCAGTGCGAGGCAAGGAAAGGGTGATCCTTGGGAGCATCATGACCGTAGTCGCTGGAGTATTCGAGAATGGTTTCAGCGAAATCCAGTGAACCACCCAACACCGGGGTGATGAGAAGCCCGGTTTTTTCACGCAATTCAGCGAGGGTCATGTCATCCAGGAAGCGTTGATCATACTTCCGGAGGCAGTTGCCCGGGAGCAGGTATTGATCGTAGCCGGGGTTTGCTTGAATCGCTTTCAGCAAGTCCTGCCCGGTGAGGAGTCCGGTGACGTGGATGGTTTCACCGAAGACATTATTGACGACGGAATAAACATCGACCGTGATGCCGGCGAATTCCAGACAGGCTTCGCGGATGCGTTCAATCACCACGTGGGAAAGCGTGCTGGAAAGGGCGAGAACTCTCCACGGGCGTTTGGCGGGGTTGGCTTTCAGCACCTTCCGCGCTTGGGGAAAGTCGGTGTAGAAGTGATACACCATCCCGACGCCGTTTTCCAATTGGGGGACTTCGGGGAATTGCGAATACGCCGGGGCTTTCATGCCGCCGATGAGATACCATTCATCGGAGAGCATGACGAGGGGCTCGCCGTAGCGGTCGATCACCGCTTTGAGTCGGGGCTTGAGTGATTGCACAAACTTCCGGGCGTACTCAGGGGTGACGGGGGCCATATCGGGGAGTCCCTGCCGCCACTTGGTCATGCCGAGGGGGACAATGGCGACCGATTGAACCGTGGGGATTCGGGCGAGAAGGGCATCGAGGGTTTTTTCGAGTTCGATCCCATCGTTATGACCGGGGCAAAGCACAATCTGGGTATGCACCTGAATGCGATGCTTGGCGAAAAAGTCCAGAACATCGAGAATCGCCGGAGCTTTTTTGACACCCAGAAGCCAGCGGCGGAGGGTTTCATCAATGGCATGCACAGAAATGTAGAGGGGGCTGAGACGCTGCCGAGCGATGCGGTCCAAGTCCTCCTGCTTCAACGTAATTCCGG
The DNA here is from genome assembly GCA_033761985.1 of Candidatus Sumerlaeia bacterium. Classification (GTDB taxonomy): domain Bacteria; phylum Sumerlaeota; class Sumerlaeia; order SLMS01; family JAHLLQ01; genus JANRMB01. The sequence goes on along the minus strand of JANRMB010000255.1, from coordinate 2,833 downwards.
TAATGTAGGAGCCTTGCATGAAGGAAAGGCGGTAGTCTTCATCCTTGATATACAAGGATTTGCGCATGTTATCGGGGAGTTGATGAACGAAGCAGAACACACAGTTGCAGCCACAGTTTTGGGTGGTGAACTGCTTGAGTTCGAGTCCGAGTTGCTCCTCGGGGTACTCTTTTTCGATTTCGACCGTGCGGCGTTCGCCGTGGCGTGATTCCACGTCGATTTCCAGAAATTCATCGGAACTGTGGAAGAAGAAATCAACGGTATCGCGGATGGGTTCACCGTTGATGTGGTGAAGTCGGTCGCCGATTTGGAGTCCAGCGGCGATGGCCAAACCTTCGGGATCGAGCCATTCGACTTCAACACCCGTGGGGGCGGCGGCGACGCTCAGTCCGGAGGACACCGTGTCTTCGGGGTTGGCGCGTCGAACCCGTCGCCGAATTTCATCGGTCATGGGGGCGAGTTGATGATAATCAGTTGCCTTCGTTTGCAATTTGCTCATTACTCAAGCCTTTACAGGTCTTCGCTGCCCGTACAAACCACCAAGGAAGTCCCCAGACGTTCGTGTTCACCGGGTTTAATTCATTCCCATTTTCGGGATCCATCACCGTATGCAAAGGATTGTGCCAAGTTCTGGCGCTTTCCATGATTATTGGCGGGTGTGCCTCAAAAACGACGCCATCGTTGGGTGAAGCCCCGCAGTCCCGTCAAGAGGCATCCCCTTCCAACAACCCAGAAGCCGCTTCAGCGGAACAGAAGCTACCGGAAATCGGAGTCCCTCAACAGGAGTTGGAACGCCGAAAAGGGCCGACGTTGGAGTCTTTTCTTACTCCCGAGTTGACGAGTCCTTCGCCGGAGATGCTGGAACGGTTGGAACTCAGAGGTTACAGCGGTGGGTTGACCACACTGGAAAATCGATGGGAAGTGACCGCTGATTTGTTCAACACCCACCCGATTCAGGGAGTACGGTTTCAGGTGCGATCGCTGTTTTTCCGCGAAGATGGAACGTTGACGGATTACACCCCCTGGATCGAGGTGGTGATACGGCCCCGCCAAACGCACCACTATAGGGCGATCTCGGGCTCCGTGGTGGCACGGAAAGAACTTCTTCAAATTGCAGAGTTTGAGGTGGTTCAACCAGAGGAGTTGCGGAACCCATGATTGCCACGATTGTTTTCTCGGTTCTGGGATTGGCTCTGGTGACGCTTATTGCGTTGCGGTGGGAAACGTTTCTCCTCTTCGCAAAGATTTTCGTCCCCATCTTTTTTTCCAAATTACCTGCCGCATTAATCACCCTGTGGTTTGTGGCGACTCTGGTGTTTTGCCTGACGAAACTATCCGGTGACGACAACCTTCTGGTGGAAGGTCGGGTGGATCAGGCGACGTTGGAAGCCCAGCGGAAGTTTTATGGATTGGATCGCCCGATTCATGAACAATACCTGACGCAAGTGGGCACGTTGCTGACGTTGGATTCCCAGCCCTCGCGGTTTGACCGGAACAAAACGTTCCGGAAGATTCTGGTTCAGCATTTTCCAATTTCAGCCTCCCTCGGATTGCGAGCCATCACGCTGGCGTTGTTGTTCGGGGTACCAATCGGGATCATCTCGGCGCTCTATCATAACCGATTTGTGGATCAGGCGGGGACTTTCATCGCGTTGGTGGGGGTTTCGGTGCCGAACTTTATCATCGGAACAGTAATGGTCACCGTGTTGGTGAGGCAGTTGGGGTGGTTTCAGGCCACCAACTGGACGAATGGATTCAACCTTTGGATTCCAGCGATGGCCTTGGGGGCGTTTCCGTTTGCGGCGATTTTGCGCCTTACCCGCACCAGCATGCTGGATGCCCTTCGCGAGGATTACATCCGTACCGCCCGGGCCAAGGGCTTGAGCGAATGGCGCGTGGTCTTGCGCCATGCCCTGCGCAACAGCTTGACTTCTGTGGTAACGTATCTGGGGCCGGTAATGGCTGGCGTGCTGATTGGTTCCTTGGTGGTGGAGCAGATTTTCATTATACCGGGCATCGGGGATACGTTTGTGAAGTCCGTCAGCAACCGGGACACACCGATTGTTCTGGGGATTTCAGTCTTTTTCTGTTCCCTGCTGATTTTCATGAACTTGGTGGTGGATTCAATTTATCCGATCCTGAACCCACTGTTGAGAAAATAGGGAACTTGTTTACCCCATACCCAGGCGTTCCTTGACTCGGTTGACCGTTTCTACCGCGATGGGGCGAATGCGCTCGGCATTTTTGAGAAGGAATCGGTCAAACTCGGCGGGGTCTTTGGCCAACTCATTGTATCGCTCCCGCACTGGATTCAGGCATTCCATCACGGCTTCCAAGACGGCTTTCTTGAGCGTTCCGTATCCTTTGCCTTCAAACTCGGCTTCAATCTCCGGGCGGGGTTTGCGCGTGATGGCTTCGTAAACGCTGAGGAGGTTGATGACTCCCGGGCTGGCGTGCTCGAACCGGGTTTCACTGCCGCTATCTGTAACGGCGCGCATGATTGTTTTTTTGATGGCGGCGGGGTCATCGAGGAGACCCACGGCGTGCCCGGGACGAACTTCCGCCACGGATTTGCTCATTTTTTCATCAGGGGAATCGAACCCCATGATGCGTGCGCCACTTTCCCGAATTAACACTTCGGGAAGAACAAAAGTGTCGGGGTACATGGCGTTGAAGCGCTCGGCAATGTCGCGGGTGATTTCGATATGCTGCTTTTGATCATGCCCCACGGGGACGACGTTGGTGTTGTAAAGAAGGATATCGGCGGCCTGCAGTGCGGGGTAAATCAATAGACCCGTTCCCACGCTTTCCTGCTTTTGAGACTTTGCCTTGT
>JANRMB010000254.1:0-5634 GCA_033761985.1 Candidatus Sumerlaeia bacterium | reverse complement strand
CCCGGCTTCCAGAAGCGTACGGGAGAGCTCTGTGATATGGGAAACCGTTTTCCCTTCGCCGAAGATGGTTTCCGGGCGCCCACGACGTTTCACACGCCCCAAATCCAATCGTGCAAACCCCAGATTTGCTTCCTGGGATTCTCCCGCCACATGAAGGCGCAAAGCTTCTTCGGCTTCTTCCAAGGTAATCTGACCAGACTGCAATTGGACGAGTAGTTCGTGAATCATGGGAGCCTCTTCCGTCGCAAAACTTGTTTTGTACTGTTTGGAGGTTAGGGCTCGGGGGCAAGGAATTCAGGGAGGAGGTTCGCCGGTTTTTGGGGTGAGACGAATCAGCGCCCGGCGTGCCTCGGCTGGTGGGACATTCTCCGGAATTACGAAATCGTGGGGGGGGAAAAAGTTGGTCACCTGAAAGGGTGTCGTTTCCCCAACCCACCGAACAAACCTTTGCGGATGCAACAACGCCATGGGTGCTTCCACCACTCCGGGGGAATCCGTTCCCACTCCATACGTGAGGCGCGTACTGATGGTACTGAAGAACTCTGTGGTTTCCAGCACATCAAAAAATTCAAACATGTGCCACTCCCCCACCTCCCGCACCCCTTGATACCGCAAGGGGTGAGTGTGGATCAGAACATCGATGAGGACCTCGCGCAGTCGGGGCAGCGACGCAAGATTCTGCATCAGCTTGGTCCATTCCGTAAGCGAGGTGAGATAGTTCAACGTGAGCAGTGGAGAAATCACCACCGTGCACTCAGGAAAATCCGGAAGCTGAGGAAGCGTGCAGCAGGCGAATTGAAGCCCGGGAGTCCCACCAAATCGCGAGTTTGCGCGTTCCACCATTTCGGAAGACGCATCGATTCCCAACAGTTTCCCAGCGGGGAGATGCTGCTTCAACGCAGCTTCCACACATCCGGAACCACAACCGAGCGACAGAACGGAATCCTGAGGATTCAGGAAATGCGCGTAGAAGCGGATTTCCTCCGGATCGATGCGTTCGAAGGCGGTTTCATAGGCACGGGGATTGGGAAAGGCCCCGGGGTGTTGCACTGTTAGTGGTGGTGCCCGTTACCACAGCCGCCGTTTCCGGTGCAGGCGTGGTGTGTGATACCGTTGGTGATTCGGGCGTCTTCGTGGTGATGGTCGTGATCGTGGTCGTGGTGGGCATGACCGTGGGAAATACCGGCCAGTTCCCGTTCGCGGGCGGTATCGGCGGTAGTTTCGGGGCTCATGCCAAGTCGGGTGAACAAGGCCATGTCGCGGTTGCCTCCGGGGTTCGGCGTGGTGAGGAGTTTTTCACCGGCGAAAATCGAGTTCGCCCCCGCAAAAAAGCACAAGGCCTGCAATTCGTCACTCATTTCCGTACGCCCTGCACTCAGGCGCACACGGCTCTTCGGCATCAGAATCCGGGCCGTGGCCACGCAACGAACCAATTCAATGGGGTCGGTTTCCGGGGCATTCTCCAGGGGAGTCCCCTTCACCCGAACGAGCATGTTGATGGGAACACTTTCCGGAGCGGGATCGAGGGTTGCGAGGCTGTGCAAGAGACCGATGCGGTCTTCGCGGGATTCCCCCATGCCGATGATCCCACCGGAGCAAACGCTGATACCGGCGGTGCGCACGCGGGAGATGGTCTCGAGGCGATCTTCAAAGGTCCGTGTCTTGATAATCTGGGGGTAGAACTCAGGGGAGGTATCCAAATTGTGATTGTAGGCGGTGAGACCAGCCTCCGCCAACCGATCCGCTTGTTCCTGATTCAATAAACCAAGGGTCACGCAGGCTTCCATCCCCATGGAGCGAATCCCGCGAATCATGGCGAGAACTTCCTCAAACTGACGATCATCCTTGGGTCCGCGCCACGCGGCACCGAGGCAGTAGCGGGTTGCTCCGCCTTCCATGGCTTCGCGGGCACTGTTCAACACTTCCTGAACGTTCTTTAATCCGTGATCATCCAAATCGACCCCTTTATGGTGGGCGCTTTGGGGGCAATAACCGCAATCCTCGGGACATTTGCCGGTTTTGATGCTGTTGAGGGTGCAGAACTGAACCTTCCGGGGGTCGTGATGCTCGCGGTGTACCGTCGCCGCCTGAAACAACAAATCGGGAAAAGGCTGGTGAAAGATGGAAGCAACGTCTTCGCGAGTGAGCATAAGCGGAACCTGACGGGTGATTGAATGTGATGAACAACACCCTAAGGACGCCAGGGAATCAGGACAAGGCTAAAGGAACAATATCCGATAAAATGAGTCGGATTTCGCCTGAATATCATCTCAGCCCTCGCCCTCCACTCCCCCTCCCATGGGCCTCTCATAGAGCATATCCACCCCATTAACAGACCTAGGCGAGACCTCCCCGGGACCTCCACGATTCGGTTTCCAACAAGAAAACCGAGTGGAATAGGGTGAACAGTCTCGCGACATCGGTAACAGTTTTGGCTTCTTGTTGAAAGGCGACCACCCCCTCAGGCTTCGCCTGCCACCCCTCCGAGGGAGGGGTGCCCGAAGGGCGGGATGGTTCCATGGTGCAACCCACTCCGGGGTTGGGGACGTTTGGGGCGAAGGATCCCACCGATTCCCTGCGGTCATCGGGGGCTGGAAAGAGGGCCCCCGCTGGGCGGAATAGCGAATCGGGACGAGGTGTTGTGGCCTGTACGGGATGACGGAGATATAGCGGAATGTCGTGACATGTAATGCGCGGCGGTAATGGGCATTTCAAGCGAACAACTCCACAGACAAGAATGTATGTGTTACCTTCTTGTTCCTCTGTTGCTATCTCCCTACCTCCCCAACTCCACTCGTGCTTTTTGCAAGGCGCTGCCGATGACTTGGTGCATGTCATAGTATTTGTATTCGGCAAGGCGACCGCCGAAGAGGACGCGGGGTTCCTTGGCGGCGAGTTCCTGGTACCGGGCAAAAATGGCCTTATCCGCGGTGCTGTTCACGGGGTAGTAGGGGTCTTCGTTATCGCGTTTGCTATACTCGCGGATGATGACAGTGCGGTTTGGAGTGTGGGATTTCTCAAGGTGGAGGTGCTTGGGTTCATGAATACGGGTGAAGGGGACTTCCACATCGGCGTAGTTCATGACGCTGGTGCCCTGGTAGTCTTCGAGGTTATGGCTTTCGTACTCAAACCGGACGCTGCGCCAATTCAAGTGCCCTTCGGAATAGTGGAAGTAGCGGTCGATGGCGCCGGTGTACACCAGCTTGCCGCAGTGGGACTTCCAGTAGTCGGGGTCTTCGAGGAAATCGACGCCGAGTTCCACGGGGATGCCCTCGATCAGGCGTTCGAAAATCGGGGTGAAGCCGCCGATGGGGATCCCCTGATAGCGATCGTTGAAGTAGGAATCGTGGAAGGATTCGCGGATGGGGAGGCGGTTGAAGATGCTGGCGGGGAGCTCGCGGGGGGAGCAATCCCACTGCTTCATCGTGTAGCCCTTGAAGAAGGCTTCGTAGAGATCGCGACCGATCTGGTTGATTGCCTTGTCCTCAAAGTTGGTGGGGTTCTCGGTGAAGTCCGGGCGGATTTTTTCTTCGAGGAAGGCCTGCACTTCGTGGGGTTTCAGGTTCACGTTGTAGAAGGCGTTGATGGTACCAAGACAGATGGGCATGGCGTACACGCGGTTTTTGTGGGTGGTAAGAACGCGGTGTTGGTAGCGATTGAACTCGGTGAATCGGTTGATGTAGTCCCAAATGTCCTGATTGTTGGTGTGGAAAATGTGGGTGCCGTAGCGATGTACGTTGATGTTGGTGTCTTCATAATCTGAGGAGTAACAGTTACCACCAATGTGGTTGCGGCGTTCGATAATGAGGCAGGTTTTCCCGTGTTCACGGGCCTGCTGGGCGAAGACGGCACTAAAGAAACCGCACCCCACAAGAATGTAGTCATAGTGCTGCATGGGAGGTGGAGTGATGCTCCTTGGGTGAATCAAACGGCGGCACCACTATGGTGGGGGGATTGGGGATGTCAAGCACGGGGAAGCCTGCTCTGGTACGATGAGGGACGTTCTCAAAGTAACAGGACGTTTTCAAATCGTTGAGATCAAGGCGCGCAAGGCGGAAGCTGATGCGGAGCGTACTTATGTACGTGACCGAAGCTTTCCAACGATGCGCAACACCGAGATCAGCGACTTTGAGAACGTCCTGTGAATACGATGGGGGTTGCCTCTTTCCCCTTCGATTGGTTACATCCGCGACGTTTTTTCCTTCTGGGGAGTATCCGCCGATGTTGTTGTTCAAAAACTGTTCTTTCCGACTTCTGGCCGGGTTGAGTGTTCTCGCTCTGGTTCCGCTTCAAGGCCAAACGATTGTGGTCGATAATTCGGATACGGGGTTCAGCCGGAGTGCCAACTGGTTTAGCTCGTCCAACGCCGGGTTCTTTGGCACGAACTCGCTGCTCTCCCTTGTTCCCAACGGAAACGATACCGCCACTTGGAGTTTTGCCGTTTCCACGCCGGGCAAGTACGAGGTCTTTGCCTGGTGGGTGGCGTCCAGCAATCGAGCCACCGATGCCCCCTACACGGTGAATGATCTTTTTGGGCCGAATGTGGTGCGAGTGAATCAAACTACCGCCGGGGGACAGTGGAATTCCCTGGGGGTATTTTCCTTTGATGCGGGAAGTTATACAATTCAACTTTCTGATCAGGCCACGCCGACGGGTTCCTACGTGAGCGCCGATGCGGTGCGCCTTGTTTGGAAAGAAGCGCTGGATCCCAATACCCAGCCTTGCCAGCCTGCCGTACTTCCTCCGGTACTCGCTTCGGGGTCGGGTTCGTGCAGTCGGTGTGCCGGGTACATTCTCCCCGGAGCGGTGGAACAGCACCCCGATACCGCCTACATGTTTCACTCGGATCTGCCGGAGATTTTTACCACCCCCGGTGTGCTGCTTTCCTCTGAGGCAGTCATCCCCCCCGCCACTACCAATCCCCTGCCGCTTAATGTGCGCACGCAGGTGAACAATGGCTTCTCCACCATCGACGATGATTTTGATTTGTTTCTTTTCCACATCAGTTCGCCGGGTGATGGCTCTCAGGTGCGCCGCATGACGGTTTACGTTCACAATGATGGCGACGAAACGGTGACGATTAATCCCCGTCAGGTGATGGTGACAGATGGGCTTGTGGGGAATGTGCATGAGATGGAAAGCACGTTGGGGACACGGACGATGAACGATCAGTGGGACACGCCGATTTCCAGTGTCACCCTGGCACCTGGAGAAGGAAACGTGATCGCGTACTCCAAACAGTTTCCGGGTTTCCCAAATGGCCCCGACCGCAGCGCCAATGTAAACTGTTTTGCGCGAATACGAGCCACGGTTACTCCCGGTGCCACGAATCAACCGGTGGACTTGAAGGTTTTTGTGGTGGCGATTCCAGCCGCGAGTGTCTCGCAAAACAAAACACTCGCGGAACTATTCCTGACCGTGGGAGCCGGAAATGGCGAGGCTTCGCTCAATCTCACTCGACCACCTCAAGGATGTGAACTCAGCCGGGCTTGCGGTATTGTTCGGAGTTTTCAGTGGAGAAGCGAGGTGGTTACCATCGATACCAACGCTCTCCCCACCGCGGGATACAGCTTCCTGATGGGTCTGCCCAAAGTTCAAACCAATCCCTGTCCCCTGTTGCGGCAAACCGCCGAC
>JANRMB010000253.1:0-7907 GCA_033761985.1 Candidatus Sumerlaeia bacterium | reverse complement strand
AAGCCGTGGTGAAATCCTCCGCCCAAATGGCAACAAGCCCCGTGCTCCAAGGCCAGACGTGCGGCCAGAATGGTTCCTCCGGCGGTGCGCTTGCATCCTTCCACAATTTCCCGGCTAATAGGCAACTCACTCCGCTCGGTTCGTGGTGTGTGCTCGGTCCCTTCCAGATCAAGAACATACTGCGCCTCCAACACCGAGAGCAGCTCCGACTGGGTCGCCTTCTGCGGAGCGTGCAGCTCATGCGCCTCTATTGCGCCCTCCGCCAGCAGCAGATCGCGGATCAGCCGGAACTTCTGCGTGGGGAAAACATGTTTGCCGATGTTGATTTCATAGTCCGGGTGAAAAACAAAAGCGGGGCGTTTGGGCATGGTCCTCTTGGCGCTCGATCTTATTTGAATATCCAACGGTCTTCCGTGGGAACGGTTTCCACAACGATGCTGAAGAGGCGACCGGAAAGAACCAGAAGATTACCTACATCAATGGTGTTTGGGCTGATGCCATTCCCCTGCATTTCATTGGCGATGAGATCGGTGATGCCATCCCCATCAAAGTCACAAAAGTCGGCGCTGTAACACAACGTATCGCCGGCATCTTCAAGTTGGTTATTGGTTCCGAAGCCACCCTGCAACAGGCTGATCTGCATCTCATTCACATTCGGGAGCGCCCCCACAGCGGTATCAACCACCGCTGGCCACCCTCCCACACGACCGTAAAAGGTGTGGATGCTTCCTGCCACCGTTCGCCCAAACGGCGCATCGTGGGGGTTGCCGATGGCGATGTCACCCAGTCCATCACCGTTGAAATCACCGATGCCGATCGTATCACTTCCGATAGCGTTGGGAATCGGTCCGATGATTTCCGTGGTGCGCATTCCCGGGGGTAGAGTCGCGGGATTGTCCAAGTCGGCCGTTACATTACGGAGCAGGGGAGCGTTGTAGAACACGATGCCCGCACCGGAAACCGAGCGGTTGCGGTTGGGGGAATAGTCTCCCACCAAATCACCGACGAAGAGTTCCGTGGTGCCGTCGCCATCAAAGTCGATCCCCGCAGCGAGTTCCTCGCCGAAATTCCGGTGTACGTTGCGTGGCGCTGTGGGGCCATCTCCGTTGATGGAAGTACCATCTCCAGGAAGATCGCCCAGATCCAACGTGAAACCTGTGGGCCAAGTACCCGTGGGGAAGTTGTTGTCCCAGGCGATGAAAACCGTTCCATCTGTTGCCCCGCTTCCCGCCTGATAATCCGTGGAGGTCCCCTGAGGATGGCGAATGCTCGCCCCGGCACGTTGAATGGTGGCAGACATAAGCACCTCCGCCCGGCCATTGCCGTCCATATCCGCCCCAAAAAGTGTTCCTCCCAAATGGAAACGGAAGGAGTTCAAGGGGGGGATGATCCTGCAGGTGCGAGCCAGCACTTTGGATTGAACCGTTCCGGTGGTGGGTGCATCCGGGATGGTGGAAGGATCGGGGAGCGTGGTGTAAATTTGGGAGGGAAACGCTGCCAAATCGATGAGGGAGATCGGCGCATCCGGGAGCAAATGGGGCCCGCCTCGCATTACCCACACCTCGCCCGCGTTGGAACCACGCTCATCGTCCTGATCGGCTCCGATAATCAAATCATCGATACCGTCGCCGTCCACATCCGCAGCCCGAGCCCAAATCCCCAGGCGATCAAATCTTGCGACGCCCAGAATGTCGATCCGGGGAAGGCGGGCATCAAATCCGGTGAGTTCCAAAACAGTTCTGGATTCAGCCAACGTCCGGAAGTTGGGGTTCCCCGGATAAATGGTGACGGCCCCGGCACCTTCGCGGCCTGGAGCTGGGGTGTAATTCTGCCGGCAGATGATGAAATCCCCAAGCCCATCACCGGTTATATCGCGTATCCAGACTTCGCTGGCGGTACATTCATTTCGTTGAGATCCCCGGAAGGTGATAAAGTTTCCGGTATTGGAGGCTAAATTCACTGAGCCGCCGATAATTCCATTTCCCAATATGATATTCGCCTGCCCAGCGTTCTCCACTCCGGTAAGGGAGGGTGCCGTGAAATAACCAACCCCAAGATCATTGAATCCATCACCATCCAAATCGTATCCACCTGTCACCGGAACCCCAAAGGCACCATTCCCCACTGCGCCATACACCTTTAAAAGCCCGTTCTCCTGGGTTGGTGGCAAGTTGCGCAAATCAACCGTTTTGATGGGGAACTGTGCCTGCGCGATGGAAGTGGTTGATCCCAAAACAATCAACAGAGCAGCTAGTATCTTCATCACTTGCATGGGTGGAATTCCCCTTCCAAAAATGTCTCCCCTCATCCCTGGGGGGCTCCTAGCGTTGGTGGCGCAACTTCTTGCGAATCTTTACCCGCTTGCGTTTGCTCTTTTGAAGTTCCTCATCCATGGAGACCACTTGATACTTCTTCCGTACCCCACCGGCTTTGGTGAAGGGATTTTCCACCGGGCCTTTTTTGAACCCACGGTTGTTGAGTGCTCCGAGCTTATGCTCGCGACCGGGGCGGATTTTTTCATCCCCTGAACTGATTTCTTCCTCGTAGTGGAAGTCCGGATGTTTGTGCTCCTTGAGGCGCTTATGGGTGAAGTGCTCAATCTTACCGAGCAAAATCAATTCCGAGGGAGCCACAAGGGAAAGCGCCACACCCGGGCGCCCCGCCCGCCCAGCTCTTCCCACACGGTGCACATAGTCGGAAGGATCGTCGGGTAACTCGAAGTTGATGACGTGCGAAACGTGGGGAATGTCCAGCCCACGGGCGGCAAGATCCGTGGCGATCAGTGCACGAGTCTGCTGGTTGCGGAACCGTTGCAGCGTGGCAAGGCGGTCGTCCAGCGGGAGTTCCGCGTGCAGGGGTTCGCAAACCAAATCCGTGCGGAGAAGCTCCTGAGCCAACAAATTTGCCCTGTTCCGGGTGCGGACAAAGATGATCGCCGATTCCAGATCGGCATTTTTCAGCAACTCCCTCAGCAGCTCACTCTTCTGGTGAGCCGGAACGGGGTACACGGATTCCAAAAGCAAATCCGGAGTGGTTGTATCGTCCACCTGTATGCGAACGGGATTAAGAAGAAGCTCGCGGGCCAGTTGCTGAATTGCCGGGGGGAGTGTGGCGGAAAACAAGTAAGTTTGCCGGCGTTCCGGAACGTGGCTGGTAATTGCCTTGATGCTGGAGATAAATCCCATTTCCAACAGCAGATCCGCTTCGTCCAGCACCAGATGGCGCACTTGGGAAAGATCCAAATACCGTTTGCGGAGGTGATCCTGAAGACGCCCCGGAGTGGCGATGATGTAATCCCCGCCGAGCCGCAAGGCATGCTCCTGAACTTCCATGTCCTGATTTCCCCCGGTGATGACCAACCCCTTGAACGGAGTAAGCCGTGCGAAGGAATCCATCTCTTGTGCAATCTGATGGGCAAGTTCGCGAGTGGGGGCGAGCAGAAGCGCCCGAAATCGATTGGCACCGGTGGGTGGTTCCGGGTGGTTGAGCAAATCCTGCAGGATGGAAAGGGCAAACGCGGCGGTTTTACCGGTTCCCGTTTTGGATTGCCCGAGCACGTCGCGCCCCTGAAGCGCGTGGGGAAGACACTGCTTCTGAATGGGTGTCGGCTCCACGTAGTTCTTCAGGCGAATCCCTTCCAGAAGTTCGGGGCGCAGAGAAAAGGATTCAAAGGTCATTAATGTACCGGTCGTTTTCAGAGTAGGAATAGAAAGAGGTGGAACCCACCACAAGGTGATCGCGAACGTTTATGCTGAGGATGCGCCCACATTCCACCAGTTTTTTTGTGATTTCATCATCAGCCCGGCTGGGGGTGGGGTCGCCGCTGGGGTGGTTGTGGGCAAAAATCACGGAAACCGCACCGTCTCGCAAGGCCTCGGCGAAGCATTCCCGAGGGTGCACCAGCGTTTGATTAGCGATCCCTGCGCTGATTTCCAACTCGCGGATCAACTCCAACTTGGTATTCAAATGCAACGCCACAAACAGTTCCCGTTTCTCGCCGAGAAACCGATTTTTCAAATATAAATAAACACTCCGGGCGGAATTGAACTTTGGGCGCAGCAGATTAGCATCGGACTGTTGAAGGCGTTTGGCAAGTTCAAAAGCGGCTTTCAGCGTGATGGACTTCACCCGACCCATGCCCTTGAATTGGGCCATTTCGGCCAAACTCATTTGGGCTAATCGGTCGAGCGTTTCAGCTTTCTTCAGAATAGTTTGGGCGGTTTCCACGGCGTTGGATTGCCCGGTGCCGGTGCGCAGAAGGATTGCCAAAAGCTCCGCATCGGAAAGCACCGAGGCTCCCCGTGTCTCAAGTCGCTCGCGGGGGCGTTCCTCCTTGCGGGTGGTGGCGAGCAAATTCCGCCGTTCTTTTTCAATCGTCTTACTCGAAAATCTGTAGTAGGAACATCCCAGTTGAATCGGGCAATCGCTGCAAAGCGGCTTCTTCAGGCAGATTCCGGCAGCCGCATGGGCTTGCCCGAGGGAACCGCAAAAGGCTCCGAGCACGAGGTTAAACTCCGCCAAATGAACCCCAAGTGAATGCCCTAATTCCTCCAGAGTGCGGGCCTGCTCACTGCGGTTCTTCTCCGTTTCATTTGTCTCCAAATACCCCATCCGATCCAACCATCGGATTCGGGCGGCATCGGGCACCATCAAGGGATAACCCAGAAGAGCGAGAAATTCATAGCCCGCCATTCCCTTCAGAACTGCAACTTTGGTGCTAAGGTGTTCGATTGCCTGAGTTGAACTGGAAGTCTGATGCAACAGGTGCTCATAAACTTCCGGGGTGAAGGCCTCCAGTAGTCGTTCCACTTTTTTGAGTTGCGTCGGGGTGAGTTCCAAACCTTCAGGCTCCTCCTTTACGGAAAGAGCTTTGGAACGGCTTTTGGGGAGCGGGGCAAACTCACGCACCACTCTGCGGGCTTTTCTCCGGATGGTGGGGAGCGTGGCGTCCCACTGAAGGAGGGCCAGAACTGCGAGTGTTCGGGCTTCTTCCAGAGTTTGCGATTGCCACTGGTTTGTTTCACCCAAATGCCGGAGGCTCACCGCCACCTCAGGCGAGCGAGCAACCACCACCTCCTTCATGGATTCATATCGATCGAGGAAAACCAACGCTTGGGCAGGATCAAGAGCCACCGGTAACGGAGCCTTTCGGTCGGCGGAAGTCATGACTATGATTGATGGCGCGGTGACGCTCTGACGCAACGGGAACATCGATTCGTGAGAGGCGGAAGCGCCTCAAGCGGGGATGGGAATCACCCAATAGTGTTCGATTCTTTCACTTTCAACATTGCTCAAATCTATTTTTCTGTTTTCAAGGCTTATGTGGTGGAGTTATCTTCTAGGTACTCTCGTTGAAGTTCTGTTCATCCTCCATGTTACCCCATCGATTCTTTCCCTATTTCCGCCCGCTAAGCTTTATCCTCTCTTTTTCACTCCCGCCTCTGCTGAATGCAGAGCCCATGTTCTTTACCGAAGTCGCCAACTCCGCGGGGATCGGACACACGTTTCAGAAGGCACAACTTTCAGGACCAAACGGAGAAGAATATCGTTTCATGCTTGGGGGAGCGGTTGCTGAGGACTTTAATGCCGACGGCTGGATGGACATATTTGTCGTACAAAGCGACAACCAAACGCCCTGCCTGCTGTACATCAATCAACAGAATGGAACGTTTCAAAACCGGGCGGCTGATTTTGGTTTGGCTGTTACCGGAATCTTCACCGGTTCAGCAGCATCAGATTATGACGCCGATGGTGATTTGGACCTCTTCGTTGCTCGCTATCAGGCGCCCCACACCCTTTTTCGAAATCAGGGAAACGGAACTTTTCAACAGGTGCTTGTTTTTTCCTCGCTCAACCCGGGATTCAATTTCAGCAGCCCTTCTTTCGGGGATGCGGACAATGATGGGGACCTTGATCTCGCTCTCGGGCAGTGGGCGTCCTACGACACCGGGAACTTCGAACTCTTTTTCAACAGCAACGGAAACCTGAATCCCCAGAGACTGGGGAACGGCTCCACAATACAACGGTATGTTTACACCCCTCGGTTTGCCGACGTGAATGGAGATCGGTATCAGGATCTCCTCCTCGCCAGCGATTTCACTTCCAGTCAACTGTGGCTCAATAATCAGGATGGGACTTTCCGGAATTCCACTCAGGCATCCGGCGTGGGAATCGATCAAAATGGCATGGGAGCGAGTGTTGCCGATTACGACAACGACGGCGATTTGGACTGGTTTGTGAGCAGTATTTTCAACCTCCCCTCCGATGGGCGATTCGGCAATCGACTCTACCGCAATAAGGGTGATGGAACTTTCGAGGACGTCTCTGATTTCTCACGAACATCCAACGGCCAGTGGGGTTGGGGCGCCACTTTTGGGGACTTCGACCTGGACGGCGATCCCGACCTTTTCCTGACCAACGGGTTTGATGATAACGCCACACCGGTGTTCTGTGCGGATACTTCCCGACTTTATGAAAATCTCGGCACCGGGCGATTCACCAACGTCGCTTCGCAATCCGGTTTGGCGGATAATCGCCAAGGTCGTGGCGTGATTTCCTTCGATTATGATCGCGATGGGGACTTGGACCTGTTCGTTACAAACAACGCCGATTTTGCCAACGGAACACCCGGATGCTCCTTCACCGAAGGAGGTACTCCCCTCCTCTACCGGAACGATTCCCCCACAACCAACAAGTGGATCCACGTACAGCTACGCGGCCTGCAAAAACCCCATCATTCCCATGGAATCGGTTCCAGAATCCAAGTGGTCACTGCAGGCAAAAGACAAACAGCGGAACTCAATGCCTCCTCCAACTACATGGCTCAAAATCCAGGAAGAATCGCCCATTTTGGGTTGGGGCAATCAAGCATCGTTGATTCCCTCAAGGTGGTTTGGACGAATTCAGACGAAACGATTCTCGATTCTGTTTCCGTAAATCAGGAATTCCTCGTCACCAGCGCCCCGGTTATTCCCGCCACACGCCGATTGAGAGTGGGGGAAGCAATCACCAGTATCACGGTGCAATCCGTGCCGCAGGCAGTGACGTTGAGTTGGCTTGTGGAAGACGAGGAACACCCTCATCCCCTCAATTTTGTAGCCTTGGCCCCTGGAAAATTGATTCTAGAAGCCCTTCAGAGGCACACAACCACACTAGCTGTTATCCGCAGGGATCGGTTTGAAGTCGAAGTTATCCCCGGTGAAGCTACTCGATGGGTGGTAAACTAAACTCCCGACTTAGTGGCTGGCGTGTTTGGATTGGGAACGCTGGCGAAGGAAAGCCGCAAACCCGTTGAGGATGAACATCAACATCAGCAAAACAAGAATCCCGGTAGCGGCGAGGCTTTGGAACTCCGCCTGAGGGCGGGAAATCCAGTCGTAAATTTGAATTGGGAGCGCCGTGTATTGATCCATGGGGCTTTTGGGATCAAAGGCGATGAATGTAGCAGCGCCCACCACAATGAGCGGAGCCGTTTCACCCACCGCGCGGGAAAGCGTCAGAATCACCCCGGTCATAATCCCGGGAAACGCCGCGGGGAGAACCACGCGGAAAATCGTCTCCAGACGGGTGGCGCCCAGAGCATAGGAGGCGGTGCGGTAGGCTTGGGGAACGGCACGAATCGCCTCGCGGGAGGAAACAATCACGATGGGCAATACAAGTAACGCCAGCGTTAATCCACCCGCCAACAAACTAAACCCCAAGTTCAATCCTCGAACAAAGAGGGAGAGACCCAAAATCCCGAAAATAATGGAGGGAACACCCGCTAGGTTGGTGATGTTCACCTCGATGAGTTCGTTGATTTTCCCCTTCATGGGGTATTCTTCCAAGTACACGGCGGCGGCAATTCCCAGGGGAACGGCGGAAAGAATCACAATCCCCATCAACCACACGGAACCGATCAAACCGGC
>JANRMB010000252.1:0-3632 GCA_033761985.1 Candidatus Sumerlaeia bacterium | reverse complement strand
GGATTCCCTTCTGGAACCGCTGCCAATCAAGTCGTCATCTTGGATATAACAGAGCCCTACAGTCCCATCCTATTGCAGAACCCAGGTCTGTTGCCTGATGCCTCAGGCGGGGTGGCGGTGGAGTTTGAAGCACCTGCCGGTTCCTCCCGATTTGCCCTGCAATACCTCCCCACCATGGCTTCTCCCGATCCTGTGGCTCTTGTTCCTCTTCCGGAACCCTCCGATATCCTGGTTGGCAACCCTCTGCGCAGAATCTACGTTACCTACCCGGAGTTTAACTCCTCCCTTCAACCTCTTGTCAATCATCGCGGAATGGGAACCTATCTTCTCAATCCCCAGGCAGCGTTTGATGCCTTTTCTCTTGGCCGAAATGATCCCGAAGCCTTGAGAGCAGCCCTCAGTTGGGTTGTTCGGGAGTCTCCGGTGCGCTCACCTCTTCCGAACGTGCTGCTTGTGGGGCACTCTTCTTTTGATCCCAACAACGTATTGGGGCATTTTTCTGGAAATCAACTCCCGGTTTACTACGAAAAGAGTTTCCCCACCACCATCGGGGAACTGGAAGTGGCCGTTGATTA
Source organism: Candidatus Sumerlaeia bacterium (assembly GCA_033761985.1). Taxonomy (GTDB): domain Bacteria; phylum Sumerlaeota; class Sumerlaeia; order SLMS01; family JAHLLQ01; genus JANRMB01. The sequence continues at coordinate 3,057 of JANRMB010000252.1, read as the reverse complement.
TCCGTACAGTGTTTTACTGCCCGGAGACGAACTGCCGGACGTTCGTTTGGGAAGAGTGCCAGCGAAAACAACGTCTGACCTGGACAAATTCGTCGCTCGTCAACTTGCCTATGAGGCGATTGGAAGCACGTTGTTCAACTCCTCTCGGGGTGGTTATCTGATCGCCGATGTGGCGGTTGAGTTCCAGGATGATCAACCCCGATGGCAGGCGTTGTGGACAGCGACTGGACGCACGGCAACGCTCCTCAACAGCAATGATTCCAATGGAGCACCGGAAAAAGCCGCCATCGTAAGTGCCCTCAGTACCGCCCCCGGGATGGCGTTGGTTTTGTACAATGGCCATGGAAACACCAATCGGTGGGGAGGGCCCAACATCTTCACCGCCACGGAACTCAACGCCTCCACCACGCAGAATCAATGGCCCGTGGTGGCGACATTCACTTGTCTGAATGGGTACTACGCCTTCCCGGGGCTGAGCAGCCCTTCGCTCTGTGAACTCTGGCTTTTCTCCGATGTTACCAAGGGCGCCATCGCTAATGTGGCACCGGTGGGTGTGGATAATTATGGAAACCAATCCGCTTTTACGGAGCGCTTTCTGGAAGCCTACGGCACGAATCCAAGCACCGTGGGGGCGGCCTTCACTGCTGCGCTCAGCGATTTCGCGCTCGACTTCCCCAGCAACACCGCGACTCGTCACGAGTTTGTGCTGTTTGGTGATCCTGAAACGCCTCTTTTCTTGAATGCTGTTACGGGATTAAGCACCGAAGACTGGAAGACACTGAATCATTAATCTTGAATCGGAGGGAGGTCTCAAAATAATCTCTCGAATTTCGAGGGATCGGCGCTTCATTTGCCCTTCACTAGATGATTCGATTCGGAGATTGAGCCAATGCAGCACACCACCCTCTACAGAGTTGCCTCCTATCTTTTCCTGATGGCGAGTTTTTCCTCTGCTTTTGCCCAGATGGAATCCACCGCCCCTGCTCCACCATCCCAGAATCCCATCGCTGCACCCCTCACTCAACCAGTTGCCCAGGAGCCCGCCATCGTGGAGCCGATCTTCCGACCCGAACGAGTTTATGCGGTGCTGACTAATCGCCGTCAGATTTTCGAACGCATGGACAATGGCAAACGCATCGCCCCTCTGGAACGGGTCACGGTTCAATGCCAAACCCAAACGATGTACACCGGAAGCGACGACCAAAGTTGGGTGGGATACCGGCTGACTCCCAACGGGGTGGAAGTCGATCTGCTCCGCAACAGCACTTACAATAGCACGATCATTTTTGATCGCCCGTGGAAGATGTTCCCCTCGGAGATGAATGTGGGCGATACCGTCTCAGATTCCATCCCCTACACGGTTTACCAAAAAGGAAAGAAACCCCGCACCGGTAAAGTCATTTGGGAAGCACGGTATATGGGGCTTGCCAAAGTGAAAACCCCACTGCGCACGTTTGAGAATTGCCACAAAATTGAATCGCGGATGAAGATCACCTTCCCGCTGAAATTTGGTTTGGAATTCAACCAAACCCATTACTTCTCCGAGGAAACCGGCGAGGTGTATCGGGAGATTGATGGCGATGCCACTCTTGCGGGATTTAGTATCCGCAGCCGTAAACTTTCGGAAGCCATCAGCGTGGACGAACCCGCCGGCACTCAAAACGTGGAGAAAATGGCCAAGATGGTCGAAACCCAGAATGAAGGGAAACCCATCGAAGTGACCCCAAAGGTGGAGGGCTGAGCGAGTTGAGTTAATCCAACTCGTCGAAATCGTCGTCCAAGTCATGATCCTTCCCGAGAATCGGGGAGGATTTTTGGAGGAACGGATTTCCCACCGGAGCCGGTTGAAGGGGCGTGTGGTTGCTGCGGTTCTTGGGTTTGGGGGTATTGGCTTGTTTGCCCGGAAGATCGAAGTCACCCAAGATATCATCCAACGCGCCGCTGAAGTCGCTGGGTTTGGGGAGTCCGCTACTGGAAGTCCGTGCGGAACCCAACGTCCCCATGGAGGGAAGTGGCGTTGGCGTGTTGAAGGAGGAACCATAGCCACCACCGCGACCTCCGGAATCACGAATGCCCTCGTCATTGACCCGGGCACCCTCCAACAGAACAGACATCACCGGCATGTTCAGGGTATTATAATTCGTCAGGCAACCATTGTGGACGCGGATCTCGGGGCTTTTGGCACCGAACAACCGGGAGAAAGCTTCCATCCCCGTTGTTTCGTCCATGGTTTCCGCATGCACCAGCAATCCATCCCGGAGATAAAGGGAGCCAATAACTCCCTGTGCGTTGATCCGGATGGTTTTGGGGACGCGTTTTTCCCCGTACAATTGAATCAGGTCGGCGAGTTCCAACCCCAATAAATCCGTCCCATGAACGGTGAGGATGGAAAGCAACTCCCGGATTTCCTGACGGCAGGAGTGTAGATCGTCTTCCGGATGGGTGAGGACTTTGACAGCGCCCTGGGCAAGGAGTGCCGGTTGATAGGCACTGATGGACTCCATCAGGCACACCGCAACTTCCCACCAGGTGGTGCGGTCTTGAATGACGTGGGAGATTTTCGTCAAATCAGATGAGGGGCTCATGCTAATGATGATCAACCCGCTACGGCTGGTAGCCCAAGGTTGATATGTTAAATCAGCGACCAACCGAATGTCATTCGGAAGGCCTTCGTCCCCCATCATGGAAATTAGGGTGGAGGCGGTGGTGGGGGAAAACCCAACAAATTGAAGGGTGGATAAGCTACGGTGAGCCATGAATCAGCAGAACCCTGCAAACAAGCAATGCGGTAATTGTTCGCTTGAAAACGGTGAACGTCAATCGTTTGATGAAAAACGGTTTTGAAAAACGCCAATTTTGCGGCTCATCCACAAAATCCCTGTTTTCTCTCCCCGGTCTTTCGGCATAAACTGTCCCATTACTTGCACTACTACAAACAACATCACTCAATAACGCCGAAAGTGAACCCCCATGATTCCCACAGTCGCCGAAGTTCAGGACCTCTTGGAAAAAGCCCCTGCAGGTGGACGTTTGACGGATGAAGAGGCTCTTCTCCTC
>JANRMB010000251.1:0-5506 GCA_033761985.1 Candidatus Sumerlaeia bacterium | reverse complement strand
CCACCAAGCTGTTCACCGCCACGTCGATGTCGATCGTCAGGCTATCGGTTCCGATGAAGGAGAGAAACTCCACCACAACGCCTTCGAAAGCTACATCGGTGAATTCTCCTTCCCCGTTGATGTTCACGTTTCCAAAGGGGACGGCGCGGGTGGATTCAATGCGTGCGGGTTCTCCCGTGGCTGTTCCACGGTTTCCGCCGCTCAACCCTCCGGGTACGTCCTCACTATTCGTCATGGTGAGTTTGGTGCTGGTGACCACTTTGCTGTTTCCTGTGCGAACGGTGTAGTTCAGGAAGCTCGCCAGCGCCCCGGCATCGAGCGTAAGAAGCGTGTTGTAAGCATCGTTGTTGTCGTCGAAGAAGGTTTGATCGCTGATCGAGGAATACTCAAATGAACCGCTCAAGCTGCGTTTCCAAGCTTCCCAATCGAGACCCAGCGTGCCATCATCGCCGCCGGATACTTCATAGATCGTGACTTCCAGCTCCGCCTGCAGTGGGGGAGTATCGAAGAGGGAAAGAGCCGCCAAGTCATCGGTGATGTCAGTGGGGTTTTCCACAATGTAGATCGTGTTGGTGGAGTCATCAGCGAAAGGGGGGAAAAGGAAGGCGCCGACGTTCCCCAGTTCCGTGGAGGCGAGGATGTTTTTCAACTCACTCGCGGTGCGGTGTTTTCCTTTATAGGCGATTGCTCCGGAGCCGCCCCCAAAGTCCATCCCGGTGGCATCATAGAACTTGAATCCCGGAACGTCGCACGTTGAAACAATTTCAGTAATACCCGGAATCATAAAGTCCGGTGCGGTTACAAACAGATATTGTACATTGCGTCCCTGGGCATCTTTTACAGATTGCAAACCCATCACTTCCGCCGTTCCACCTTCAAATGCAAGTGTCCGGAGTAAGTAACTTTGAATTTCAATCGCTTGTGTGTTATAGATGGGATAAATCTTCCCGATGTAATTATTTTTGGAAAGACCAGGAGCTTTTCGAGATTCATCATCTGCAAATCGATTTAAGGAATCGATGGTGTCCAAGAAGTAACGAGGGACATCAGATATATTGGCATCACCCGCGGTGGGTGGCGTAAGTCCTTGTGGTGCAGCCTTGTAGCGCTCCGTATTTACTCCGGCAGCCTGTGCTTGCAGTGTTGTGGAGGGAAGAATGGCAAGTGCGGCAAGTGCCAAAGTAGAAAGAAAAACGTGCTTTGAACGAATCATTCAGCGATTCTCCAAGTGGATGGATTGTGCTCCCGGGCCCTGAAGCATTCCCACTTGATGAAGATTCCGCGTTCAAAACACAACGAATTATTTTGAAAATATTAAGTTGGTTAGAAGAAAATCAATGAAGCGTTTACTGTGCGCTAAATCGTAATGTTATATAACGCTCTATTTCGCTGATTTAGTAATTAGAAGCTGAAGTCTGCACCCTGAAGCGCCATGCTCACTTTTTCCATTAAATCGTCCAGCTCAAAAGGTTTGGTCAGGTAATACTTGGTTCCCAGAAGCAGTGCCTCGCGGATTTTTTCCTTGTCGGAAACACCCGTCAGAAAAATGCAGGGCACATCGGCCAGCTTTTCCACCTTTTTGAATTCCGCAAAGGTCTGCAAACCGTCCATCTCGGGCATCATTAAGTCCAGAATCACAAGATCGGGGCGCGTTGCTTTTGCAACTTCCAATGCTTTGGCTCCGCTGTTGGCCGTTAGGATGGTGTAATCATCGGAAAGGGCGGTTTGCAGAATCAGCAGAATGTCGCGTTCGTCGTCCACGCAGAGTATGGTTTTCTGGCTCATGGGTATCGGAATCCTCTCAGAGAATAGGTTTTTATCGCATATTCGGGGGGGTGGGTGGCAACAAAAAGGGTGGAACAGTTTAGCCAAAATGGCAACTTACGGTTCCCGATAACCCGGCACATCTTGCGGCTTGAATCCATCTCCCGGAAGCCGCAACCGGTACCGTTCCGCCAACGGGCGCCATGGGGTAAACAACCCGCGCTCCACATTGTCGATACTCTCATCATTGGCGGCAATCCACCATTCCTTGGGGTGGTTGTAACACCATTGCATCGCCTCGGAGGCTTCCCCCTTCAGGAACGAACTGAAGAACGTGTAAGCTCCCATCACCAGCGAGAAGAAAATCATCATCCCCAGAATCATCCCGATTCCCACAATACTCAGCACCGCCGCAATCAGGAGAAAGATTCCTGTGATCACCCCGGCGATGGCGATACACACCAGGAAAATCCCGAACAAAAACGCAAAGTCCAAAATTGCCTTAAACGTGGCAATAATCGGCGACTTGATACACAAGTGGGCCCGTAACCCAAAAGCTGAACCCAACTCCACAGCCGTGGAAAGAAACAGGTAAATCAACACACTCATGGCGATTTGCACAATCATCCCCGAGTCTCCCCGTTGGTTGGATAACCACAGCGGAACCACCAGTTGCGCCATACAGAACAGTAATACCATCAACGATTGTATCGCCATGGGCCGTAGAACAAGGCCCTGCACGATTTCATCGTAGGCAAGCCGCGTCATCAATAGTTCATCCAGCGGCAACGTTCGCATCACCCTCCGCACATGAACGGAAACCATCAGAATATTCCAAACCGCCACGCCAAACATCAACGGAAGCGTTCGAACAAAGTTGTAGCTCATGATTTCCCCAAGGGAATGGAAGAACTTCAGGTACAATACCAAGTCCACAATCACCAAAAGAAACCACGGAAAAGCCCCCCAGACGTCTTCCCAAACCCGACCCCGCTGGCGCCCCGTGAGGTACACCATCAAGATGTTTCGGGTGGATTCCCCCGGGAACAACGTCTTGGGAATGAGCTGCAACCCCATAAGCTTCAACGGCCCAAAGGGGTTATCCTGCAGCGGAACAATGTCCTCTGGCTTTAACCGTTTCTGGGGTTGATGGGGGCGTGGAACGTGTTGCTGCTCGTAACGGGTTGGCGGCGCAGCAGCACCCTCCGCCGGAGCCTGCAGCGAATCCGGAATGCGGGGAACCACCCGCTGCCTGCGCTTCGGGGAATCCTCATCAGGGGTGGAGTCAGAGTCAAAAAAACCGGGAGTCATCCCATCGTGAGCCTTTGAGGATTGCTGCGTATTTCACTCTGAATAATTCATGACATCAGCCGATGCATCAGGCGATGAAAAAATCGTTTCACCACCAGATTCGACTACTTTTCCCAGCGATGCTTCAACAACCCAAAAAGCCACTTCGTTTCCCCGGAGCGGCTTCCATCACTTCCACGCTGGCTTGTTCTGGAATAAACGAGCAAACGAACCGATTTGCGTACATCACCCGCATCAGTTTTCTCCCGTTTGTAAACCGACCCCAAAAACTGATCCGTCCGGGCACCTGTTTGAGGATCGCGCTCAGCACGATATACCGACCACAACGCCGAATAGTTGCGATCGATGTCGTTTACCTCCAACCCCGGGAAAAAGTGCGGGATGTTGGTGTAGGTATGCCCATTTTTGAGGGTCGTTTTCCGGTAGAACGGCCACACATAGCGTTTTGTTTCGGTGGGTTTGGCGGGCAGGGAATCTCCCTCAGCAACGGGGAACTCTTTCACGGTTCTTCCAAAGAAGGGGAATAGAAACTGCCGCGTATAGATTTGCGCCGCCTCGCGGTCTTTTCTGTAAGTGTAAATTGGCCAAGGAGCGCTGACCCGTACTTTCTCGCTGTTCCATGTTTTGGTATAGAACGGGAAGAATCCACCCCCCTGCATTGGCTCGGGCGTTAGAACAAACTCCCCGGCTTTGGGGTTGGGATCGATGCGGGTTGTCCAGCGAATTAGGAACCACAACAACCGATGCTGGCGAATACTGGAGCGGTAGTTTTCATTCGTATTGTACACCGCCAACGCATAGCCCCGACTGCGGCGCCCCTTCATTTCCAGATCCCCGTAGAATGGAAACACCAGATCGAAGTTGTACTTCGGCGTTGTGGCATCGGCATAGAAGGGAAGAAACCACGTCTCCTCGCTCCGTTTGTCGCTCCACTCCGGCACAACTTCATACCGATAATGCCCGAGCGGCCAAAGCCAGTAGGCGCGCAGGTATTCATCGGGTTTCTCCACCCGAGAGACGAGTGGCCACACGTTGAATCCTCCCATCACCTTGCTGTCGTAGTACCCAAAAATAGGCCACAGAAAGGTGTAGTGGGTGATCTTGTCCACTTCGGGGTCTTTCCCCTCGATACTTCGTACAAACAACGGCCACAAAACGTAGTCGATTGTGTGGCGGTTCCAATAGTTTTCAAAATGCCCAAAAAAGGGCCAGAACGCGGCGAACGTTTGTGGCCGTTTGGGGAACAGGGGCGTCACCATGCGGGCGTTTTCCGCATACCAAAAGAACGGAAATACAATCACATATCGACCGTTCTGCTTCGCCTGCGTTCCCTGAAAATAGAACGGGAATAAATACTGATGCTGGTTCGGACCGTATCGCTCGTCCTCCTCAGCCATCTGGTGAAACAGTGGAAGCACCGAAGTTGATTCGCGTTCCGTGTAGGCCCAGGAATCATCCCGCTTTTCCGAACGCCACAATGGCCAGAGTACATGGGTGGTGCGGCGACCCACCCGCTCATCCCGGTACTTGGAATAGAACGGCGGAACACCCACGGAGCGTTGTTCCGGCGAGGAGTAGGAATTGTAGAAGGGAAACACCGTAACAGAACGCGGCGCCGTGGTGGGGGAGTCATCCATCGGGATCGGCGTCACCTGATACCAGGGCATCAGCAAAGGCGGAGGCTGCTTCGGCGCATTGGATCTCGAACGGCCTCCCCCCAACCCACCAAACAACCCCTGGGCCTGCAACGGATTACTGCAAACCAGAAGTATACTGAAGAAAACAAAAAGAAGGCGGAGCGCGGAACGATTCACTGGAGGAGTTTGAAGCCCAAGTTCATGGAAGGTTGCCCTGTACTGTGGAGTGCGACGTTCCGGAGGGCAATCCCACTTACGAGTTGTACCACAGGGATTACTCTTCAATCGTGAGCGGCGAGTCGTCTGAAATTTCCTGAGGGTTTGGCTGGCGGGGAATCGTAATCGTAAAGAGAGTTCCCACACCTTCCGTCGATTCCAATTCCAGCGTGCCACCGTTGTCTTCCACCACTTTCTTGCACATGGGGAGGCCAAGCCCCGTCCCCGTGCTTCCCTTGGTGGTAAAGAACGGCAGAAAGATTTTCTCCTGAATATGCTTGGGAATCCCCGAACCGTTGTCGCGGATTGTTAGGCGCAATGCCCCGTCCGAAGTGCGGCGAGAAGTCGTGATCGTGATGAGCCCTTTTTGATCCCCTTTGAACGCCTCCAATGCATTCACAATCATGTTATCAAGTGTGCGCTGGATTCCCGTTTTATCGATCATGTAGGAGCCCAAATTCTCCTCCAAATCCAATTCCAAAGTCACCCCGGCAGCCACAAGACGGTCCTCAATATCCTCGGCAATTTCCATCACCAGTTCGTTGATTTCCACGGGCTGAAGCATGGGTTTCTTGTTG
>JANRMB010000250.1:0-2588 GCA_033761985.1 Candidatus Sumerlaeia bacterium | reverse complement strand
AGACCGGCGAGATAGCGTAAACCTACTGAAACGGCGAGTTATTCGAGACCGATTTCACCTTCGCTCCGTCACTGTTTTTTTGGAGCTGAAGGTTTCGGCAAACGGAAGACATAATTAGATCCTCATCGTTTCCGAGCTTGTGGTTGGCGAATTGCCGGTGTACGAGCCACTCAAGACCGAGTCGATTGAGCACAAGACGCCCTTCAAGAAGGGCTGACTAGTGTAGTAGGTGTTGGTGGCAGGGCGCTAATGTCACCTAATTCAAAATTCGAGAGATCTTCATCGTAAGTGTCCCTAACTTGGCCGGAAAAACACAAGGGGCACAAGGTGGAAGTAAATCCCCGTGTGTTTCCGGAGGGTCGGGGCAAATGCCGACGGGGACGTCGGCGCGCGCGGGTTGCGCCCATGCAGGGCGCTCTCTTTCGGCGGGGGTGGGTACCCCAGGGTTGCGCTTCGCTTACCCTGGGCTTTGGGATGAAGGCACTTGCAGGGCCATTTTGCGTTGGTTGTTTTTGGAGCCCGCCTGATCCATCGCCAAAAAATGCCGAGCCCCGATCTTGCAGGGCCATTTTGCGTTGGTTGTTTTTTGGATGGGTCGGTTATGGATGTGTATGAGTCGGGACATGGGTAACACTTTGGTCTCATAACATGAGTTACACTTTTCGCTCTTTTATCGCTCTTTCCCTATTTAACCCCTATTTCACCCTATCATCCCCCTATCATACTCCTATTCACCCCCAATTCGAACCGAATCGTGCCCGATAACCCGCGCAGAATTCGGTTAAAATAGGGCTGTATAGTCTCGCGACATCGGTAACAGTCTCAATTGATTGGAAGCACTGCATCTTCCTTTCCATCGCCCCGATTTCATCCCAGAACCCTTACCTCATGCGGATCAAAGAGTGTACCACCATGAGTTGACGTCGGGGGTTGATCTAAGGTCGGATTGCGGGCATAGTCCCGCTCCAAGGAGTTGCCCCCTGGTTTTCGGAATTCTTTTGCCCATGTGATGAAATTCCTTTTGACAGGGTTTCCGGGCCGATGCACGTTTTCGCCCCCTACGATTGGAACAAAAGGAACCTCCCTGCCATGGCAAAATGTGTTGTAACCGGTAAACGTCGTCAGACGGGTAACATGGTAAGCTTTGCAAATAACAAAACCAAACGCGTGTTTGGCGCGAACATTCAGAAAATTCAGGTGAAGCATGCCGATGGCACCGTGGAGCGGATCACTGTTTCCACAAAGGCCCTCAAAAAATCCGAATTCCTTAAGCCTGCCCCCCGCCGCGTGATTCTGGAAGACCTGAAAAAAGCGGCTCAATAACTGCTCTACTTTTGAATGGGAGGAGTTTGTTCTCCTCCCATTTTGTTTTGGTTTTTGGGGTGGCTGGACACGGCGCGACGAATTGGGACGAACCTGGTCAGATTCGAAAGAAAGCAGCCATAAGTTTTTTGTTCGGGTGTGCCTGTTGTCCGGCCTCCCAAGAAACCAAAATCACTTCCGCGCCGCACACTCTCCTGTGTTAGGATTCCTTCGTGGCGCACCCTCCTGTTCACCAGCATTCCACAACAACGCTCAAATCTCTCGGTGAGGGGTCGTTGGTTCGGCTTTTGCGTGAGGTGGCGGAGATTTCCGGCTGTCGCCTTTCCCCTGATCTTGGTGTGGACGACACGGCGGTCACTTCGGGCAACTTGACGGTACCCGGTGGGGCTCTTGTGTGGACAACCGACTCGATGCAGGAGGGAACGCACTTCCGGTTCTGGAAGGCGCTGGAGCGGATCCCCTGCAGTTGGCTGGGGCGCAAGCTCGCCATGACGAATCTCAGCGATGTGGCGGCGAAGGGCGGAAAACCCAAGTATGCTCTTCTCACCATGGGACTGCCGCCCGAAAGTTCAATCACAAGGATTCGCGAGTTTTTGGGGGGATTGCTGACCACGTTGGCGGAACACGATGTGGAGTTGCTGGGTGGTGATACCTATGGTGCCGCTTCGTGGAATTTGGGTCTGACGTTGGTGGGCGAGGTATCGGAGGGAAGTCGCGTTCCGGTGCGGAATAAAGGGGTGGCGGGCGATACGGTTTATGCTTCGGGTGAACTGGGAGCAAGCGCTCGGGGGCTTCACTTTCTGGAACTTTGGCAAGTAAATCCTCCGAATCAATTCGAATCATGGGAACTCCTTCCGCCGGTGGTTCAGCGCCACCTTTCTCCTCCGGATCGCGGGGAATTGGGTCGGGCTTTGGTGGAGATTCATCCTCGGTTGGCGATGATGGATTTGAGTGACGGCATTTTGGAGGACGCATTTCGTTTGGCAGTGGCCTCCAGTTGCGGGTTGGAAATCAGATGGGATCGTCTTCCGTTTGCAAAATCATTGCTCGGGAGTGGGTTGAATCCCGAGCAGGCAACCGAACTGGCGCTGACCGGGGGTGAGGATTATGAATTATTGTTTACTTCTCCCCTGGCGGAGGATGAATTGGCTCAGCATTTGAGTCGCTTGGGGATCACCATTCCCTGCACGGCAATCGGACAGCTTACTGCGTCCCCGGGAATGCAGATTACGACTCTGGATGGCCGTATAATCCTTCCGGAATCC
>JANRMB010000249.1:0-6840 GCA_033761985.1 Candidatus Sumerlaeia bacterium | reverse complement strand
CCACCAAAGGTCACTAGAAGGCCACTAGCAGGTCACTAAAAGGCCACCCCCTTATCACCAGCAGGCCACCAAACGATTTCCGTCCGATTCAGCAGATTCTTCCCCGTTGTAAATGCCAAAATCAACTCATTTACCGAATTGGATTGTATCCGAAATAAGCGCAATCTTCGTTTCCCAGCTTACAAATCTCAGCTTGGTCAGCCCCGCGCCTCAAAGTCTGCCCGCTCACCGTATTGTTTGGGCTCGACTCAGCACCCGGTTTGGTTCTTGCTCTCCCCACTCCAACCCCACGTGGGATTTATACGTACACGCCAAAGGAAATCAAGGTGCCGCAAACCCCCTACCAACGCATTCGCAACTTTAGCATCATCGCGCACATTGATCACGGGAAGTCTACTCTAGCAGACCGGTTGCTCGAAATGACCGGTACCCTTACCGAGCGCGAAATGCAGGAGCAGGTGCTCGATAGCATGGATTTGGAGCGCGAGCGGGGCATCACCATCAAGGCGCAGGCCGTTCGCCTCTTCCATAAGGCTCCCGATGGCGAAATCTATCAACTCAATCTTATCGATACCCCCGGTCACGTGGATTTCACCTATGAAGTGTCCCGTTCCCTTGCCGCCTGCGAAGGAGCCATCCTGGTGGTGGATGCCGCCCAAGGTGTGGAAGCGCAAACCCTTGCAAACGTTTATCTTGCGCTGGAAAACGACCTCGAAATTCTTCCCGTCATCAATAAAATCGATCTCCCCAACGCCAACATCCCTGGCGCCCGGGCGGAAATCACCGAGACCATCGGACTCGATGGCGACAAAGCACTCCCCATTTCCGCCAAAACGGGTCTCGGCTGCAAAGAACTCCTCGATACCATTTGTGCGATGATCCCCTCTCCCAAAGGCGATCCCGATGCACCGTTGCGTGCGTTGATTTTCGACTCCACCTACGACTCCTTCCGTGGGGCGATTTGCTACATCCGCATTATGCACGGCTCCGTGGCCAAAGGTCAAAAAATCCGCTTCATGAGCACTGGTGCCGATTATGAGATTTTGGAGCTTGGCGTTCTCACTCCAAGCCGCGTCGCCATGGAGCGTCTGGAATGCGGCGAGGTGGGTTATATCATATGCGGAATCAAAACCATCCGCGACGTCCGCGTGGGTGATACCGTTACCGATGCCCGCAAGCCCGCCCCAGAGCCACTTCCCGGTTACAAGGAAGCCCGGCCCGTTGTCTTCGCAGGTATGTACCCCGTTGCTGCCGATGATTACAAAGAGCTCCAGGACGCCATTGAAAAGCTGAAGCTCAACGATGCCGCCATCCACATCGAGCCAGAAGTAAGCACCGCTCTCGGCTTCGGTTTCCGTGTGGGGTTCCTGGGTCTTCTTCACATGGAAATCATTCAGGAACGACTCGAACGAGAATACAACCTCGATCTCATTTTCACCGCCCCTTCCGTGAACTATCGCGTCACCAAGACCGACGGCGAAGTCATCTTTGTGGAGAACCCCGCCAAGCTTCCTGAACCCCAGGAAATTGAGTTCATGGAAGAGCCCCATATTGTGGCGAACATCTACTTCCCCTCCAGTTTTATGGGGGCGGTGATGAAGCTCGCCCAGGATAAAAAGGGCGTGCAAAAGGAGATGGTCTTTATCTCTGCCGACCGCGTGAAGCTGACGTATTCCTTTCCGCTCAGCGAAGTCGTCACGGATTTCCATGATCGCCTGAAAGCGGTGACTTCCGGCTATGCGAGCTTCGACTACGAAATTGGCGAGTATGTGCAAGCCAACCTGGTGAAGATGGATATTCTCATCAACGGCGATCCCGTGGATGCCCTCAGCATCATCGTTCACCGGGAAGATGCCTCGTACCGGGGGCGTCTGCTCTGCTCCAAACTCAAGGAAATCATCTCTCGGCAAATGTTCCAAATTGCCATACAAGCAGCCATCGGCGGAAAAGTCGTAGCCCGCGAAACCGTTTCCGCTCTCCGCAAGGACGTTACTGCGAAGTGTTACGGTGGCGATATCAGCCGGAAACGTAAACTTTTGGAGAAACAAAAAGCCGGTAAGAAGCGTATGAAGCAGATCGGCTCTGTTGAAATTCCGCAGGATGCCTTCCTTGCGGTTCTCCGGCTGGACGAAGAGTAATCCCATTTACTTCAGCCTCCTGGCTGATGGTTAGCCCATAATACGAAAGAAGCTCTGCCATGGAACAAACTCTTTCTTCGGAACAACCGGCCCCGAACGTCTCTTCCGAGCCCAACGAGGTCGTCGCCGAAGTGCGTTCCCTTTCCAAAATCCACACCCTCGCCAGCGGCCAAGTGGTGGCTTTGGACAAAGCAACTCTTGATATCAATCGACAGGATTTTCTCGCTTTGATGGGGCCTTCCGGTTCTGGGAAATCCACTCTGCTCTATATCCTCGCCGGTATCGACCGCGCTACCTCCGGGGAGTGCCGTGTTCTGGGTTTCGATCTTTCCACCATGAATGAAACGGCGCTTGCCTCCTGGCGAAATCGATATGTCGGGTTTGTTTTTCAGAATTTCAACCTCGTCCCTGTGCTTACAGCGGAGGAAAATGTGGAGTTGCCACTTCTTCTTACGAAGCTCAGCCGGGCGGATCGCCGCAAACAGGCTCGCACGGCACTGGATTTGGTTGGCCTTGCAGACCGCACGCATCACACCCCTCGCCAACTTTCCGGCGGACAACAACAACGCGTCGCCATAGCCCGCGCCATCGCCACAGACCCCGACCTAATCCTCGCGGATGAACCCACCGGTAACCTCGATGCTTCCAGTGCGGAGGAAGTTTTGAATATCTTCAAACTCCTCAACACCGAACTCGGAAAAACAATCATCATGGTGACCCATGATCCCCATGCCTCGCGCTCAGCTAAAACCGTCCGATATCTGGAAAAAGGACAACTCCTCGCCCCGGGCCAAAAACCCCGGGATTGGTAACCGTTCCCATGAACACACCGAGCTTCATCGTCAAAAGTGCCCTTCGCAACCCGCGCCGAACAATACTTACCATCACGAGTATCGCCGTCTCTCTTGCCATGATCGTGGTGTTGCAGTCGGTGTTGAAACTCTTCTTCGATCCCACCGCGGAACGGAAAGAGACCATCCCGCGAATTGTGGCCCGTCACCGAGTCTCGCTCACCCTCGATCTCCCAATCACCTACGAAGCAAAAATCCGTACCGTGGATGGTGTTCAGGATCTCACCACCATGAGTTGGTTCGGGGGCATCTACAAGGACGAAAAACTCGAAAATCAATTCCCACGATTTGGTGTGGATTTGGACGATTTCTTCAAAGTGTTCACCGAGTTCACTCCTGACGAAAACTTTCAGCAGGCTCTTGCCGAGCGGTCTGCCGCCGTGGTGGGGGATCAGTTGATGAAGCGCTACGGATGGAAGGTGGGCGATCGCATCACCCTGAAGGGCGACATCTACCCCGTGGATTTGGAGCTCACTATCCGCAGTGTTTTCTCCGGCAATGATCCTGCCGCAAATGCCGATATTCTCGTCTTCGACAAAAAGTATCTTGATGAATCCCTAGGCGAAACACAACGCGCCGGTTCCTATTTCATCATGGTGCGCTCTCCCAAGGAAGTGGAACGGGTCTGCCAAGAGATTGAGGCACTCTTCCGGAACTCCGACGCAGAAGTCCGTGCTGAAACCGAAAAAGCTTTTCAACTCTCGTTTGTGGAAATGCTCGGCAACATCAAACTTCTGTTTTCCTCTCTCATCAGCGTAGTCGTGTTTTCCATCTTGTTGATCGCCTCCAGTACCATGGCGATGGCGATTCGCGAACGCACTCGGGAAATCGCCGTTCTCAAAACTCTCGGCTTCTCCCGGGAAACGGTGACACTCATGGTCGTCGCCGAGGGGATGCTCGTGTCTCTCGCCGGGGGAATTCTGGGCGTCGGGGGAGCATGGCTGGTTCTTCCCCGTCCCCCGTTGTTTTTGGCCTTGGCGGCTTTCCTCGCCGTTCTTGCTGCAATCGGTTTACCAACACTACTATTGGCCATTCTCCTCCCTGAAGATGAAACGGGGCGAACCGGTCCAAATTCTGTTCGCAGTATTCTCCTCAAGTATGGACCTTGGGTTGCCACAGTGCTGGCAAGCTTGATTGCTGGTATGGTGTTCTATCTCAACCTGAATACCGATTGGTTCAAATTCAGTGGGGGAATTCTTCCCTTCCTCAATGTTCGTACAGAAACCGTTGTCTTTGGCTCTCTTGTGGCACTCGGCATAGGGATCGCCTCCTCTGCTATTCCTGCCTGGAACGCCGCGCGTCTGCGTGTGCTTGACGGGCTGAGGACGATCGGATAATTCCCATGGCCATTCCTCTCAAATATAATATCCGGCACGTTCTTCTTCGTTGGCGTACTACGTCCCTCACCATCTTTGCCGTGGCTCTTGTGGTGGCGATGTTCGTCTGCATGCTTTCTCTGGCCAACGGGTTGGAGACCTCCCTCACCGATTCCGGCAACCCCCTCAACGTCGTCGTGATGCGCAAAGGGGCCACCAGCGAAACCAACTCCAGTGTGGAGCGCAGCGCCTTTACTGTGATTCAGTACGCGCCGGAAATTGCCCGCGATGCAGAAGATCAACCCCTCGCCGCCAAGGAAACGATCAACATCGTCATCATGAAGCGCCGCACCGGCGGAAGCACCAACGCCATCGTGCGCGGTATCGATGCCCAAAGTCTTGCCCTACGCCCAGAGATCACCCTGGTGGAAGGGCGAATGCCCAAACCCGGACTCACGGAACTCGTTGTTGGCACCGCAGCCAGCAAGCGTTTTGAAAACGCCCAAGTGGGCCAAAAAATCAAACTCGTGAAAACACAGTACGAGATCGTGGGGCGTTTTGATGCCGGTCAAACGGCGTTCAACTCCGAATTCTGGGGCGATGTGGAGGGGCTGAATCGTGAATTCGATCGAACCGTTTACTCCTCGTTTCTGATTCGTGCCCGCGATGCAGCATCCGTGGAGCCCTTGATCAAGGCCATCGAATCCAATCAGCAAGCCCCCAATCTTCGAGGCCAAAAAGAAGTCGCTTATTACAAAGCGCAAACCATCTCTGCCGCCCCCATCAAGTTTCTCGGCGTCTTCCTTTCCGTGGTCATGTCCGTGGGGGCCGTCTTTGCCGCCATGAACACCCTCTACGCGTCCATTGCCGGGCGCTCCTGGGAGGTTGCCACGTTGCGGATCCTCGGTTTCTCCCGCACCAGTATTCTGATTTGCTTCCTGATTGAATCGGTGTTCCTCTGTTTGCTGGGGGGAGTTTTGGGCGGATTGCTTTCCCTTCCCATGAACGGAGTCGCTACCGGCACCACAAACTTTGCCTCGTTTGCCGAAATCGCTTTCGCCTTTCAAATAACCCCCATGCTTCTGCTTTATGGGCTGCTCTTTTCCGCCTTTATCGGCCTCGTGGGGGGATTCCTTCCCGCCCTGCAGGCTTCCCGCCAAACCATCATCTCCAGCCTTCGTGAATCCTGATTACCCCTTGGAGTTCCCATGTCCCCCTTACCATCAAACCCACAAACGCAGGATAAGCTCCGCAGCCTGAAGATTGATCCTGAGAAGAAAAATCCCGGAGGCTCCACCAGCAAAAGCATCGTCTTTTTCCTCCTCGGCCTCGCCTTTGGATTGGGAGGTGCCTATGGTGCCCATGTTACAGGAATTCCTCCATTTGCTTCCTCTTCTCAGTCGTCCCCATCGTCCAGCGATTCGTCTTCTTCCACTCAAGCGTCTTCCTCTGTCCCCGTCAGCACTGCAACCGTCACTCCTCAAGCGGCACCGGGAGAGATTATTCTCAGCGCCACCGGGTACGTAACGCCTCGTCGCCGTATCTCACTGTCCCCACAAGTGCAGGGACAAGTTGCCTGGGTGGGAATCGAAAAAGGCCAGCACTTGCAGGAAGGTGAGATACTGGTTCGCCTTGATGATGAGGAATACCAGGCTCAACTCCGCGAAACCGAAGCCCGCGTGCTTCAAGCCGAGGCCAACCTCCGCGATTTGGAAGCCGGAGCCCGTCCCCAGGAACTCGCTCGCGCCAAGGCGCTTGTACGTGATGCCGAAGCATCTCTCCTCCTCGCCGAACAGGAGTATGAACGCCGGCGCGTGCTGACCATGGAGACCAATGTGGAGCCCATGCGCCTGATGGAAGAAGCCCAGGCCTCCCGCGATTCCGCCCTGGCGCGCCTTGAAGCCGAAAAGCAATCCCTTGCCCTTCTGGAAGCCGGTGCCCGCAAGGACGACATCGAGGCCGCTCGTCAGCAGCTCGCCGCCGCCATGGCCTCCCGTGATGCCGCTCGCAAACGCGTCAAGGATACCACCATCACCGCCCCCATTACCGGCACAGTCTTGGAAAAACTCATCGAAGTCGGCGAACTCGTAACCCCGCAGAGCTTCGGCGGAACCCGGGGCGCTCGCACCGAACTCCTCTCCATGGCCGACCTCACCGATCTTCAGGTGGAAGTGGACATCAACGAATCAGACTTCGCCAAGGTTGTTATGGGGCAAACCGCACGGATTACATTGGATGCGTACCCCGACCAATCCTACGAAGGCCGCATCCGGGAAATCGCCCCCGAAGCGACACGCAGCAAGGCCACGGTTCAGGTCAAAATCCAAATCCTAAACCCCGATAAACTGGTGCTTCCGGAAATGGGCGCCCGAGTGGATTTCCTGGCGGGGGAGTGAGAGCTTATCTGGGAGCGCCACCCTCCGTGGTGGCGTTTATACTTTCATTCTCGCCATCGAGGAGGGTAGTTCTACCACTCTTTTTGCATAATGAGACACTACTCCATGGCCAATCTTCGGCGCGCTGAACCAAACCGGC
>JANRMB010000248.1:0-15958 GCA_033761985.1 Candidatus Sumerlaeia bacterium | reverse complement strand
AGCCCTGGCCCAACTGGAGTCCGAGGGGCTGACCAATTACGTGTATCTCCCCGGTGGGGAACTGATTGCCGGACAGGAGGAAGGAACCGTGGATGGGATACATCCCACCGACTTGGGCTTTTTGCGCATGGCGGAGGTGCACTACCCCATTCTGAAGGAACTGTTGGCCCGCGGTCAGTAGTCTGTAAATCCCGTCGCAAAGGCGCACAGTCGCGAAGGCAAACGGAAAACACGGGCATCACCTCAGCGGTGTTGAAAAACCTCAGGATTGGCGATCTGAAGAATCAGAACGAAGCTCGCCACCACGAAGAGGATGGAGTCCAAACGGTCGAGCGCGCCACCGTGTTTGCCGAGGGATGTTCCACTATCCTTCACGCCGGCATCGCGTTTGAGGAGCGACTCCGCCAAATCACCGAGTTGACTCATCACAGAGAGAAAAAACGTCAGCGCCAACAAACCGGGAAAGGTGATTTTCAGCATCGTCTCGGGGAAAAACAGAATCCCCAAAAACGCCGGAATGAACGAAGCCGCCAATCCCCCGAGGGCGCCCTCCAAGGTTTTCCCCGGGCTGAGTCTTGGGAAGAGGGGGATTTTCCCCAAGTTCTTTCCAAAGGCATAGGCTCCGGTGTCCGTGGCCCACACGGTGGTCAGGAGATAACCAAGCCAAATACGCCCTTCCGTCCCCTGCAGGTAAAGATCGATCATCAGAGCAATCGGAACGCCCACATAAATACTCGCCCCAGAGGTGGCCGCCACATCCTTCCACGCACCGAAGAGGGGCTTCTTTTTCATGCGCCAGAGAAAAGCGGTATTCATCGCCACGCCCATGATGGGAAAGGCCAGCAGCATCAGATTTAACCAAGCCAGCGAGGCAAAGAGGAGAACAAAGAAACTCGCAATTAATGTATGAACCAACACCCCGTGGTTTTTGAACATGCGGGAAAGTTCGTAGATGCTCCGCAACCCCAGAAACACAACCAGCAACACCGGGAGCGCCTGCAACTCCGGGCGCACAAAACCCACGGCTATAATCACGATGAGAGAAACAGAGAGAACAAGGCGCTGGAGCATGGCCCTGAGGTTGAAAGACCCCGCTAGGAAGATCAAGCAGGATCGCTCGGCAGTACCATCAGGGGGTCAGGAGTTGCACCGAGAACAACTTCCCGGCATCCATCCAGACTTGGGCGACTTGAAGCCCCGCTTGATGGGCCAGCGCCGCGAAGCTTTCCGTCGTGTATTTGTAACTGCATTCCGTGCGGATGGTTTGCCCAGAACGGAAGAAGAACTCTTCTCCCCCCAATCGAACCACCTGATTGCACTTGCTTATAAGATGCATTTCAATCCGTGACGCCTCGGCATTAAAAGGCGCATGATGACGGTAGTACTCTCGCCGGAAATCGGAACCGTACTCACGATTCAGGTGATCGAGAATGTTGAGGTTAAACTCTGCCGTGATTCCCTGGGCATCGTTGTACGCTGCGAAGAGAAGCGCGGGGTCTTTTAGGAGATCGACTCCGATGAGGATGGCTCCGGGAAGAATACCGGGTCTCGGTCGAATTTGTTCCCGCATCGCCATCAAAAAAGAAACCGCTGGTTCCGGATGGAAATTGCCGATGGTGGATCCCGGGAAGTAGATCAGGTTTCGGTAGCTGGTGCTTCCGGATTTCCGCCACCGTTCGCATCCTTCGGAACTCAGTGGAGGGAGTTGGACCTTCCGCGTGTAATCGGCCACCACACCGAAAATGGGGACTTGGGGAAACTCGGCCCGGAGAGGCTCCAACGAGGTTTCCAAATGTTCACCGGAGATATCGAGGGAGACGTATTCCAACACCCGACTCCCCAGTGCTTTCAGCAGCAGCCGAACTTTGGTGCAGCTTCCGGAACCGTATTCAATGATCCGCAACGGTGACGCCCCCAACGTTTGGGCGATGGAGCCCAGATGCTGCTCCATGATTCCAAGTTCCGTTCGGGTGGGGTAGTATTCCGGAAGCGCGCAAATGGCATCGAACAACTGGGAGCCACGCTCATCGTAGAAATACTTGCAGGGAAGCACAGGCTGGGGAAGCCGAAGACCCATTTGCAGCTCCGTCAGGAGGTCCTGCTTCGGGTGATGGTGATGGGAACGCGGCTGATCCGCAATGATCTGGGGAGTCATTTGGCAAGCCTTACCCCAGTGAATTGCCACTGGGCATCGGCGGGGAAAAAGTTCCGGTAGGTGGGCCTCATGTGGGATTGGCTGGTGGCGAGAGACCCACCCCTCAACACAAATTGATTGCACATGAACTTGCCGTTGTATTCGCCCACGGCCCCTGCTGCGGGCTGGAATCCCGGATAGCCGAGGTAGGGGGAGGCCGTCCATTCCCACACGCCCCCAAATGGATGCAGCCCGGGAGAGTTCTCCGCAAGGCGCGGCTCCACAGCGAGGGATTCTGCAAAGCACCCGGTGATGGGTTCGTTTCCGCAGGCGAATTCCCACTCGAACTCCGTGGGGAGACGGCAGCCTGCCCAGCGGGCGAATGCATCGGCCTCGAAGAAGCTCAGATGGCAAGCGGGGGCGTTGGGATCGAGCGGCAACTCACCGGCAAGAGTCATGATTCGCCACCCATCGGCAGATTTCCGCCAGTGAAAGGGGGCTTCCCATTTCTGCGATAGTACAACGCTCCAGCCCTCGGAAAGCCAGTGGTTGGCGTTCTGATACCCTTTGTCTTCAATGAATTCCAAAAACTCCCCGCAGGTAACGGGTCGGTTGGCGAGTTGGAAATCCTGAAGGAGCACCTTGTGGCGGGGACCTTCGTTATCGAAATAAAAACGCTTGGTGTTTGGGTCAACGCCCATCGGAGCGATGGTGCTGGAGAAGGACTTCCACTCCAAAGGAGTAAACCGATGGGGTGCACGCTGGGAGATTTCCCGAAAGGCAGGGCGCAACGGGTTGGCGGAAAAAACGTGCAGCAAATCCGTCAGCATCAGCTCCTGATGCTGCTGCTCGTGATTCAGCCCCAAAACCACCAACGGCGCGAGTGACTCATAGGCGGCATCACCACAGGAATCCAATAGCAACAACAGGCGTTCCTCCACAAGGCGACGGTATTCCATCACCTGTGCCACCGTGGGGCGGGACAGAAGTCCCCGCCGAGGGCGGCAGTGCCGAGCCCCCAGAGTGTTATAGTAGGAATTGAAGAGGTAGTGATATTGGTCGTTCACCGGTGTGTATCGAGGCACAAACTTGTTGAGAACAAACACCTCAAAAAACCAGGTGGTATGGGCGATATGCCACTTGGTGGGGGAAACATCGGGCATCGTCTGCACCACAAAGTCTTCTGTTTCCAAGGGTTCACAGAGTTGAAGAGTAAAGGCACGTACCCGTTCAAAGGCTTCCAGAAGGTCCTCACGGGGGGGAACTATGAGCATTCTTCCCGGAGCCAAACGCTCCGGCCAAAACGGGGAAACTGTGGTTTGAGTTGCTACCGCAGGGATGGAGCTAATCGGGGTGGAGGAGGGCGGGTGGGGCGTGCTGCCCGGCTTCTTGAACGTCCCCTGTGCATCGGGCACGGGGGAGGGTGTTTCCATGATCATGGGCGGAACCTCTTACAATCAGACGTCGAGCGTTCCGGGGTGTTGCAAGAAACAGGCACTAACAAGAAAATGATTTAAATCAGCAACCATGAGGGTTGCCTCAACAATTCCCGGGAATGATTAGCACACCCATTGGTTGGTTGACATCCACTCTCCGCCTGCTCATTCTCCCCCCACGTTTCGTGATTTCATCGTGGTAGATTCCCGCCCATGCACATTCAGGATGTTTTTGCCTCCACAAAGACAACCCTCTCCTTCGAATTCTTTCCGGCCAAAACACCTGCCGCAGCCGAGGCGTTGTTCCAAAACATCGCCGAGTTGGAGCCCTAGCGTCCCAGTTTTGTCTCCGTGACATATGGCGCCGGGGGTAGCACACGCGAGCTCACCCATGATCTGGTGGTACGCCTCAAATCCACCACCTCCCTTGATCCCGTTCCGCACCTCACCTGTGTATGCCACAAAGAACACGAAATCCGGGAAATTCTGGAGCGTTATGCCGCCGCTGGAATCGATAACCTTCTCGCGCTCGGTGGGGATCCCCCCAAGGGCCTGACCGGTTACAAGAAATCCGAGGATGATTTTCAGCAGGCTGCTGATTTGGTTCGCTTTATCCGCAAGTTCAATGAGGAGGGGAATCACCCCAACGGCCGTGGTTTTGGGATTGGGGTGGCAGGATTCCCCGAGGGGCACCCCGCCACGCCGAACCGTTTGCTGGAGATGGAGTACCTCAAGGCGAAAGTCGATGCCGGGGCGGACTACATTACCACGCAGCTCTTTTTTGATAACCGCGACTTCTATGATTTTGTTCAACGGTGCGAGTTGGCCGGGATTAACGTCCCCATCATCGCCGGGGTGATGCCCGTGACAACGATCTCCGGCATGAAGCGCATGGCCGAACTTGCCGCCGGTGCCCGGTATCCTGCGCCACTTCTCCGGGCGCTTCAGCGGGCCGCGCAAAGTGCTCAAGGTCCCGAGGCCGATGCCGCCGTGGAACGAGTGGGCCTTCACTGGGCCACGGAACAATGCCGCGATCTCCTTGACCACTCGGTGCGGGGTATTCACTTCTATACCCTCAACAAGTCCGGAGCCACGCGCGAAATCTATCGCCAACTGGGAATCCCAAACTCCACCGTCCTGAAGTAAGTCTTTCTTCTATCCCCTCCTTACAAAGGAATTTTGCTCGATGTCTCTCCAGCGCCTTTTCCCCGTTGCGGCCTTCGTTATTGCCAGCGCCTTACTCCTCCCTACTGTGGCATCTGCCGGTATTCCGACGTATCTGGCGGATCGTGGCCACGACTTTTTGGACATCTTTCGGTTCCGTGTCGGTGTGCCCAAGCAGGGCGAAGGCTATGGTCTTAAAGCCCGAGTCACCACGCTCGCCCAAGTGGGGTACGTCAACTTCGATGGAACCTACGTTGGGTTGAATCGCCGGAGTATTGGTGTAATGCGCGAGGATCGGGAAGAAGGGGGGCTCTCGGCGTTGTATTACTCCGAAACCCGCATGGACCCACGGCAGGGGAATTCCTTCCTGCTGGGTGGGACTCCCTGGGCCGAAGCCCGTGAACGCCGCGTGGTCCGCAACCGCCCCTACTGGGATGATGGCCAGGGCGATGTTCTGGGGATCGGTGGTGAAGTGGCCACCCCCGTTGGTGCTTTGGACTTGGGGCTTTACCCAAGTGAACTCGTGGATTTTGCCACCGGTATTTTCACCATCGATCTTTTCCGCGACGATCGCCTTTCCTTGGAGCGTCGCCCTCTCGTGGTCAATCAGCCCACACAAGCGCCCGTCCCCAATCCGGAAGCTGCAACTGCTGCCAAAACAGCCGAGCTGATTGCCCGCCGCTCCACCATCGAAGGATACGTTCCTGCGGGTGAGGAAGTCGTTGAAGTTCCCGGCTACACTGCCGTGGAAACCTCCAAGCAAATCGTTCTGGATGCTGTTCCTCTGCAACCGGAAGCGGAATCCACTGAAGCGGCACCGCTGGATGTGGAGTCTGGTGAACCCACCACACAGGAACAACTCAACGCCGTGTTGGAGAACAGCAAACCCGCTTCCACTGCTCCGGCTGTGGAAGAGGTCCCCGCCTCCGCACCGGCTTCTGCCCCTGCCGCCAATCCATGAGTAAGCAATCCCTCCCCAAAGTCGCCATCGTTTTTGGCAACCAGGAGGAAGAAGTTAGCGAGTCGCGCTTTCGCCTGATCCGCGAAGCTCTCCCACGTGGGGAAGAAGACGGCGAGGTGATTGATGTGCGACCCCCCGGAAATCTGCCCCTCAAATTGGAGAAAGCCGTAGGGACACTGATTGATGAGATGGGGACGATTTCTCTCATTCCAGAGATGAAACGAGTCATCGTGGTGTATCAGATGGACGACTTTCGCAACGCGCAGTCGGGGAGTCTCCGCGAGGCCAAGAGTACCTCCAAGTCCAAAGGCGACCCTGTGGCCACTCTCGGCGATTATATCCGTCAGGTTCATCTTCAATCCAACAATTTGCTGCTGTTTGTGTTTGAAGAGGACGACGAGAAAAACAAAACGGTAAACAAAACGAGTGCGCTATTTCAACTGGTCAGCAGCTTGGGTCCGGTTTTTGAACATCGCGAAAAGCGTATGGATTGGCAAGTTGAGGAAGCACTTCTCAACGGCGATTTGAGCACCAGCGTGATGTTGATCCGCGATTGGTTGGAACGCGGTGGCAACGCCTCCTTCCGTTTGGTGAATACTCTCAATAATGTACTGCAACTTCTACTTCAGGCACGCTTGATTCAGGAAGCCCGTGAAGCGGGGAAGAACACCACGAACATTTACGCCAACCTGCGTCCCTCCTTGGAAAATGTGAAACCCCCTTTCAAGCAACAAAAGATTCATTCCTTGGCCAGCCGGATTCCACTTCCTGCAATTCGCCGGGCGCTTCAAAAGTTTAACCGCATTCAATGCTCCTTCTATCCCATGGGGACAGAGGTCGTGGTGCACGATCCCGAAGAGCAGATTGAAGTCATGCTGGCCGAATTGTTTTCCGTTTTACGCCGTCCCTAATCCATTCCCAAAGGTACCATCATGCGCCTCCAAATTTTCTCTGTCCCCCTGATGGGACTTCTGCTTCTTCCTTCGGTTGCGCTCCCCTGGGGTGGCTTGGGCCACCGTACGATTGGGGAAATTGCGGAACGTCATCTGTCCCCCAAGGCTGCCGAACAGGTTGCCATTATCCTTGATGGGGAGCAATTATCAGACGTCGCCGTTTGGGCTGATGAGATTCGCAGTGAACGCCGCGAAACATCCCCCTTTCATTACATCAATTTCGAGCCCGGTAATCTTTCTCCGTCCCCCGAGTATTATGAGATTGAAAAAGGGAATGTCTATATGGCGGTGGTTGGGTATTCGGCGATTCTCACGAATCCGAATGCTCCGGCTCAGGATCGAGCGGAGGCCCTCAAGTTTGTGGTTCATTTCATCGGCGATTTGCATCAGCCTCTTCATTGCGGATATGAGCATGACCGTGGCGGAAACACCGTGGAGGGGATGTTCTTTGCCGATGCCACCAATCTGCACCGCATGTGGGATTCCCAGATTTTGGAGCACCGTTACCGGGGGACGGATTATCCGGCGCTCACTGCCACGTTACTGGCGGCCTTTCCTGAGGAGGAGAGAGCAGCATGGGAAAACGAGCGGGAGATCAAAGTATGGATGCGCGAATCCGCTGAATTGCTCACTGTGGACTTCTATCCCACACTCGGAGCGGATGGGCGCTTCACCCTTGGGGAAGAATATCAGGCTCGCCATATCGCTACAGTGGAAAAACGCCTCGTGCAGGGAGGGCTTCGGTTGGCCGCCACGCTCAATACGTTACTGGGAGAGGAACCCCAATTCCCTTTCGAACCGCTGAAGACGCCACTTCCCATCGGGAATGCAGAGTTTGCCGTTATTGTTCCGCCGCTGTTTCCCTCCTCGGATGATGCTGCCACCACCACTTCAGAGGTTGGCACGTTACCGTAAAGAGGACGAGAGGCGTCCTGCTTCAGAGGTTGCGACTCCTCACTAAAATTAGGAGAAAAAACGGAACGCCAATAAAGGCGGTGAGGATCCCCACCGGAAGCTCTGTGGGGGAGAGCACCGTGCGGGCAATCGTATCGCACAAAACCAGAAAACCACCGCCTCCGACTGCACAAGCTGGAATCAGAAAGACATGACGCGGGGAAATCAATCGCCTTAGTGCGTGTGGCACAACCAATCCCACAAAACCCACCGGACCCGACTGCGACACTAAAAACGCCACCAACAGGGACACGGCTCCCAGCAGGAGAATTTGTGTGCTCATCACGGAAACTCCCAAATGAAACGCCGTCTGTGTCCCCAAGCTCAGCACATCGAGCGAGCGAGATAAAATCAAACAGATCACCAGTGTCCCCAAAAGGATGGCACCGCTCGTCATGACCACAGTCCAATCATACACATACAACCCGCCCATGAGCCATCGCATCAACAACACCGATTGAAACGGATCGTTCAGGTATTGCACCAACATGATTCCCCCACCAAAGAGGAAGTTGAGGGAGACACCAGCAAGCAGCAACGTTGCGGGCGTTGGTTGGGCACTCCGTAATCTTGCCAACCCGAGGATACAACCTACGGAAAGGAGCGAACCCACAAACGCGCCAACGGGGACACTTATGCCCATCACCCCACCGGCCAGATGCAACGCACACAACGCCCCGAAGGCGGCGCCCCCGGCAACACCCAGCGAATAGGGCTCGGCAAGATCGTTCCGCAGTACCCCCTGATACACGCACCCCGCCACGGCGAGACCTGCGCCCGCTATAAACGCAAAGGCGATTCGCGGCAATCGCGTGGAAAACAAGATGAGTGATTCGGTGCTTTCACCACCCCCGAATAACCACTCCTTCCACGTTTGGAAAATGGGAATGGATGTACTCCCAAAAGATGGAGCGATCAGGAGGATTACCAGCACCAATAGGAAGAGTAGGAACATTCGAAGAGGAATCGATTTCATCAATCTAGTTCTCTCCGTCCCCACGCCAACGGGGGTGAATAGCCACCTGTCCCCCTGGCAATGCGCTCAACTCGAAGGTCGTCCGGTACACTTCCTCCAGCAATCCATTTTGCAACAAATCGTTGGGTGTGCCATCATAGGCAACTTCACCACAGTTCAACAACACAACACGCTCTGCCACACTCAACGCCAGGGAAAGATCATGTGTCACCATGATCACCAATCTCTCGGGTGCTCCCTGTTGCCATTCCCGAACCATCTCCAGCACTACCCGCTGGTGCAACGGATCGAGCCAGGTGGTGGGTTCGTCCAGCAGCAAAATCCGAGGGCAGCCCACAAGAGCTCGGGCCACCAAGGCCAGTTGACGTTCCCCACCGCTGCACTCTGTGATGGGCGTGTCCCCCAAATGCTGAATACCCAACTCCACCAGCAGTTCCTGAATCCGTTGACGCTGTTCCTCTGTGACGGAACGCCCCAGAAATCCCCCATGGGCGAACAACCCGAGTTCCACCACCTCGGTAACGGAGAAAGGGAACAGTTGCTCCTCGCGTTGCGGAACAACACCCAATGTTCGGGCAATTTCTCCCCGCGTATGTTTTCGCATTGGCGTACCCTCAAGGAATACCTCGCCCTTGCAGGGTTTCAGCCATCCGCTCAGCAGGTGAAGCAAAGTCGATTTCCCCGCTCCATTTGGCCCAATGAGCGCCACCATCCCGGAGCCAAATCCGATATTCAAACCCCGGAGAATGGGGATCCGCCGATGGTAGAAAAAGTCCACATCCTCCACCCGCAGCACAGTGCGGGAAGATTGGTTTTGTTCAGAAGGTGAAGAAAAAACGTGATCAGCCATCAGGGCTGAAGAGGTACCGCCTCAGGCTCCCGGAGTGCAACCTGCAACCGCTCAATGCTTGGAATCATTCCCGGGCCGGGTACCGTGAGGTGCGGCTCCAGCAAATAGACGACACGCGTATGATTATTGAGGGGCCCTAAAATTGTTTTCCAAGCGTTTTGCATGTTTGATTCAGCCGCAAGTCTCTCCGCATCGCCAACTTCTTCGGTATGAATTTCCACCACCAGATCTGGCGGATTTGCCAGAAGCGACTCCCGGCTAACGGTGGGGTATGTGGCGGGGGCATTCTTTAGCCAATTCTCGGTTCCCAAATGGGTGAGCACTTCATCCAAAAATGTTTTGGGACCGACACCATAGATGGTTCCCTCACCGGGTGACCCCAACACCAGAAGCACACGCTTTTTGGGAGTCGATTCCGCTCCATTCTTGAGGCGTTCCAATTCCCCCTCAAACGTGGCAATCACGTTTTCCGCTTCTTGTTCCCTTCCGATTTCACCCCCCACCAACAGAACTCCCAAGGAGATATCCGCCAAAGAATCCATCGGTACCGGAAGCGTGGTGAACCCGAGTTGCTGAAGCTGTGCCGGAACCGTGGAGGCCCCCGGAGCATGAAGCACCACCGTGGGTTTGAGCGCCACCATCGCCTCCATGTTGGGATTGAGGTACGCTCCCACCTTGGGCTTTTCCTGAGCCTCAGCGGGGAATCGGCAATATTCCGTAACCCCGACCACAGAGTCGCCCGCTCCCAGCGCGTAAACGATTTCCGTGGCGTGGGGGGAAAGGGAAAGCACCCGATGTTCCGATGCAGATGTTTGGCTTGTGGTTGATGGTCTTTCCTCACTGCTGCAGCCAGTGAAGGTGATAAGGAAAAAAAGGGCTCCCCAAAACAGGGAGCCCAAAGGTTGATGCAACAAAGTTGAATACCTCAATAGGGGTGGAGCATCCAAGTATCTTCGGAGGCAACACTCGCTCGGCGGATTTGAATAATATCACTTACAGGGGTCGGGATGACCGGATTCCCAGCCATGTCTGTGGCGCCAGCGTTCAACACCACCGCGATGGAACCATCGGTAATGGGCTGGTTCAGAATCACGCGCACGGTTGTTTCCAACGGATTGGCTGTGGGGATGATTTGCACGCTACCCGGCGTTGTCCCCACTAGATTGAAGTCCAGAGGTGATAAGCTCAACGGTTCGGAGGAAACCAATTGGAAGAAAAATTCCGTGTGGAAGAGGAAGTTCGGGTCGCTCAAGTTGACGAAACTGGCGGTCGGTGTGCTTGTATCCACGGCGATGCCGTTGGTGTTGGCACTAATAGCGACGTTTCCGGCGTTATCGAACGCCACGATGCGGGCGTAGGCTGTAGTCCCCGAGGCGATGGTGAGATTACGGAAGCCGCTGGGGGTGATGACCTCGTCCAGCAAATTGTTGGCGCCGGGGGTGGAGCCAACCTGCAACCGCGCCAAGGCCAAACCGGATGCCGTGTCACTGATCGCTCCCCAAGTGAACGTCACCGTGGAGTTGGTGGTAAAGTCGCCGGAGTCAAACGGGCCCACAATCGTCGGGGGCGTGGTGTCGCGGGTGATGCCGTTGGAATTTCCGGAAAAGCTGGTATTCCCCGCACCGTCGCGGCTTACCAAACGGGCATAGAGAGTCTGGCCTTCCAGAATGGGGACGGTTTCAGTCGTTCCAGTGACTACTGCATTGTAAACGTCGCTCAAGCCGGGCGCAGTTCCCACTTGAAGCCGAACCTCGGCCACGCCGCTCAACAGGTCCACGGGGTTGAACCAGTTGAATGTAGCGGTGTTGGCGGTGGTGAAGTCTTCCTCATCGGTGGGAGCGGAAGCGAAGGGGCCCGTTGTATCCACCGTGATGCCGTTGGAATTCCCGGAAAACGAGATATTCCCCAGTGCATCCACACCCACAAGGCGGGCGTAAACCGTCTGACCTTCGGCGGCGTTCACCACTTGGGTCGTCAACCCCGTAACCTCGCCGTTGAAGAGTGAGTTGCCTCCGGGAATTGTTCCCGCCTGAAGAAAGACCACGTTCACCCCGGAAAGATCATCGGTGGGGGTGAGCCAGTTGAACGTCACGCCGGTGGTGTTGGAATAAAGCCCGAGATCAGTGGGGGTGGCGAGGTTGGGCCCAAGGGTATCCGCTGCCACGCCGTCGCTCGGTGTGCCCAAACCAACGTTCCCGGCATTGTCCGTGGCGGCGAGTCTTCCATAGTACACGGTGTTTGCTGTACCGGAGAAATCGAAGGTATTCTGACCCGTAACGTTGAATACACCCTGATCGGCGAAACCGGGTAGGGTTCCCACCAGAAGGCGCGTCTCAAAAATGCCGGAAGTATCGGTGGTCAGGGCGTCATTCCAGGAAAACCGGAACGTGGTGGAAAGTTGATAATCGCCCTCATCCGTCACGGTTGCCACGGCGGGCGCTGTGTTGTCGAGCGTCACCAAGGCACTCGTCACGGAGGAAAGCAAAAGGGTACCGGTGGTATCGGCGACGTCGCTTGCCGTGGAAACCGCCAGAGAAAAGGTGCCGTCGCCAGTCAGGCCGGTGATATCCACGTTGAAATCACGGTCGTTTCCGGTATTCACAATCATGGCACCAGTGTTGGCGGTACCGGTGTGGGTAATCAGCAAATCACTGGCATCATTGAAGTTCTGCATGGTATCGCTAAAGCGAACCAAAAAGGAAACGGAGTCGGCGTTGGTGGGGCCGGTGGTGGAGGGGAGAACCACATCAGCCGTGGGTTGGGCTGAAACAAAACTCCCCAGAGCCAAATACAAAGGAAGCAACAGGGCGTAGAAACCCGGGGCCGTTTTTCCGCGAAGGCCAATCATGGGCGTGGAACTCCTCAATCTGAAAATCCAATAGAAAGAGTTTAGGCCGCTGGGGAAGTTGTGTCAGTGGAAAATTGTGGGGAGGTTACTTTTTCCAAAAGGAACTCGGAAAAAAGCGAGAGAGCGCTCTACTCTGCTTGCAGTCGAATGCTTTTTAACCCCTCGCGGTCAAGCACGCGGATCTTCCGCCGGTGGGATTCAATCAACTCGGCGCACGTAAATTCCCCCACAATCCGGGTCACCTGCTCCCGGGAGAGCCCCACCAGCGAGCCCAATTGCTCGTGGGAGAGAAAGATCGGTTCCTCGGGGGTTGCCTGGGAGATTTCCAGAAGCAGGCTCGCGAGCCGCTGACGGCTTGTTTGGTAGAGGATACTGGCGAGCCGGAACTCATAGCGGCGGGTGCGCAACCCCAGCATCCGCGTTACAGAGATCGCCACCGTGGGCCGCCGCTGCATCATCTCCTCAAAATAAGCACGAGAAAAAACGAAGTACGAAACGGGCTCAGCCGTTCGCAGCATCAACACCTCGGAATCAGGAGCGCTGCTTTCCAACCAACCCCAGTAATCCCCGGCCTTGAGGATGTTCAGCAGCGCACGACTTCCGTTGGCGTGTTGACAGCAGATTTCAATGGAGCCACTGATCAAAAAGAAGACCTCATCCCGACTGCAGAGCGCTTCCTCCAGCACAACACCCGCTTCCAAGGTTCGTTCCTCCCCGTGGGAAAGAACGGAATTAGCAGATTCCTCCGTTAGATTTCCGAAGGCCGGAATGTTTTTGAGAAGCCAAATCTGTTCAACCATGGGCACTTCAGCTCCAAACTACTGGGCCTTGTTTATCAACCTTGTGGGGCAAATCACAAACCAATTGTTGGAGCATCCCGTCTGGAGAGATGTTGGAGATCGATTCCACTCGACCGCGGCCGATTTCGCCACAATATGACTGCTCCCGAATCGATTGTGACCGTGAGACGTATGGTCTTCTCCCTCCTACGCTTGATGATCCGCAGTCTGCCGGTGCAGCTCCTGATTTTTGGGGTTTTCCTTCTTTTATTACTCTACTCAATTCCAGACATTAGCCGTGCGCTGTTCCATGAACCCATCCGGTTTCCCACAAATGTGGTTCGAGACCGAACCATGGTCGCGAACGCCTCTCCACTCCTACCAGTAGATCAAATCACCGGACCGCGATATGAAGTAACGGCGTATGAAAAAGAATTTGTGTATCGGTTTGAGACGGATGATCCACGAAAAATCACTCCTATTTGGCGTGGTTCTTCCCAAAGAAATTTTGAATACCGAGATTCTAGAATTGTTCACTTGGATGAGACTTTCCCCATAGGCGAAAGCATCAGCGCAAGAGTGATCGGTTATTCCATTCGGACCAAATTGCAGGAAAATCCTGATGAATTCAATGATATGCATTACGATTCCCAGCTTCAACTAATTGAAAAAAGTACTCTTCTAAGTATGATTGGGGAGCATCTGGGTGAAAATATTGATAACCACAAGCTTTTTGGGTATAATAAGATCAACGATAAATATATAATATCGATTCATTTTGTCATGGATTTTAATAATGAAAAGATACTGCCCGAATTTAGCCATAAGACAATATTGTCAGATGCCATAACGGGTTATCGGTACGATGACTCATATAGCTCTTTTCAGCTGATAAGTGCTCAACAAAATCCAAATAAGGGAATTGCAACAGCTTGCGTACAATTGGATCATTCAAGCGCCAATCCGCATATTTTATGGTTGGAATATAATGACGATGAATTTATTGAGAGGCTTTGTATACTGCCACTACCGGGGGAAGTAACTAAAATTGGAGATCAAATATTTTCAATCAATAGAATAATTGGTTATGAAGGACAAAAAATAATTGTCAAAACAATTACTGAAGATTTGGAATTTTCTAACCGGAATCAACCCAATATTCCTTTTGATATTCCTGCACCAATAAAACCTTATGATCACTTTATCGTTCAATTGGATCGAAGCGTTTTCGGGATTGGATTACAGGCGGTCTATTCAAAACACGGAGACTTGGTCTACAGGAACTATGGAAGTCTGCGTACACCAATGGATGAAAAATCAAATTCTTATGTTTTTCAGGCAACCCTGGATGAGCTGGAGCTTTTATGTTTTGAGCCAATTCCTATGCCTAGCAGAGTCGGTATTTTTGTTCCAACCTTGCCTGGAATTTCCGAAGAGAATCGCTCTGTGAAAGATTTCCTTGATTCGAAAATTAACCATACAGATATGATTCTTGATACAAATCAATTGGGAGAAATTCTCCAGTCCACAATTCTTCTTTATCATGACTCCAACCGTTTTGCCGAAAATAAGGGTTCACAATTGAATACGGAATCACTCACGATGAGTCGTGGTGAAAAAACAATACGAGACATTTCTGATCGTATTATGGAGACGGAAAGTGATATCCCTGTTCGTATTATCGACAAACAGACTGGTGAGCAATATGTTACAAGAGCTACTCGATTCAGAATGATTGGGATGACTAAACCACAGCTTTACGGATTCGTCTTTGTTTTAATGAATCCGGAAAAGTATTATCGATTCTTTATCGTGGCTTTTCTTCTCCCTTGGTTCTCATGGATGATTCTTCAATCCCTGCGGCTGCAATATCAACTCCTTAGAAAAGGGTATCGGCGATTTCTTCTCCCACTCACGTTTCTGGCGTATATGGTAGCTGGGCGTCGCATCTTTAAACTACCTCCCTTTGCTCAAACGGCAACACTCCCGGGGGTGGATGGCTCATCTATTTGGGCTTTGGTTTTGTTGCTGGCACGGATGAAAGAATAAACCGATGGGGAAGTCGTGAAGCCGCCCAAGTCACCGAGGCTTCTTGGAATAGGGGTTGACGTCCTTACGGGTCTGTGGGCACTTCCCACCATCGCTTCCACAGTTTTTGCATGGAAGCCGCTCCATAATCGCTGATTTCCTCCAACGTTACAGCTTTCTATCGAGCATCTCACTTATGCTCCACGCCCCGATTCGTCGTCTGTTGATAGCGGCGAAATCAAGAGGGCCTGTATGCGAACGAACAAGGAAACTCTTTTGACAGTATTCACAGACTTCGGCCTGCGCCCCGAGTTGCTTAAAGCTCTCGCGGCGAAAGGCTACACAACGCCCACTCCCGTGCAGGCTCAGGCTATTCCCCTGATTCTTGCCGGACACGATCTTCTTGCCGGAGCCCAAACCGGCACCGGTAAAACCGCCGCTTTCGCTCTCCCCATGCTGCATTTGCTCAGCACCCGGGTTGCGGCCAAACCTTCCCGAAACCCCAAAGCGCTGATCCTCACCCCCACGAGGGAGCTTGCTGATCAAGTCGCCACCAGCTTCAAAACCTATGGCGCCCATCTGAAGCTCCGCACCGTGGTGATTTACGGCGGAGTGGGATTCAACCCCCAGGCCGATCACCTTCGGCAAGGGGTCGATCTCATCGTGGCCACACCAGGTCGCCTGCTTGATCACGTCAGCCAGCGCACCGTGAATCTCTCCGAGGTTTCAACGTTTGTGCTGGATGAAGCCGACCGCATGCTGGACATGGGTTTCCTCCCGGATATGCGCCGGGTGATGAAGCTACTCCCCGCAGAACGCCAAAACCTGCTTTTCTCTGCCACGTATTCCAAAGAAATCCGCACCCTTGCGGAGGG
>JANRMB010000247.1:0-2510 GCA_033761985.1 Candidatus Sumerlaeia bacterium | reverse complement strand
TGGGCGTCCTGTGGAACGGTGTCCGCCTGATTAATGGGGATGGGGGTGAGATCGATTTCCTGAAGGCGGGAATGGGGGTCGTTCTGGGTACGCCAAAGTTCGATGGTATCCAGGAGCGGCATCCGGGAGGGGAGGTAGTTTTTGAGTTCAGGGGTGGAAAGAAGATCGAGGAGCGTCTGCAGGTCCTTGCGGATTTTCTCCGGGGAATCGCTTTCGGCGCACATCATTTCCATGAGCGAGGGTTTGTTCTCTTGGCGGCTTTGGTAAAGGGCGAGGGCATCATGGTGGTTCATTTCCACAAGACCGTGGCGCACCATGAGGCCAAAAAGGACGTAATCCTCCTTGTAGTGGAAGACCCGGGAGCCATCCACGGGTGGGGGAACGAGGGATTTTTCCATCTCATCCATTATTGAAGCATACCAACTTTCATAACAGGGCGTGGTTATTGACTCTTCACTCAGGAGAGTATGAAGGAAATTGTTCGTCAGGTTGTCAAGGGGTGGTGAATTGGCTTTTGGGAAGTGTGACGTGGAGCACCAAGCGGTGTGGCCTTCTGATTGCGTTCATCTCCGAGCCCGTAGGACAAAATTGTCCAAGTTTCCCTCGGCGATTCCTTGTGTTTTCTCTCCATCCCTCTTCGGAGCCTCTCTGTTGTTACGGCAAATATCAACTCATCATCCCCTGCTTCACCCTTCCCTGTGGGGGGTGTGCCTTTTGGGAGTTGTTCCTTTGGGGTGCAAAACCACCAAACCGGAGGTCCCTGTGCCGGTGGTGGCGCCTGAGACGTTTGGCCAATCGGGACTCGAAGTCCTCAACGAGCGCTGGTGGGAGGACTTCGGCGATGCGGAGTTGAACAAGCTGGTGGAGGAGGCGCTCAGCGGGAATTTCTCCCTGGCTGCCTCATGGGAGCGGCTTTCCCAAGCGGAGTCCCAGGCGCGAGCGGCGGGGGTGAACCTCTACCCCACGCTGAACAGCACCGGAAGTTTTACGCGCACGCTGGAAAAGCGGGAGATTGAAACACCTCGGGCCGGGCAGGACCCGAGCGTCCGGGTGGATTACCCCAGCGACCGCCGTTATGCGTTTGGTCTTTCCGCCAACTATGAACTCGATTTGTGGGGTCGCATCCGCAGCGGGCGCAACGCCGCCCGGTTGGATGCCGAAGCTCGTTTGCAGGACGTACAAACCGCCGCTGTAACTCTTTCCGCCAACGTGGCCACCACGTACTTCCGCCTCCGTGAGCAGGAAGGCCAGATTGCCCTCCTCACCCGCCAGATGGAGACAACCGAATCAACATTGAGCCTTCTGGAGACCCGTTTCTCCCAAGGGCGCTCCGGAGCCGCCGATGTACTTCAGCAACGGCAATTGTTGGAATCGCGGAAGGAGGAAATCCGCCGGGCTGAACGCGAACGCCGTGTGCTGGAGATTTCCCTCGCCACGCTTCTGGGGCGCATTCCCGAAGGCTTCAGCCAGCCGGGTTCCGGAGAACTTCCCACTCCGCCCCCATTACCTGTGACGGGTGTCCCCTCCGAGTGGATTTTGGAGCGCCCTGATTTGCGGAGTTCGATGCTCGCGGTGCAGTCCGCCGATCAACGCCTGGCGCAAGCCTTGGCGGATAGGTATCCCCGTGTTTCCCTGACCGGGAGTTTTTCGACCAGCGACCGCCGCTGGAGGGATTTGTTCGATAACTGGCTCGCCTCCTTGGCGGCAAACGTCAGCGCCCCGATCCTTGATGGTGGCTCCCGCAAGATTGAGGTGCAGCGCAATCAAGCGGTGGTGTTGGAACGCCTCAACAACTACGGTCAGGCGGTGGTTGATGCCTTGGCGGAAGTGGAAACCGCTTTGGTTCAGGAGGAGGAACAGAGGGCCATCATCACCAGCATAGAAGAACAACTCCGGCTCGCCACGCAGGTGGAGGAACGCGTGCAGGCCGAATTCATCCGTGGGGCGCTGGAATATCTCCGTGTGTTGGATGCCCAGCAATCACGTCAGAACTTGGAGCGCGAACTCCTTTCCGCCCGCCAACAGATTTTGCAATTCCGCATCGCCCTCTACCGGGCGCTTTCCCGTGGGGTCACCATGCAGAAGGGGGCCGTGCGTGAAGACTTCCAGCAGTTCCTCCGCGAGCCCGATCTCTATCCCCTTCCCCTTACGCCACCGCTGATCACTGAGACCACCGAACCCACCACATCGATTCAACCTGAGGATACCACACCATGACGACACCTACAAACGACTCTCCGGCGCAGGCCAAACCCCGGAAGCGGGGGCTTGCCATGGCCCGTTTTCTTTTCTCCCTGGTATTCGGGGTGATTCTCCCGATTGTTGTTCTCGGCGTCGGGATTCAAATTACCCGTCAACTCATGGCCACTCCCCCCAAAGCGGGGAAAGGGGCCGATGATGAAATTCAGGGGCGCCTGGTGGAAGTGGAATACCTGGAAGCCGATAACCGCACCGTGGAAGTCAGTGCGCAGGGGTTGGTGATCCCCTCCCGCGAAGTGAATCTGCAACCA
>JANRMB010000246.1:0-13975 GCA_033761985.1 Candidatus Sumerlaeia bacterium | reverse complement strand
TTCAGGAGATCAAAGGCAATCTCCCCGGCCCGAATTCCCACGCTGGGGTCCTCATACCGGAACACGACATTGTACACACCTTGCGTGGCGGTGGAGCGCGTTTTTCCAAAGGCAACATCGATCCCCGCAAGATTTTGGAGCTCCAGTGCCACATGCTCCAAAACGTGCCCCAAGAGTGTCCCCATTTCCATTCGCAGAAAGAACCCACCCCGAACCGCCTCGCTGCACTTGTGTTCAATCAAACTGGGAACAGCGGTTTTGAGCTTCTCAATAAAGCCCGGGATTTGGTTGGTGAAGACTTCATCGTAGGGCCCAAGATTAAGCCGCAACACCACCACCGGATCCCAGCTAAAGTAGTTGGCGCCATGTAGGGTATGGATGGATTCAGCCTTTAGGGGGCCGTTGGTGATGGGTGCCATGGGAGTGGCTCCGGGTGGTTAGTGATGAACGCGCTCGTGATAACGAGAGATAATAGCTGGAAGATGAGGGACAACGAGTTCGCAGATAAGTGCTTCCTCATCATCAGCAGCTTCAAGCGTTCTTGCCAAAAGTCGTTCACCGTGGCGAATCAGCACAAGTGTTTTGATTCCTTGTTCGTTGGTTTCCACGCGGATGAGTAGTCCCTCGGGGAGTACTTCGCGCGCCAGAATTTCTTCGGCATAATGGGGTTCGCGCAGGATCACCACATCGGCACCTTCGTGAACGGTGCCGGAATCGAAGATGGAATCCTTGTCGTGGGAAATCAGGGCAAACTCCACGCGGGGGTGACGAAGCAACGTCACGATGGAGCGCTTTTTGGAGTCCACCGTTACCAGGGGGTTGCCGTTGAGGGAAATACCGCGTTCGGCGCATAGTGTGCCCACAACAGCCTTGGGTTTGAGTTCTTGTATCGCTTTCATCAGAAGAGTGCAGAGACGTGAGGAGAGTTGGTTCCCCACGATCAGTGGAATACGTGCATCACAAGGATTGCTGAAGAAGGACTTCATGATAATGGCGGGGACATCGATTCCACCACCCACTGCAGGTGCTGTGTGCATGAAAACACCGGGGCCGGCGTTGATCTCGATGATGCCAAAATTCCCAGCAGTCCAAGGTTTGCTGATGTCCTCGGTGATCACGTCTATACCAAGGCATTGCACTTGAAAGAACCCAGCGATGCTTTCCACTAATTGCTTGTTGAGGGGGTGGATACGTTCGGTTTCATTGATGGAAACTCCCCCTGCGGAGATGTTGGCAATTTTGCGGAGATTCACTCGTTCGCCTTTATCGGGGACAGTGGAGAGGCTCATCCCTTTTTCTTTGAGGCAGGTGAGAATGGTATCGTCGATCAGGATTTTACAAAGTGGGGAACGAATCGTATCCTTGCGTTTCTCGGTTTTGTTTTCCTCAAGAATTAACTCCTCGATGGTGTGGTATCCATCGCCCATCACATGGGCTGGTTCCCGATGCAGAGCGGCCACAAATTTGCCATCCACGGCAAGAAGTCTGTAGTCGCTTCCGGTGATATAGCGTTCCACGATTGCCCCATCCTCCACCTCAGTGCCATCGGGTGGAAGGATTTTGATCATCGCTTCCTCCACTTGTTCAGGGGTCTTCAGATTAGTGGAAACACCCTGACCTTTATGCCCCGCCACTGGTTTTACTACCACGGGGAAGCCAATTTCTTCGGCTGCCTCCAACGCTTCATCAATGGTGTAGACAGTCTCTCCGATGGGGACAGGGAAGCCAATTCCCGCAAGGAAATCCTTCACCCGATCCTTGAAGGTGGTGAACTCGGTATCTTTCACACTATCGGTGTGGAAGACGGTGGAACGTCCGCGAACCCCTTTACAACCGTAGCCCCATTGGAAAGTGTTCTCTTTATCGAGATACAATACGGGGATGTTTTGCTTCCAGCCCGCTTCCACAAGACTATAAATGGTGGGGCCGCCGAGGAGTGCCTTATCAAAATCAGTTTGGAGAGTTCGAATCGCTCCAGCCCAGTCGAAGGTGTCCCCAGCGTTAAGAGCACGGAAAAAATCCCGCACCATGAACGCGCACTCGATTGCCGTTTCCTCATCCACATATTCCACGGCCACCACTTCCTCTTCATCATCGTGATGAAGAGCAAACTCTGTGATGTGGAGATTGATATCGAGACGGAGTGCTTCCATCAGAACCGCCACAAACAGGTCAATCATACGATCGAATTGCTTCCCTTTGAACGAGGGAATGGCCTTGGCGACTTCAGGTAGATAGTAATCCGCACGGTATCCGGTTGGATCGATAAAGAGATTGAACACCATGGCTCTCCGTTGCAGCCAGTAGCTGGGGCCATCGAAAAAGGCGAATTTGGAGACTTCAAAATCAAGCTCGGAGGGGGTGACCATGGTTCTTACCTTAGGAATTGTGGAATACAAAAGTGAACAAGAAAACTTGGATTTACAAGGTTGGAATGACCGACCATGTGGCCATGTTGAAAGACGTTCCGGGAGCTAGGAAACCGACGCGCAGACCGGCGATCGTGATAAGGGCATCATCAGGAACGATGGGGTAATTGGTGTACTGCATGCTGCGGCCATCCAGGACCGTCACCATGCTACTCCCGACTACCGTGAACGTTCCGTCACCGCGTACCATAATGCCTGAATCTTCATCCAGCCCAATACCAAACGGGCAAACACCCGAGGCCACGGCTTGAGCCAAGCGTGAGAGGCGGCGCCGCTTGGTGAAGTGCGTGTCCACCATGACGTTGTAGAGAAGACCAAACCCGAGTTCCTGATGGACGGCGTTTTTGTTGAATCCGCGGCGATTGCCGTCATAAATCATTGGCGAACCGGCAGCAGCAGCACCGGCACTGGTGCCGGCAATGATCGCCCCTTGAAGCCAGCGTTGGCGCACAATTTTGAGAAACTGCGTTTCGCGAATCAGGTGAACCAATTTCACCTG
This sequence comes from Candidatus Sumerlaeia bacterium, assembly GCA_033761985.1. Lineage (GTDB taxonomy): Bacteria > Sumerlaeota > Sumerlaeia > SLMS01 > JAHLLQ01 > JANRMB01. The sequence goes on along the minus strand of JANRMB010000246.1, from coordinate 11,047 downwards.
ATCGCCTCCACTAAAGAAGATCAAATCCGCTTGCTGAAGTAATTCCAAATTGCGCGGTGAGTCCGCATCCTTGGGGTCGTGGGGATCGATGACATCAACGGATTTTGCCCCCATGCGCATGAAGATGTAACGGTAGTCGCGGCCGACTTCATCGCCGATTCTACTGGCAGAGGGGCATACAACAACGCGTTTGGCTTCGCAGAGTGCCAACGTGGCAGAAAGGATGGAGGGCTCTTTACTGTTATCCTCGGCTCCACCAATAAGCACGAGTGTCCCCAGTTTCAGAAATTCCTCGCATCCGGGAGACAGGGGAATATCGAGGAGGTTAAATGTGGGTGCAAAAAACTGTTTCAAACTTTCGCTGACCGGCTGTAAAGCGGGAAACATTTGGGGTAAACCTCATTAAAGAAAACGGGAACCCGGAGTAAACGGGCTCCCGATGTGATGTGCAGGGGTGTTACTTCTTGGTACGGGGAGCAGGTTTGCGAGCAGCGGTTTTTTGTGTCACAACGGCGGGTGCCTTAACGGCCGCAGGAGCTTCCACAACTTTTTCCTTTGCAGGTGCTTCGGGTTCAAGAACCGGAGCGGCGATCATTTCTTCGGCCTCCACTTCGTCGTCATAGACTTCATCATGCTCTTCGGAGTCATCCTCGTAGGAGTCTTCATCCTCGGAAATGAGCTCAGGGTTTTCTTCGTCGGACTCTTCCACGAGGTCTACCCCCAGATGATGTAGGGCATCTTCCGCATCGCGGCGCAGGGGGTTGGTTTTGTCTTCGGCGATTGCTGTGAGCCGGGCGATGACAGATTCGCAGTCACCTGTTGCGGTTCCGAGTGCCTCTATTACTTCGCGAAGAACGTCGGTATCTTCCTCATCTCCGGAGAGAATGGGGAGGAAAAGATCCACAAGGGCTTTGCGATCGGAGACGACGAGGGCGTAGGAGCGTGCGGCCCAGCGGCGAACCACGGCTTCGGAATCATGAAGAAGACGCGCAGCGAGTTCTTCGGCGGCGGACTCAGCTTGAGCACCAAGGCGCCCGAGGGTTTCCGCAACTTCTGCCCGAATCAACATGTCCTCATGATTGAGCAATTCTGCAAGGCGCTCGACGGTGGTGTCGGTTACTTCACCGATGCGGCCGAGAGCAAACACAACGCGGCGTTTGACATCGAGGGATGGGGAGTCAAGGGCGAGAAGCAGATGTTCTTCCGCGCCTTCAATGGCGTTGCCGTAGCGGGCAAGATCTTCCGCAGCGCGGATTTGGCGATCTTCCGCCCGGCGGCTGTCCCGTTCAACTTCCTCTTGGGAAGGATTGAGGTCTTCGAAGAGTTCTTCGGCGTAGGAACGATCAATCAGATCGTGGGTTTCGGTTTCAGCGGCTTCCGGAGCCTCATCGTTTTGGAGTTCGTCATCGAGTTCCATCATCATGCTGGTTACCTTCAGTATTTTTTTTGGTTGCGGCAAGAACAACACTCCTCTTGCTCTCGCTTTTGCAAGAGGAAAAAACAACGAAGTCAAATTAATTAGATGAAAATTGAAAAGTTACCCTGCAACCTTAATTAGGTCCCAAAATTAATCCCGGAAGAGGCCTTATGTATGGTCCAAACACCGAAAAAAAGGAGGCAAATCCACTGTTTTGAGTGTTTGGAAATTGTTAGCTATGATGAACTCCTTATATTTTTTCTCTGGCAAAGCCACAAATAATTCCAAATAGGCAGGCGTTCAAAGGGAAGATGTTGTGGATAAATCCCGTCGCCTTGCTCCATTTTCCTTATTTGCTATTTGGGCGAATACCATCGATAGAACAAAGAAAATCTTTGTTATTAGCAGGATTGTAAGTGGAATTCTCGAGCAAGCGACTCCTGTTGTGTTACTCGAAACAGGGCTTCCATCGCAGCGGTCATCATTTTGCGGCGACGTGCCATCATTTTGCGCGCAACTTCCACTGCTCGGTTGATTTCGTAGGTTGCGGTTCCCTCTTTTTCCACCCAGGAAAAACTCGGGACAAACTTCGGGCATGCGGGATCAAAAACGCTGGAGCTCACCCCAACCACGGCACCGGTTGGAATACTTACGTTGATTCCAATCTTGCTGTGATCCCCCACGAGCATTCCCATAAAGATTTCACCTGTCTCCACCGGTACTCCGTTAATGGGGACACGGATGGTGCCATAGGTATTTTTGAGGTCACTGTTGATGCAGTCCGCGGCGATATTGATCCACTCGCCCAAATAGCTGTGCCCCAAAAAGCCATCATGCTGTTTGTTGGAATACCCGTGGATAATGCTTCCTTCCACTTCACCCCCGACTTTGCACACGGGGCCGATGGTGGTGCCCCCACGGATCACGGCACCCGTTTGGAGCAACGTGTTTTTCCCGATGTGAGCGGGCCCCTGAATGAAGGAATGGGGCATTACTGTGACGCCTTCCTCCAATACCACCGGGCCGGCTTCCGCATCAATCACCACACAGGGGTAAATTTTGCATCCCTTCCCCACATGTATCTGGTCACGACTCAGGAGGTGAACTCCCCCCATGATACATCCCTCCAAAGTGGGGGCATGCTGGCGAAACTCCCAGTCTTCCATCAGAGTGATGGCGTTGGTATGGATCAATTCCCATGGCCATCGCATCAGACGTACGCAGCGGGAGACATTCACACGGGGGAGATGTTGAATTTGCCGATGGAGGAATTGTTCATCGAGAAAGGTCGAGGGAGAAAAGCATTCTGCCACTGATGCTGGAAGGGCCACGCAAGCGACCTCGCCCGAAGAATCAACACCCACCCAACCCTCGGAATGAGGTGAATTATCGATCGAGGGAAGCGAAGACCACAAACCGCGTCCGTTAAGAAACAGGGCCATCTGTTCCGGGTGGACGGGTTGATTAACTGCGAGATTACCCCGTTCCAAAAGTGTTTCTTCCAATGAAGGACGACACCAAAGCTGCATGGGTTGTTGGGCGAGAATTTCCACTCTGGAAAACAGACTTCCCCCACCACAAAGGAGTTCTTGAATGGGACGAAAATAAACTAATGGTAGAAAGTTTATCCAATGGTAATCTTCATAAACAATGAGGGAGTAAGCTGGAAAATTCATGGAGAAAAAACCTTATTCGATGTTGTTTGAATTACTCAACGGTGACGCTTTTGGCCAAGTTGCGTGGTTTATCCACGTTTAGCCCTTTGATCAGGGCCGCATGATAAGCCAGTAATTGCAGAGGGACGGAGGTGAGCAGGGGTGAAAGAATCGAAAGTGTTTCCGGCACCAGAATGATTTCATCGGCAAGCTCAGTGAGATCGCGATCACTCCGCGAGGCGACGGCGATGATCCGCCCACCCCGACCGCGCACCTCTTCCATATTGCTCAGCACTTTTTCATACGTGTGGTCTCTTGGGGCCACAAACACCACGGGCATTCCTTCTTCAATCAGGGCGATGGGGCCGTGCTTCATTTCTGCGGCGGGCATCCCCTCCGCATGGATGTAGGAGATCTCCTTGAGCTTGAGGGCTCCTTCCAACGCGACCGGGTAATTGACCCCCCGGCCGAGATACAACCAGTTGGGGCGATGGTGAAACCGCTCCACCACGCGGCGAATTTGTGCTTCAGTTTCCAGAGCCTGTTCCACTTGATCGGGAATCTGTTTGAGTGCGGAAAGAACCTCATGAGTGCGCTCGGGGGAAAGATGCCGCCGCCGCCCCAAATCCGTGGCGATCAGCGCCAGTACAGCCACCTGTGCGGTAAAGGCTTTGGTGCTCGCCACTCCCACCTCCTGCCCCACGTGCAGGTACACCCCGGCATCTGTTTCACGGGCGATGCTGGATCCCACGGTATTCACCACACCAAACGCCGTGGCGCCCTTGAGTTTCACCTCTCGCAGGGCCGCCAAGGAGTCGGCGGTTTCCCCTGATTGGCTTACCACAATAGCCAAGGTTCCTTCTTCAATAATTGGGTTCCGGTAGCGAAGTTCGCTTGCGTACTCCACGGTGCAGGGGATTCGCGCCAAATCCTCCAAAAGGTATTCACCGACCAAGGATGCGTGCCAGGCGGTTCCGCAACCAAACAGCAATATGCGCCGTATACGCCCCAGGTCCCGCTCCATGGATTCCAGACCCGCCAAAATCACCCGTTCCCCGTCCGTATCCACTCGCCCGGCAAGAGTGTTTGCCAGTGCTTTGGGTTGTTCGTGGATTTCCTTGTGCATGAAGTGCTGGTAGGCACCGAGTTCAATTTCCTCAAGCGTAAGCTCCAACGTGGAGACTTCCTTCTCCACACGACCGGAATCCAGGGTGCTGACGTTGTAGCCCCAGGGGTGAATGCAGAGGAGTTCGTTGTCCTCCAAATAGACCACCTGATTGGTGTGTTCAATAATGGCTCCGCCATCGCTGGCGAGGAAGTATTCACGGTCGCCGATGCCGAGAAGGAGGGGGCTTCCCCGCCGCGCGGCAATCAGAAGCTCCGGGAAGTCGGCACTCAGGATGGCTACTCCGAAAGCGCCCTCCACTTCAAGAAGGGCGAGGCGCACGGCCCGTTCAAAGTCTTCGGCAGTTTCGCGCTTGGAAGAACGTTGCCAGTGGAAGCCGATGAGTTGCACGATTGCCTCTGTATCGGTATCGCTTTGAAAAACGATGCCGAAGCCTTCCAAATAAGTGCGAATGGCGCGGTAGTTTTCAATGATCCCGTTGTGGACCACCGCAATGCGACCCGAAGCGTCCAAATGGGGGTGGGCATTCCGCTCCGAGGGAGCTCCGTGGGTGGCCCAGCGAGTATGGGAGATTCCAATATGGGCACTCAGGGGATTTTCCTGAAGGGAGCGTTCCAGTTCGGCAACGGCCCCAACGGTTCTTCTCCGTTCGAGATGAAGTTGGGGATTGAGAACGGCCAGACCGGCGGAATCATATCCGCGGTATTCCAATCGGCGTAAACCAGCGAGCAAAATAGGGGCGGCTTGTTGCGGGCCCAAGTAACCAACAATTCCACACATCAGCGAACCAACTTTTCTGGAGAGGGGGCTTCTCCGAAATTTGGCATGAAGGGTTGGGAATGGAAGGGGGCGAAATCAACAAAAAAAGTTGTAATCAGGAACTTTTTGATCAAACAAAGCAAGTTTCGTCCTCAAATTTATCGGGTAAAATCACCCGTAAATAATCAGACAAACACGGACTTTCGGAATAGGAATTGCCGGACATGCACCACGACCTTACTGTTGCGAATCGTTCTGTTCGGAGCACTCCATGAATCCTACCACAACCATATTACCCTCAATTGATCGCCGGGTGATTCAAGAATACTACGGAAAAGTCCTCACGCGTAGTGAAGACCTGCAAACCAACGCCTGTTGCAGCAGCGAGGCCATGCCCCGGCACTTGGCGGAAATCGCTCGGGAAATCGCCCCGGAAGTGGTGGAAAAGTTTTATGGATGCGGCTCTCCCATCCCCCCTGCTCTGGAAGGTTGCACTGTTCTGGACCTCGGTTGTGGTTCCGGACGCGATGTCTTCCTGCTCTCCAAATTGGTGGGCCCACGAGGACGCGTTATTGGTGTGGACATGACCGAGGAGCAACTCGCTGTAGCGCGCAAGTATGAGCAGGAACAGGCCAAACGGTTTGGTTTTTCCCAACCGAATACACAATTTCACCAAGGCTACATTGAGGATCTCGCCGCCCTGGGGATCGCCGATCAAAGCGTTGATACCGTCGTCTCCAACTGTGTGATCAATCTCTCCCCGTTCAAAGAACAAGTCTTCCGCGAAATCCTTCGGGTGTTGAAGCCCGGCGGGGAACTGCTGTTTTCCGATGTGTTCGCGGATCGCCGGCTTCCCGCTGAGCTGCAGAAAGATCCGGTTTTGGTGGGGGAATGCCTCGCCGGTGCGCTCTATTGGGAGGATTTCCGTCGATTGATGAACCGCTTGGGAGTTCCCGATTTCCGTGTTGTAAGCCGTGGCGCCATCACCATCGGGAATCCGGAGATTGCCGAGCGATTGGGTGGTGCCAACTTTGAATCCATCACGGTTCGCGCGTTCAAGGTCGCCTCCCTGGAGGACAAATGTGAAGACTACGGCCAAGTGGCAACGTACCGTGGAACGATTCCCGGATTCCCCCACGCCTTCCCGTTGGATGATCACCACCTCTTTGAGGCTCACCGGCCGATGCTGGTGTGTGGAAACTCCGCCGCCATGGTCAGCGAGACACGCTTCGCCCCACATTTTATGGTCTCTGGCGATCGAAACCGCCACTTTGGGTTGTTTCCTTGCGGGCCTTCCCCCCAAGTAGCCGCAACCAAACCGGCGTCCGGAGGATGTTGCTAATGACGAAGGCTGTACACCGCGATCGTTTTCAGGAGTGCCTCGGCACCGATAAGCTTCACCGTACCCCCTTGGAAATTCTACAGGTGAACGTGGGTCGCCTTTGTAATCAAACCTGCCGTCATTGCCATGTGAATGCTGGCCCCACCCGGACGGAACTGATGAGCCAATCCGTCGCAGAGATGTGCGTGGCCACACTGGATCGGTTTCCCGGGATTCACACGCTGGATATCACCGGGGGTGCTCCGGAAATGGCTCCCCCGTTTCGTTATCTGGTGCAGGAGGCTCGCAACCGTGGGCTCCGCGTGATTGATCGGTGTAACCTCACCATTCTCTCCGAACCCGGATATGAGGATTTGGCGGAGTTTCTTTCCCAACAACAAGTGGATGTGGTGGCGTCTCTGCCCTGTTACACGGCAGACAACGTGGACAAACAACGGGGAGACGGCGTTTTTGCGGCTTCCATCAATGGCCTGCGTTTGTTGAATGAGAAGGGGTTCGGGCTTACCGAAGGAAATAAACAAACACCGGGGCACCGCTTGGATTTGGTTTACAACCCCGGAGGCCCGAGCCTTCCGCCTCCCCAGAAAGCCTTGGAACAGGATTACCGCAAACGCCTTTGGGAAGACTTCGGCGTGCGGTTTGATTCCCTCATCTGCATCACCAACATGGCGATTGGCCGATTCCGGAGCGACTTGCTCCGTGCTGGCAAACTCGAACTGTATGAACAAAAACTGGTGGATGCCTTCAATCCCGCCACGGTTCCCAGCTTGATGTGCCGAAACACGGTCTCCGTGGATTATGAGGGTTGGCTCTACGACTGCGACTTCAACCAGATGCTCAATCTCCCCTTGGGTGCGGAGCGACTTCACTTGCGCGATCTGACTTCCGCGGTGCTTGAGGAGCGGGCGATTGCCACGGCGGTGCATTGCCTCGGCTGCACGGCAGGTTCCGGTTCCTCCTGCGGGGGAAGTCTCGTGGGCAAGTAACTTCACTCCGAGAAGGTTTATTCCACCAATTGCAACAACGCCGAGTCGATTCGTTCCGGCTGGAATTGACGTAGAATCAGGCGACGCGCCTTTTGGGCAATCAATTCGGGGTGGGGGTGATTGAGCGCCTTAATCAACACGGCACTCAATTCCTCCACCGAATCCGGCGAACACAACCAGCCGGTTTTTTCCGACTTAAGAATGTCTCGAATTCCCCCCACGTCCGTGGCGATTGCCGGGCACCCAACGGCCATGGCTTCCACCAAGCTGAGCGGAAGGGATTCATTCCGGGAAGGGAGCACAAAGAAATCCGCTGCTTCCAGCAACTCCCTTGTATCCGAGCGATAACCCAGAAACTCCACGCACCCCTCCAACTTCAATTCGCGGACCAAGCTCCGCAGTTCGGCTTCAAACGGCGCCCCCGGAAGGGGATCGGAACCCGCCAATTGTAGCGTAACTGGATGCTCCCGAATCACCGCCGGAAGCGCCTTTAGGAGAAGATCCACCCCTTTGCGATGACTCAAAAATCCCACAAACAACAGCATACGAGGAGCCCCTGCAGAACGCCGAGGACGTGCGCCTCCCGATGGATTCAGAAACTGTGCCTCCACCCGATTAGGAACCACGTGAATGCGGCTGCTGGGAACAATGCCCCGAAAACAACGGGTACTGCGCCTCGTGACAAAAACAAACTCATGGCAAATCGCTGAAAAGAACCGTGCCTTTATTCGGTTGCTTCGGGTGATCGGGAGATCTTCATGCACGTGGAGAACCACTCGCGCTCCCGCCAGCCACGCCCCCAGAGCCACTTCTGGGAGAACGCTGCTCCCCACCCACGCCACGGGGTGCTTGCCCGCTTTCCTGAGTTCACTGTAGACGGTTATGATTGTTCGGACACGGCATCCCAAGAGTTGAAGCTTGCGACTCCAGGTTGCGCTTCGAAAGGACTCCGGAGGATTGGGAATCAACCCGGTGGGGACACCCAACTCCAGAGCTTGTTCTTCCAAACCACCGCGTTTTGGGAAGTACAACTGCACCTCATGCCCCGCCTGTTGCAGAACCCGGGCAACGTCCAGCGTCACCCGAGGCGCGCCGGAGGGTTCCACATCATGGGCATAAAGACGAATGGTTCGGGGCATCGGGTTCAGGGAAAGTCCTCAAGGGATGCCACACCGTAAAGCGACCCATGTTGTAAGCCAACGCCTTTCAGCGGTTCCAAACAGCTTCCATTCGCGTGGCCAGTTGAAAATCCAATTCCGTGAGCCCCCCGCTGTCGTGGGTAGTCAGTGCGATAACAACACGTTTGTAGTGAAGTGAGACGTCCGGGTGGTGGTTCAAGGCTTCTGCTTCCGGGGCGATGCGATTGAGAAAATCAAGACCGTGCAGAAAATTCCGAGTTGTGTAGGTACGCTTCAGGGTACTTCCGTCCCGTTGCCAATCGGGGAGATTCAACATCTGCTCCTGAATCTGATCTTCGTTCAACAAGGGGACGGGACGCTTCATCGTGGGGTACCTTTTGTTTGGATTGATTGATGGATGACCGAGCTGCAAGACGGTGAAAGGGAAAACGCCTCCGTGCATTGGCTGGTTTTGCTTGGCCTTACTCATCCAATTTGCAGGAGTGAACCCAGCGCAACCGTATCTGGATTGGGAAGCCTTATGAATGCCATGTTGTTGGATCAATTGTGGAGCCGCTATAACCGACGGGAATATCAGGAAGTGGTGGGGAGCCTGCGGGGGAAGGAAAAGATCACCGAAAGCGAACTCGTTCTTCGGGGTCAGGCGTTCTTTCAACTCGGCGACGACCGGGAAGCAATCCTCGATTTTGGTGAAGCCCTGAAGCGCAATCCCATGAATTTGGTGGCGCGTTCCTGGCGCGGTCTGGCCCATGCCCGCCGGGGGAACCACGCCGCCGCCGCGGCAGACTTGGCTGAAAAGCCCTTCTTCTTTCACAGTGAGTTTCTCTTCGAGTTCCATCGTCATTTTTGGCCCCTCCGATTCCAGGAACCCGCCCTTCGCGAGGTGCTCCCCAGCACGGGAGAAACCGCCAAGGACCCTTACGACGCCGAATATCATCGCGTTGGGGAAAACCCCGGGGCTCGGAAACGCCTCGCCTCAAAGTACTTTGCCGTGGCCCGCAAGTACTACATGGAAAACCGCGCGCACCCCCTGTTTGTCACCGCTTGTGAACGTTCCGCCGAGCTCGACCCCACACAACAATATGCCAGCATGATGCAAATGCTCGGACTGATGATGCGCGGAAAATATGCCGAAGCCGAGGAACTCATGGGCGGTATGGTGAGCGAGCGGTTGGAGGTGTACCGAACCACCAAGAATCGCGACGACCTTCCCGATCGCGAGGACTTGGCGAACTGGGGAATGATTCTCCACGAACTGGAAGACTTCGAGGGCTCGCTGGCGATCTTTGCCGACGTCGTCCCCGGAGGCCCCGATGATTCCTTCTCCCATTACTTTGCCGCCCTCAACTGGCTGATGCTCGGCGATTTGGAGAAGAGCCGACTCAACTTTCAAGTCATGATCGAACGCTACATGTTCGATACATGGGGGGTGTTCATTGTCCCCTTCAAGGATCAAGTCGTCCACTGGCTGAAGAGTAAGGGCTAAACCGAACGATGCTGAAACTCCCCGTCAAAATATTATGGCGCGCCCAGCGGGAAGGATACTCCCTCGCGCTCCTGTGTTTCTACACGCTGCTCTCGGGGAGTTTGTTTCGGAGCGTGGGCTGGGGAACCAAATTCTACGGCGCGGTACGGTTCGGCAGTGTGGAGAACAACATCACTCTGGGGAGGCGGTGCATGGTTGGCCGTGGAGTGTTTCTCTCGGCGTCGCCCAACGCCACGATCACCATCGGCGATTCCGTATCGCTCAACACCGGATGCCACGTGGTGGCCTCCTACGGCATCACCATCGGCGAAAACACCCGTATTGGTGAATACGTTTCCATCCGCGATCAAAATCACACCTTCACCGACCCCACCAAACCCGTACATGAACAGGGATTTGTGGGGAAACCCATCGTGATTGGGCGGGATGTATGGATTGGTCGGGGAGTGTTTGTGGGAGCCGGCGTGGAAATCGGAGATGGCTGCGTCATCGGAGCCAACAGCGTGGTCACCAAGTCACTCCCGGCCTACTCAGTCGCCGTGGGCGCCCCAGCGAGAGTCATCCGCCAGCGGGGGTAAGGGGGTTCAAGCATCTCATCTCTGGGCGCGCCACCTTCCGTGGTGGCCTTATTCCCATCGACTCCCCATCCTTGCCATCCTTGACATCGATATAAAATAAACTCCCTCCCCCTCCCACCACCCCATTCACCAGCAGGCTCTCTGCAAGCTCCACCAAACCAACTCACAACCACCTCCCTCCGTCGTGACCCTCAGACTCCCATTCCCATCTGGTGGAGGCGTGCCCGATGGGCGGGGTGGTGATTGGATAACTAATCGAGTACTTACCAATCACCTGCATGAATATAGGCAATGCCTTTGGACGGACTGTAAATGAGGTGAAAACCTGCGCCGTTGCTTTCAATTGGTCCTGTGTAGCTATAGAAATCATCCAATTCAACCCAACCTAAATCAGTATTTTGATCAGCATAAGTTACTTTTAGACGGTTTTTCTAAATAACCTGCCGAATGCGGCAAGTTTGGATGTTTCCTTGTGTTCGCTCCATAGCCCAGCAAAGTGCCTTGCAAAGGCGTTCCACAAGTTCTTCCCGGGTTTTGCAGACGTGGTCTTTAAACCACT
>JANRMB010000245.1:0-5506 GCA_033761985.1 Candidatus Sumerlaeia bacterium | reverse complement strand
AACGCTGAGGGAATCCCCGCTGAACTGAAAGACCCCGAAGGCCACTGGGTGGGTTTTGCCTCCCGTGCCCGGGTGATTCTGGTGAATACCGAGCTTCTCCCCAACGAAGCCGATCATCCCACACGAGTGGAAGACCTCCTCGACCCTAAATGGAAGGGGAAAGCCGGTTTCGCCAAGCCCCTGTTTGGAACCACCAGCACCCACGCCGCCGTACTTTGGGCGGAGCAAGGGGGGCCGGCCACCACAGCGTTTTTTACACAAGCGCTGGAAAATGCTGAGATGTACCCCGGCAATGCCCAAGTGCGCGATGCCGTCGCCGCCGGGGAGATTGTATGGTGCCTGACCGATACGGATGATGCCTACGGTGCCATTGTGGATGGCAAACCCGTGCGCATCATCTACCCCGACACCAAACCTGGCGAGGCGGGGATGGTCGTATTACCAAACACACTGGTGAAGATTGCCGGTGGGCCAAACCCCGATGCGGCCGATGCCCTGTTGAATTACCTGCTTTCCGCGGAAGTGGAAGCCAAACTGGCGCAGTCGCGCTCGGCCCAAATCCCCGTTCGCCCCGGAGTACCGGGACCGAAAGGGATCCAACCTTTGGAAGGGCTTGTGCTCCGCTCCATTGATTGGGCTAAAGTGGATTCCACTCTGGAGGAATCTCAAAAAGCCCTCGCCGAACTCCTTCAAAACCCGTAAACTTCATTTCTCTTGATTTTCCCCTGCTGCACCCCAAAGGCCCTGAAGACCATGCAACCACCCCGCTTCCACCGTTCCCTTTCTCTTCTGGCGTTGGCATTGATGGCGGGATTGCTTGTTTCCCCGTTGGCCGCGCAGGACTCCGACAACGCCCGCCGCGACCGCCGCGAAAATCAGGAACCAGAACGAAACTCGAATTCCGGTACCAACAATCGCGCCCAGGAAACCCGCACGGAGTCCAACAACGAAAACGACGAAGCCCGGGAAAACCGCCGTAATCGCCGTAATCGCGAGGAAACTCCCCGCGATGAACCCCGTGCGGAAACCCCTGCCGCCACGGAAAACACTCCGGCTCCCGCCGCACCCGCTACCGAGGCTCAGCCTCCAGCCCAAAAGACCACACCACCCGCCGCGCCTTCCGCCAGTTTTGAACTCCGCGCCAATAGCAACAATCTTCTCCTTCGCCTGCACGCCGAAGGTGACCCCGATAACACGGACTTTGACATCACCGAGGGGGGAATCTTCACCACCGATGTCTCGCTGCTCAACGCCAGCAATCGCCCCTTCAATACCGTGCGGGTGATTATTGACTACAACCCGGCCTTCCTCGATCCCACGGTGATCAATGATTCCGTGCTCATCAACAATTTGGCTGAAGAGCCCATCATCGAAGTAAACCGCAAACTCGGCCAAGTGGTCTATGTGGCCAAACTCCGCGAACCCATGACCACCAGCCAATCCTTGATCTATATCTCTTGGAAGGCGGTAAAGCCCACGCTGTTCACCAACATTCGTTTCGGGCGAAACATCGCCCATGGGTTTACAGATATCCTGATGGATGACGCCGCCATGCTCGGCGAACCGCAGGAGGAAGGGGACGGCGTCGTGGCCGCCGGAGTTCGGGTTGTTCCCGCCGATCCCGCCGAGGCGTTGATGATGCAGGAAGAACCGAGCCTCTACCTTTCCAGCGATGAACGCGTGGGGGGCTTGCAGTTGAGCATCGCAGGGCCCGAACGTGCCCCGCGTGTGGGCGAGGAATTTTACATCGATCTGGTGATCGACAACACCGTGTATTCCAACTTCGACAAGCTCTCCGTGGTGCTGGAATATGACTCCGAAGTGTTTCAGGTTTTAGACGATGACTTCGATAACTGGATTACCCACGGGGTGAACATCCACGATGGTTCCTTCCATGCGGATTTCCCGTTTGATTATCACATCGCCAACGCCGTTTACCCAAGTCGCGGGCTGATCGAGTACCGCGTGGGGACAAGTCAGCCTGAGGAATTCGTTGGCGCTTATGGAACGTTTGCCCGGATTAGGGCACGCGCCAAAAAGCCCACCGCCAGCACCACCGTTACCTACTTCTTTGCCCCGCGTGAAGGGCTCCGCACCACCGAGGTGCGCTACCTGGGTCAGGACTCCCTCGGGGACACTCTGGTGAAGAACGATGGCGCCCGGGGTCTGCGGTTCCCTGTGCTTCCAGAAGTCGCCAAACCCAAAACCCCCGCCAACTAATCCTCTTCCGTGTCCCCATCGGCGCGTCTTCCACAAGCACTCTTCGCTATTGGCCTTGTTGCCTGTGTGGGGTTGTTTCTTCTACAAACTCTGCACTACTTTCCGCACACCATAGACGACTCGTTCATCACGTTCCGCTACGCTCGGAACTGGATGGCGGGCGAGGGGTTGACGTTCAATCCCGGAGAGCGCCCCACGGAGGGTTTTACGAATCCCTCCTGGTTGGTGCTTTCCGCCGCCAGCCTCGCCGCCGGTGTGGACCCGATGCTCACCACCAAGATTGCGGGAATTCTCTGCGGGGTGCTGCTTCTTCTTTTGGTCACGTTCGGGGCCGGAGTGCTTCGGGGAAAACACGACGGCTGGAATCTGCTGGCGCCGCTCTTCCTCGCCGGCCAACCAAGCTTCGCCTTTTGGGCGGTGCAGGGGATGGAAACTCCACTGAACACGCTCCTGATTTTTGCCTGCTGGCTATCGGCTTGGCGTCTTCCGCAGGCCACCCGGTGGGAACGTTTCGGCTTTCCGGCGTTGATCACCTTAGCCGTGGCCACACGCATCGATGCCGTGTATTATCTTTCGCCCATTCCACTGCTTTGGTTTTTCCAATGTCCCCCGGGGACGGGGAAGGGTGAGTCGATTTTCCGTCATTTGCTGGTTCCGGTATGCCTAGCCGCGGCGGGAGTCTTGTTTCTTCAGGCGTTCCGCATGGTGTACTTTGGTGAGTTGCTTCCGAATACTTACTTCGCAAAACAACCGAGCGCCTTTGCCGAAGAACGCGGCGTTTGGCAACTGCTGCACTTCTTCTTTTTCCACGGGGTGGAACAAGGAGCCAACGGGGACGGAGATCTCCCCTGGGGTCAGTTGCTGCACGCCAACGTGATGCTGGGGGCACTTGGTGCCGTGGCGCTTTGGGGAAGCTGGCGCGTGAGAATTTTCCATCTTGTTCCCGTGGGGATGTTGATTTTCTTCCAGTTGAAGACCAACGGCGATTGGATGCCGGGATTCCGTTTCTTTCAATTTCTTCTGCCGTTTTTGGCCACAGCAGTGGCCGTGGCGATTGGGGACACTGTTGTTCGTTTTTCTCCACGCGGAGTTGTGGCGGCACGGGTGTTTGGGTGTTGTTGCTCGGCGGTGGTGGTATTGCTCTCGGGCGTTCAGCAACGCACGGAAACGGTGTACATCTTCAGTCGGGATGCCATGTGGTTCGAGCGCGAAGCCCGGTGGTTCCATCCCTCTGTGTTGCACGGGCGCCTGTACGAGGGTTGGGGCGTGGCACTGGGGCCCATCAGTGCGCGATTCGTGCAGGAGGTTCCCGCCGGAGGGAGTTTGTTCCTTTCGGACATTGGTCTTCCCGGTTGGGTGCTCCCCACGGAAACGCTTATTGATGTGGATGGATTAACGAATCGCGAGCTCGCCCACGCGCCAAGTATCCGGATCCCCGAACTCGATGCCGCCTCCCATCGCCGTGCCTATGTGGAACTGCTCATGGCGGAAACGCCGCCCGATTTGTTGCTGGCCTTTGAACAACACCTCGGCAAAGGCCCCGACGTCCCAGGGTACGTGTATCCCGAACCTGTTGCCATCGCCGTGCAGCAACCCCGATTTGCGGAATACAGCGAAGTGTGGCGCACCCTCAAAACCGGAAACGACGTGTGGAACCACCTCTATCGCCGGGAGGGGGTGGAGGCCCCAACTCCGGCGGAGATGCTGGCCCGGTACGAGAAGGCGCTTCGGCTTTCCCCAAGGCTCGGGTTCCTGCTCCCCCCTTACGTGGAACTTGCGGAAGCGGAGGGAGAATCCCCCTGGGATGAGCCGTGGTTTGTGCGCGCCGTGCGGGCCAACAGTGCCAACCGTGAAGTGGTGTTTGCCCTTCTGGATGCCAGCATCCGCCTGAAACGCCCACAGGTGGCCCTGCTTCTGGAGGAGATCACCCACCCGACGCTGCGGACGTCTCTGTTCGAGGGGATGCTGCGCACCGCTTATCTGGAGGGGAATCTGCCGGAAGAGGCGGAGCGGTTGGGCCGAGAATGACGTTGCAGAACCGTCACTTCGCCGCTTTGGGGTCGAAGGCGTCGCGCAGGCCATCGCCGAACAAATTGAACGCCAGCATCGTGACGCTAATCGCCAGAGCCGGGGCCACCAGCGTATGGGGCGTGCTGATGTTCTTCAGGGAATCCTGCGCCAAACTTCCCCACGAGGCCAGCGGCTCCGGGACGCCAATACCGATGAAGCTCAGGAAGGCCTCCACGAAAATCGCCTCGGGGATGGCCAATGTGGCGGCAATAATCAGCGGGGCCATGCAGTTGGGGAGCACGTGGAGAAACAGCGTTCGCACAGGGTTGGCGCCGAGCGCTTTGCTGCTCATTACAAATTCGCGGTTTTTGATGTTCATGACCTCAGCCCGGGTGAGCCGGGCCATGGTGAGCCAGTTGGAGACCCCAAGCGCCAGGTAGATACTAATCAAACTCGGCGAGAGCAAAAACGGCAGATTTTCCATCTCGCCCAGGGTGCGGTTCAACACCGGGCTGATGAACAGTTGCAGGTTGATGACGATCAGAAGCAGCGGAATGCTGTAGAGGGAATCGATGATACGCATGATGAAGGTATCGATTTTGCCGCCAAACCATCCGGCGATTGTTCCCACTCCAACGCCGATCACCAGGTTGATGAACATGCTAACAAAGCCCACAGCGAGGCTGATCTGTGCCCCCAGTAGCAAGCGGGCGAAGAGATCGCGACTTTGGAAATCCGTTCCCGCCAGGTGATCCCAACTGGGGGGCTGCAACGCCGGCATGGTGGTGAATCCCGTGGGGTCTTTGGGGTCCATGATGGATTCTGTGGGGTCCACGCCATAGAGGGTGGGGCCGAGCACCGCGGAAAAAATCAGGACGATGATCACCCCGAGGGAGATCATGGCCACGGTGCTTCGGCTGAAGCGCGCCAACGCCGGATACCGCATGGCCCAAGTCTCCCGTGGGAGTTCAAGTTGGGTGGCATCCAGAGAAAATTCGGTGGCGGGTTTGGTCATGGAGGAAGGCGGAAAAGCGTCGGAATAAAGCGGGATAAGGAAGGCTAACCATCAGGAGAGAAATTGTGGGGCGTCAAGCTGGAGATGATGGAAACAGAGTGAGATCTCTGAAAAAGGCTTGCAAATTAAGGCCTTAAATTTCTGTACTATCAGAAAGCTTGAAAGGAACCAACCATGCAACGAGTTGCCACCAATGAACTCAAGAACGGACTTTCCCACTTTCTGGATCAGGTTGTTGCGGGTGAGGAGATTTTGATCACT
>JANRMB010000244.1:0-3628 GCA_033761985.1 Candidatus Sumerlaeia bacterium | reverse complement strand
CTCGCCTTGCAGGATGAGGCAGAAATAGAAGAGCAGGAAGATAAACGACTTGGGGAGATTGCTGCTGCCAGACTGGATGAAATTCTAAGTGGAAACGCGAAGACTGTTTCCATGGAAGAGGTATTCGTACGGTTGGAGAAGAAGTTTGGCATTCAAGGTTGAGCTGCATACTGATGCTGAAATCGAGTTGGATGAAACGATCACCTATTATCCAATTTCTATTGGATTGAAATTCAGAGCAGTTGTCAAAAAATCATTACTGGATATTTCAGGACAGCCGAACCGTTGGCCCGTCATGCTTCGGCATCGCGGATTCCAAGTCCGCAAACGGATGATTGCACGGTTTCCACATAAAATCATCTACACCGAGTTCCCTCAGGGGACGATCCTGATTCTCGACATCGCCCACGGGAAACGGGAACCCGGCTACTGGATGGAACGGATTCCGGATACCGATTCGGATTGAATGGTAAACAAGTTTATTCAATGATTTCGCAAGAGGTGAAAATCATGAGCCCACAAGTTGCCCAACTGATTGAACAAATCAACAGCCTCAGCCCCGAGGAATACGCTGAGTTGCGGTACAAACTCGCACTGCAGGATCAAGCCGAAACAGAGGAGAAGGAAGATGAACGCCTTGGGGAAATCGCTGCCGCACGACTGGATGGGATTCTAAGCGGAAAAGTTCAGGCGATCCCAGGCGAAGTTGTTATGGAAAGGATTAGAGAACGATTTGGTTTTTGATTTCCTCTTCCACCCAGAAGCGGAGAATGAATTTGTTCATGCTCTAGAATTCTATCCAGAGAATCCCCAAGCCGAATTATTCCAACTGGTTCATTCTGGTATTTTTGAAGTTCGGCATCATCCAACCCGCTGGCCAGTGATTCTGCGGAAGCGTGGTTTCGATATCCGTAAACGGATGATTCCTCGGTTTCCCCATCGAATAATCTACACCGAGCACCCTCAGGGGACGATCCTGATTCTCGCCATCGCCCACGGGAAACGGGAACCCGGCTACTGGATGGAACGGATTCCAGAAATCAAAACGCCCTCCTGATGGCAAATCAGAAGGGCGCTTATGGAGTTGTTGAGGGAGTGGTGTTAGCGTTTCACAAAACGAACGCCATCGGCCGCCACGTTGGAACCACTGCTGGTCCAGCAGGAAAGCTGTACACGATCGGCGGCGCCGCTGGTGAAGTTGAAGGTTCCCAGAGAAACCCATGTTCCGTTGTTGAGTGTTTGGTTGGCGTTGACGGTAGTATTTCCGCCGGTGTGCGTGATGATGTAGGGGGCCGATGTGGCACGGGTTCCGTCAGCAGTCCAACGAGCGTAGACCTCGTAGTTTCCGGCTGAGGGCAGGTTGACATTCCACTTGGCGGCATCGCTGACACTTGCCGTGGGGCGAGTGCGGTAGTTGCTCCCCAAGTAGCCGGGGTTGGCGGAACTGGTTGTCCAATTGCTGGAGGCGGTGAAGCCCGCATCGGTGTTGTCCACCACCACTTCAACAGCGGCGGTGGGGGAGTTGGCTACCCAATCCACGATGACGGCATCAGCGGAAACATATTGGGTGGTGCTGTTGATGTTGTTCCCAAGCGTTACCAGAGGTTTTGTACCAGCGGTAAAGCGGAATGTACCGAGCGAGACAAAGCGTTTTTCGTTGGTGGCGTTAGTTTGCTGATTCACGAGAAGAGTGCTGGAGCCATCGGCGTGGGTAACGGTGAAGGGAGCGGCGTTGCTGCGGAACGTTGAGTTGGAGGTGGTGAACCATACACCTACTTCATACCAGCCATCGCGGGCAATTGTTCCACTCCAAGTGGCTGTTTTGTCTGCGGAACCGGTTGTACCTGTTGTGATCACGCAGTTGGCACCATAAGGGAATCCGGAGGTGCTGGTAGTCCATGAGCCGGAAGTGGTGAAGGCTGAGGTCCCGTTATCGAGGATGAGCGCTTCCACCGGTGCAGGAGCGCCGGAGGTCACTTTTTGGAACTTCACGGCATCGGCGGAAACATAAGTCCCTGTAGTGCCGGCATTGGAAATTTCCACGTAGCCACCTGTTCCGGCGTTGAAATCAAAACGCCCCAGATAAACCCAGCCCGCCTTGTTGACGCGCTGATTGATCACCTTGGTGGTGGTTCCTGTTTTGTGGGCGATCCGGTGAGTGACGTCGGCAGAAGTAAGATAGGGATCCGATTCGCTGCTTACCCAAGTGAATACGTCGTGAAGCCCGGCCGTTAGAGTGGGTGTGAAGCGAGCGGTAGCCGTTTGCGAGGCGGAACGGGAGGCGCGGCGGTAGGTATTTCCGTATTGACCATAGTTGGTGGCCTTTGTTCCCACAGTGCTCCAAGTACCGGTGGTTGTAATGCCGGTGGTATCGGCGTTATCCAAAACGATTGGGCCGTTGGAATCACTACCTGTATACCCCAAAATAGACTTAAAGTCATTGAGGCGGATATCGATTCCCACGCCGTTGCGACGGAGTTCGAAGTACGGGGTCGTTGAGGTATTCAACCCGCCGATTGTGGTTACCCCGGCCACGTATCCGGCGCCTTGTGCAATGCTAATCGTGGTGCTGTTATAGGCACCGAAAGGATAGGCGATGTACTTTACGGTTTTGCCAGCTATCTGAGCTTGAATAGCGGACTTGGAACCAACGATTTCATTGGTTTGATCGCTCAGGGTTGTAAGATTTGGGTGGTTGATGGTGTGGGATTCCACACTGAGAACGCCCTCTGCCTGTTGGCTACGGAGCTCATTCCAGTCCGCGTGGTCTTTGCTGGTCACAACACCCACAAACCCGGTGTGAGCGAAGTTAATTCCCACCTGGCCAAGTTCGCGCATGATGGGAAGGGCAAAATCGTGGGTACCCTCGTAGTTATCGTCGAAGGTGATGACGACCGCATTAGTGGGGATGCTACCTGTTCCTTGGCGCCAAGCAATAAACTGGTCCATGGAGATGACGTTGTAGTTTCGCTTCAGGAATTCCATCATGTCGCGGAAGTTATCGGGGTAAACGTCGTCGCTGACGGCGGTTTTTCCGTCGGTGAAACTAACATCGTGGAACATGAGAATACGCGCGCTGGTGCCTTGTGCGGAGACCGTGGTGGCGGAGAGGAGAGCAGCAGAAAGTGCTACTGCACCCACTTTGGTGAATAGTGAATTCATGGAATATACCTTTGAATAAATAATGTCGAATTCGCTTGAAATTTGAAAGATTTATTTGGAAGAGGGCAAGCAAAATCATTTACAAAGAAAATTGTAAAAAGCTGGATTTGTTTGGTTTACGTTGGAATTTTTCATCCATTGCTTTCGTTTTGTTCAATCTTGATATTTGTCTACATCGGAGACGGTTTGGATGTTTGATAATAGCGGAAAATGTAAAGTTTGCTTGACCAATCACCTGCATGATTCCATAAACCCTCGGAAATTAGTTCGATTTTTTGGAGCGTGAAAAATGAACGAAAAACAAATCGAAGCCTTCATTTATCTCGCTCGAAACGGA
Organism: Candidatus Sumerlaeia bacterium; assembly: GCA_033761985.1. Taxonomy (GTDB): domain Bacteria; phylum Sumerlaeota; class Sumerlaeia; order SLMS01; family JAHLLQ01; genus JANRMB01. Next base: position 129 of record JANRMB010000244.1, on the reverse strand, counting down.
AACTTCGTCCGCGGCGCTGAAATGCTCTATTTTGATTCGAATGTGGATGAGTACCTCACTCCGGAAACGTTGATGTACCGCGTCAAAAGTTTGGAAGAGGAACTGGGCGTCAGCCTGTATAAAAAGGCT